>NZ_CP108086.1:3338562-3642067 GCF_036186745.1 Microbispora hainanensis | reverse complement strand
CCTGATCGTCCAGCACCTCTCCTGGCGCTGGATCTTCTGGATCAATGTGCCGTTCTGCCTGGCCGGGCTCGCGCTGGCCTGGCGCTTCATGCCCGCGGGCGAACGCGACCGCGAAGCGCCGCTCGACTGGATCGGCCTGGTCCTGCTGTGCCCCGGCATCGCCGGGATCATCTTCGGCCTCTCCCGGGTCGGGGTCGGCGGCGGCTTCGGCCACGCCGACGTGCTGCTGCCGCTCATCGCGGGCGCCGCGCTCATCGCCGCCTTCGCCGTACGCGCGCTCGGGACGGACACGCCGCTCGTCGACCTGCGACTGCTGCGCAGCCCCTCGTTCAGTGCGGCGAACGCGCTGATGTTCCTGTCGGGCTTCGTCCTCTACGGCGCGATGCTGCTGATCCCGCTCTTCTATCAGCAGGTGGGCGGCAGGGACGCGTTCACGGCCGGTCTCCTGCTCGCCCCGCAGGGCATCGGCGTGATGCTGAGCAGGGGCCTGGCCGGCACGCTCACCGACCGCGTGGGCGCGCGCCCGGTCACCGCCGTCGGCCTGGTGATCACCGCGCTCGGGACGCTGCCGTTCGCCTGGGCCGGGCCGGACACCGCGACGTGGTGGCTCGTCGCCGCGCTCGTCGTACGCGGCGTCGGCCTCGGCGCCGTGACGATCCCCGTCATAAGCAGCGCGTACGAGGGACTCACCCGCGACGAGGTGCCGCACGCGAGCGTGATCACGAGGACCGCGCAACAGGTCGGCGGCTCGTTCGGCACCGCCGTGCTGGCCGTGGTCCTCGACAGCGCACTCGCCCGTCATCCCGGCGGCCCTTCGGACGCCGCGGCGGCCTTCGAGCACACGTTCTGGTGGTCGCTCGCCTTCACCGTGCTCGCACTGGTCGTGTCCGCGTGGCTGCCTTCCCGGCTCACCCGCCGCCCCACGGCAGCCGGATGAGCCGGGCTCACCGATGCCGGGGCTACCGGCCGAGCTGGGCCGCCTCGGCACGCAGCCGCTCCCCCTTGGCGTGCGCCTGGTCCCGCAGGGCGGCCTGGAACTCCTCCATCCGCCGCCGCAGGTCCTCGTCGGACGCCGCGAGGATCCGTACGGCGAGCAGCCCCGCGTTGCGGGCACCGCCGACGGCGACGGTCGCCACCGGCACCCCGGCCGGCATCTGGACGATCGACAGCAGCGAGTCCATGCCGTCCAGATATTTGAGCGGCACCGGAACGCCGATCACGGGCAGCGGGGTGACCGAGGCCAGCATGCCCGGCAGGTGAGCCGCGCCGCCCGCGCCCGCGATGATCACCTTCAGCCCGCGCCCGGCGGCGCGGGAACCATACTCGATCATCTCCGCGGGCATGCGGTGCGCCGACACCACGTCGGCCTCGAAGGACACGCCGAACTCGGCGACGGCCTCGGCGGCCTGGTGCATCACCGGCCAGTCCGAGTCGCTGCCCATGACGATTCCGACGTCAGGCATCCACAGGTCCCTTCAGGCAGGTGACGGCGTGGTGGGCGCGGGCCCGCACCTCGTCAAGGTCGGTGCCTAGGGCGGTGACGTGCCCGATCTTGCGGCCGGGCCGGACGTCCTTGCCATAGAAATGGATCTTGATGCCCGGGTCGTTGGCCATCACGTGCTCATAGCGCGAGTAGACGTCGGGGTCGGGCCCGCCGAGCAGGTTGGCCATGACGACGACCGGCGCGGTCATCGACGGCGACCCGAGCGGCAGGTTGAGCACGGCCCGCAGGTGCTGCTCGAACTGCGAGGTGCGGGCGCCCTCGATCGTCCAGTGGCCGCTGTTGTGGGGACGCATGGCCAGCTCGTTGACCACGAGCCCCGACTTCGTGACGAACATCTCGACCGCGAGGAGCCCGGTCACGCCGAGGTCGCGGGCGATCGTGAGCGCGATCCGCTGGGCGTGCGCCGCCTCCTCCTCGCCCAGGTTCGGCGCGGGCGCGATGACCTCGACGCAGATGCCGTCCTGCTGCACGGTCTCGACCACGGGATAGCTGACACCCTGGCCGTGCGCGGACCGGGCGACCAGCACGGCGACCTCACGCTCGAACGGGACGAACGCCTCGGCCATCAGGGCCACGCCGGTGGCGAGCACCTCGCGCGCCTCGTCGGGCGACTCGCACATCCACACGCCCCGGCCGTCATAGCCGCCGCGTACGGCCTTCAGCACCACGGGCCAGCCGTGCTCCTCGGCGAACGCCTCCACACCGGCCAGGTCGTCGACGCGGGCCCAGGCGGGGCAGGGCGCGCCGATGGCGGTGAGCCGCTCCCGCATGACCGCCTTGTCCTGCGCGTGGACCAGGGCGTCCGCCCCGGGGTGTACGGCGAGGCCGTCGGCGGCCAGGGCCCGGATGTGCTCGGTCGGCACATGCTCGTGGTCGAAGGTGACGGCGTCGCACCCCTTCGCGAACTCCCGGAGATCGTCAAGGTCGCGGTAGTCACCGAGCCGGGTGTCCACGATCACCTTGGCGGCGCTCTCGTCACGGTCGTTCGCGAGCACGCGCAGGTCGATGCCGAGCGCGATCGCGGCCTGCTGCGTCATCCTCGCCAGCTGACCCGCGCCGACCATGCCCACCACGGGCGGGGTCACGGGTGCGGTAGGGGGAACGTTCGGGCTGTTCACGACACGTCAGCCTACCTATTGCCCGGCGAAACCCCGTCAGCCGGATCCCTTGCGGATGTCGGCGAGGACCCTGCGCATGCCGATCGTCGTCATCGTGGTGTCCTTCGCAACCTTGGTCGCCAGCACCACGATCTCGCCGCCGGTGACGGTCGTGGCCGCGCCGCCCGTGAAGGCGCGTACGTCCGCGGCCCGATAGCGGGGGTGCGCGAGGGAGGAACGGCCCGAGCCCGGCTTCTGGGTGAAGACGACGCGCAGCGCGTGGAACACCAGCGCCCCGCCGGCGGGCAGCGCGAGCGCGCGGGCCGGTCCCTCGATGCGCACGTCGGTGGTCAGGCGATCGGGGCGGGCCCTGCCGGGGGCGCGGACCAGCTCCACGAGGAGGCGGCGCATGGGGTCGCCGGAGGCGAGGCGCACCCCGCTGACCCCGGCGCCGTCCACCCCGGAGGGATCGGTCAGGAACGCGACGTGCCGGGTGGGCGCGACCCGCGCCGCGACGGCCGCGTCCGGAACGGCCTCCGCGTCGAGCACCGCGCCGTCCATCGCGGGCGCCTTGCCGACGAGCAGGATAGGCCCGGCGCCGAGCCGCCATCGGCCGTCCTCCCATACGAAGACGAAGTAGGCCGGCTGGGGCTTGCGGGCCAGCACGGCGAACCAGGCGCCGTTCTCGCCGTCCTCGCGGCGGGGCAGCAGGAACTCCGGATCGTGGTAGGCCCGGAAGGCGGGCGCGGCGTAGCCGTCCCGAGCGGCCGCGCAGACCCCGCTCGCGATGGCGCCCTCCGCACCGGTCGTGAGCTGCTGGATCTGGGCGCAGTCGCGGTCCTTCCAGGCGTCCGCCAGGTCGCCGAGGCCGTCGAAGGCCTCCTGCGCGTCGGCCATGGTGATCTCGACCGTCGCCGGGGGCGTCTCGCCCGGATCGGCGGGGGTCTCGCGGAGGCCCTCGGTCCCACACCCCGCGAGCAGGACGAGGCCGAGACCGAGGGCCGTGAGTCTGCGGAACACGAGTGAGGCCACCTCTCCAGAACGCGTACGTCCCCGAACGAAGTGATCCTGGTCGGGCGAGAGCGTAGTGCGAAGACCGGCCACTCATCCCAGATAGCGGGATTTTTCTTGAAATGTTCTTTGATGACCTGGGACGAAGCGGGCGAAGGTTGCGGCAAGACCCCGATTTGTGCTTGTGAACGGTAGCCTGAGAAGACCTCGCCGCCGACCGTGGCCGCCGATCAGGAAGGACCGTGCGGGACGTGCAGTTGCTACGACGCGCCTACGAGCGGTTCGCCGCGCTCATCCATGAGTTGATCAAGTTTGGCCTGGTGGGCGCGATCGCGTTCGTCATCGACTTCGGCGGCACCAACCTGCTGCGGTTCGGCATCGGCATGGGCCCGCTGTCCTCCAAGGTCGTGGCCACGATCGTCGCCGCCACGTTCGCGTACGCGGGCAACCGCTTCTGGACCTACCGTCACCGGGAGCAGAGCGGCCTGGCGCGTGAGTACGTCCTGTTCTTCCTGCTGAACGGCATCGGGCTGCTGCCCCCGCTGCTCACGATCGGCTTCGTGAGCTACTCGCTGGGCCTGCACGACGCGGTGAGCTACAACATCGCCCAGTTCGTCGGCGTGGGGCTGGGCACGCTGTTCCGCTTCTGGTCCTACAAGAAGTGGGTGTTCCTGGCCGTTCCGGAGCTGGCCCCGGAGAAGTCCGAGGAGCCCGCCGAGGGGGCCGTCGAGAAGGTGGGCGCGCTGCCCCACCCCGACGTACGGTCCCACCCCGACGTACGGTCCCACTCGGACGCGCGCCCCCACCCGGACGTGAAGGCGCAGCCCGACCCCCTCGCCACCAGTTGATCCGTCAGGCGGGGCCGCTCACCACGCGATGACGCCCGCTGTCGCGGGTGTGGCGTAAGAAGATGGCGAACGTCGCCGGGCGGCGTTTGACCAGCTCAAGCCGCCCGCCGTCGGCCGCCACCAGGGCGCGGGCGAGGGTGAGCCCCAGGCCCGTGCCGCCTCCCCCACTGACGCTCCGCTCGAACACCCGGTGGCCGAGGGCGTCCGGAATGCCCGGCCCCTCGTCGGCCACCTCGATCACCACAGACCTGCCCGTACTCGATGTGTTGATCGTCAGCACGCCGTCGCCGTGCTTGAGGGAGTTCTCCAGCAGGGTGGACAGCACCTGGCTGAGCCCGCCGGTCGTGCCGAGCGCGCTGAGGCCGCGGTCGCCCGCGAGCACCAGCGAGCGGTGGGCCCGGCGGAACGCCGGCTCCCATTCGGTGATCTGCTGGCCCACCACGTCGTCCACGTCGATCGGCGCAGCCTGGGCGTGGCGCTGGCGGCGGGCGGCGGCCAGCAGCTCGTCGATCACGGCGGTCAGCCGCTCGACCTGCACGACCGCGGCCTCGCCCTCCTCGCGCACCACGTCGGGCTGATCGGCCGCCGCGACGATCTCCTCCAGGCGCATGCTCAGCCCGGTCAGCGGCGTACGGAGTTGGTGGGAGGCGTCGGTCGCGAACTCGCGCTCCCGCGCGAGCAGGTCGGAGATCCGCAGCGCGCTGCGGTCCAGCACCTCGGCCACGAGATCCAGCTCGGGGATGCCGTAGCGGTGCCTGCTCGGCCTCGCGTCGCCCGAGCCCAGCCGCTCCGCGATCCTGGTGAGATCCTGAAGCGGCAGGTTCAGGCGACGCGAGGTGACGGTCGCCAGTCCGATCGCGGCCCCGAGGGCCACGACGGCCAGCGCGATGATGAGCACCAGCCGCGCATGGGTGTCCTGTTGGACCTGGGCCGCGTCACGGCTGACGCGTACGTATCCGTTCTCGGAGCGCGCCTCCTCGGTCAGATCGCGGCCCGCCGGTGGAGGCGAGCCCACGACGATCGGCGGTTTCCCGCGGACGTACACCTGGAGGTACCGGTCCGGGTAGTTCCGCGCGAGCTGGTCCGGACTGATCTCCAGGCCCTGGCTGAGGGAGTACTCCACTCCGAGCAGCAGCCGGCTCGCGTCCGTTCTGAGCTCCTGGGCGACCTCGTCGCTGATCAAGCGCACGACGACGACACCCAGGGGCACGCCTAACAGCAGTACCGCGATGACCGCGACGAGCAGCATGGAGGAAAGCAGGCGCCGGCGCACGTGCTAGCCCCTCCCCCGCAACCGCCCCACGGCGGCTACTCGCGCTCGAAACGGAAGCCGACCCCTCGGACTGTCGTGATGTAGCGCGGCTTGGCCGCGTCGTCTCCGAGCTTGCGGCGCAGCCACGAGATGTGCATGTCCAGTGTCTTCGTCGACCCCCACCAGTTCGTGTCCCACACCTCGCGCATGATCTGCTCGCGGGTGACGACCTTGCCGGCGTCCCGTACGAGCACGCGGAGCAGGTCGAACTCCTTGGTGGTCAGGTGCAGTTCCTTGTCTCCCATCCAGGCCCGGCGTGAGTCGGCGTCGATGCGGACGCCTTGCACCACCGGGGTCTCCGATGTTCCGCGCCGGAGCAGGGCTCGCACCCGGGCGAGCAGTTCTGCCAGGCGGAACGGCTTGGTGACGTAGTCATCGGCCCCGGCGTCGAGACCGACGACGGTGTCGACTTCGTCGACACGGGCGGTGAGGATCAGGACCGGAGTCCCGTGTCCCTCCGCGCGAATGCGGCGCGCGACCTCCAGCCCGTCCATCTCTGGAAGGCCGAGGTCGAGAACAATCAGGTCGACGCCCCCCGACAAGGCCCTCTCCAGGGCCTGCGGGCCATCGGGGCTCACCTCCACCTGATAGCCCTCCCGGCGCAGGGCTCGCGCCAGCGGCTCGGAAATCGAGGTGTCATCCTCGGCGAGAAGTACGCAGGTCATGGTGCGATCGTAGGACCTTGTGCGATCGTTTCCCGGCTACAGCGCGCCTTTTGACTTGTCGTTGACCCATCAATTGACCTGGGCAAACACTGATAAATCCGGGATAGTCAGCACGGAAGCGACGCGATCTTCTATCCTATTCTCGACCATTTCGAACTTCGTCGCTGGAAACCGCATAATGGCGTGAAAAACGCCCGTCGAAGCGATGACGACGGGCGTTGTGCATCTGATTTCCCGTCCGTGCGAGCGACGGCCGGGGGTGCGCCGGGCCACGGGAGCGCACGGCTCAGGCGGACGGCTCAGGCGGACGGCGGTTCCGCGTACCGCTGAAGGTACAGCTGTTCGCCCAGGCTCTCCAGGAGGCCCAGCTCGGTTTCCAGATAGTCGATGTGGTGCTCCTCGTCGGCCAGGATGCGCTCGAAGAGCGTGGCCGAGGTGATGTCCCCCCGCTCCCGCATGAGCGCGATGCCGGGCCGCAGGCGCTTGACCACGCCCAGCTCCAGCTCCAGGTCGGCCTGAAGCTGCTCCCTGACGGTCTGGCCGATATGCAGGGTGTTCAGCTTCTGGTAGTTCGGCAGACCCTCCAGGAACAGGATCCGGTCGGTGAGTTCCTCCGCGTGCCGCATCTCGTCGATGGACTCCGCCCGCGTGGTCGCGGCGAGCTTCGTATATCCCCAGTTCTCCTGTAGCTTCGCGTGCAGGAAGTACTGGTTGATGGCGGTCAGCTCGGAGGTGAGCTGCTCGTTGAGCAGCGCGATGATCTCTTTGTCGCCCTGCATAAGCTTCCTCGATCTATGCGCTGGTGACCAGGTCCTCTGACCGTTTCAGGATCGCACAGATCTTCCGGACGCAGGACGCGCAGTCCCCCCCTGCACCGGTCGCGTCCCGCACCTGGCGAGCCGTCCTCGCCCCGTCGGCGATGCAGTCGTGCACCTCGCTCTCGGTGACGGCGCGGCAGATGCAGACGTACATGAAGCGGCCTCTCAGGGATCTTGAGGAAGGTTAGGCATACCTAAGATAACCCACTTTGGTAAGGCTTGCCTATGTGTTCCATGGCACAGAAAGGGCGGCACTCCGCAAAGCGGAAGCGCCGCCCTTCACGCGCGCGTCAGAGCACCACGACGGAGCGCAGCACCTCCCCGCGGTGCATCTTGCCGAACGCCTCCTCGACCTGGTCGAGGCCGATGGTCTCGGTGACGAACCCCTCGAGGTCGAGCCGTCCCTGCAGGTAGAGGTCGATCAGCATGGGGAAGTCACGGCTGGGCAGGCAGTCGCCATACCAGGAGGACTTGAGCGCGCCGCCGCGGCCGAAGACGTCGAGCAGCGGCAGTTCGATCTGCATCTCCGGCGTCGGCACGCCGACCAGCACGACGGTCCCGGCCAGGTCGCGGGCGTAGAACGCCTGCTTGTACGTCTCGGGACGGCCCACCGCCTCGATCACGACGTCGGCGCCGAACCCGCCGGTCAGCTCGCGGATCGCCTCCACCGGGTCGGTCTCCCGGGAGTTGACCGTGTGCGTGGCGCCGAAGCCGCGAGCCCAGTCGAGCTTGCGGTCGTCCACGTCCACCGCGATGATCGTGGTCGCGCCGGCGAGCTGGGCGCCCGCGATGGCCGCGTTGCCCACGCCGCCGCAGCCGATCACCGCGACCGAGTCGCCCCGGGTCACGCCGCCGGTGTTGATCGCGGCCCCGAGACCGGCCATCACGCCGCAGCCGAGCAGCCCGGCGACGGCCGGCTTGGCCGCCGGGTTGACCTTCGTGCACTGCCCGGCCGCCACCAGGGTCTTCTCCAGGAAGGCCCCGATGCCGAGCGCCGGGCTGAGCACGGTGCCGTCGGCCAGCGTCATCTTCTGCGCCGCGTTGTGGGTGGCGAAGCAGTACCACGGCCTGCCCCGCAGGCACGCGCGGCACTGCCCGCACACCGCCCGCCAGTTGAGGATCACGTAGTCGCCGGGCTCTACGTCGGTCACGCCAGGGCCGACCGCCTCGACGACGCCCGCGGCCTCGTGGCCCAGGAGGAACGGGAAGTCGTCGTTGATGCCGCCCTCGCGATAGTGGAGGTCGGTGTGGCAGACCCCGCAGGCCTGCACGTTCACGACCGCCTCGCCGGGCCCCGGGTCGGGCACGACGACCGTCTCCAGCGTCACCGCCTCACCCTTGCCGCGCGCCACCACGCCCTGGACTTCGTACGGCATGTGCTGCACCTCAACTTTCTCGGGTGGATCTCCTCAGAACATACGGCTCCACCACGCCGAGCCCGCGGGCGGGACGGCGGCGGAGTTTGACCAGGTCGACGCCGGGAGCACCGGTGAGGCCTGCGGCCAGCTCGCTGTCGGCCAGGATCGTGCCGGGCCTGGCGATGGCCGTCAGCCGGGCCGCCAGGTTGACCGTCGTGCCGAAGACGTCGCCCATCGCCGGGAGCACCGGGCCGTACGCCAGCCCGACCCGCACGTCGGGCCCCTCGGCGTCGCGTTTGAGCTCGTCGATCAAATCGAGGGCGATGAGGGCGGCGGTCCTCGGGTCGGCGGCGGTGAAGAGCACCTCGTCGCCGAGCGTCTTGACCAGCCGGCCGTCGTGCGCCGCGATCACGTCGGAGGCCCGCGACTCGAACCCCTCGACCAGGTCGGCCAGCGCCAGCTCGTCCAGCTCCCGCGACACGCGGGTGAAGGCGACGAGGTCGGCGAACCCGACCCCGAGCCTCGGCCGGGTCGGCGAGACGTCCTCGCCGGGCTCGGCGAGGGAGACCAGCCGGCTCGCGGTCGCGGCGAGCTGGGAGCGCCAGACGTGCACCAGCGTCTGCTCGAAGTCCGGCAGCAGGCGGCTGACCGTGTCCACCACCTGCCGCAGCGCGTCCTCCCCCGCCTTCGCGCCGGGCTGGATCAGCGCGTCCAGCATGATCTCGGCCTGCCACTGGGCGAGCCGCGCGGTCGTACGGCCGAGGGCCCTGGCCATGCGGATGACGGTGCGCTCGTCGAGCGTCTCCGTGTCGATCAGGTCGCGGATGCGGCGCAGGGACTCCAGGTCGGCCTCGGTGAACGCCACGGCGTCGTCGGAGAACGTGGCGAAGCCGAGGGCCCGCCAGATCCGCGCCGCCAGGTCCTGCGGGATGCCGGCCGCCTCGGCGACCTGCCTCCGGGTGTAGGCCGGCGCCTGCCCCAGGAACAGCCGCCGCATGTCGTCGGCGCCTGGCCGCCCGCTAGTGTCCACGTCCCCCTCCCCCGCGCGGCGCGCAGGCCGCGCCGCGTTCATTCCCCGTCGATGTTCCCGTCCGCGGCGTCCTCCACCAGCCGGAACAGCTCGTGCCGCACCCGCTGGATCTGGGGGATGTCGCGATAGTCGATGTCGCCCTTCTCCGAGGCCGACTCGACCCGGAGCGTGCCGCATCCGAGGATCCGCTCGATGAGCCGCTGGTCGGAGCTCACGCTGCTCACCTTGGCCAGCGGGATGTCGTCCTCCGACTTGTTCAGCACTCCGATGCTGATCGCGAAGCGGTGCGAGGTCAGCGTGTACGACGTCGTGACCCAGCGCAGGTAGGGGATGATCGTCCACAGGACCAGCGCGACGAAGGCGACGACGGCCACCGCGCCGCGGGCGTATCCCGCGTATTCGTAGTCGCCGGGGATGAAGATGAAGGCCGCGACGGCGGCGGCCAGCACGACGATGAGGGCGAGGAACGGAAGGATCAGCCGCTTCCAGTGCGGATGGAACGACAGAACGACCCGCTCGCCGTCGGCCAGATATTGATCGGGGAGACCCATGGCGCAAATCGTGACACGATCGCCGGTCGATTGCATGTGTTCGCCCGATCGCCCGGCGGCTCCGATCATTCGGAGACGGGCGGCCCGGTCTCCGGCGACCGGCGCACGTGGACGACGTCGCCCGCGCTGAGCGTGTGCTCTCCGTCCTGGGCGCGCACGACCAGGTGACCGGACGCGTCGACGCCGGTCGCCAGGCCGGTCAGCACCCGGTCGCCGGGCAGCTCGACCCTGACCTCCTGGCCCACGGTGGACGACCAGGCGAGGTAGGCGGCACGCAGGCCCGAGGCGTCCGGGTCGCCGCCGGCGACCGTCCACTCCCGGTAGTGCGACTCGATCTCCCGCAGGATCGCGCGCAGCAGCGGGTCGCGGTCGGTGCAGACGGCGTTCTCGACGGCGAGGGACGTGGCCCGCTCCACGGGCAGCTCCTCCGGCCGCAGCGAGACGTTGAGCCCCATGCCGATGACCACCATGCGGTCCACCCGCTCGGCCAGGATCCCGGCGAGCTTGCGCTCTCCCACCATGAGGTCGTTGGGCCACTTGAGCCGCACGTCGATCTCCGCGATCCGCCGTACGGCCGAGGCGGCGGCGAGGCCGACCAGCAGCGCCAGCCAGCCCTGCCGGGCGAGCGGCACCTCCGGCCGCAGCAGCATCGAGAACGTCAGCCCCGAGCGCGGCGGCGCGCTCCACGTGCGGCCCAGCCTGCCCCGCCCGGCGGACTGCACTTCCGCGACGAGCACGGCGCCCTCGGCCGGGTCGTCGCGCACGGTCCTGGCCAGGTCGGCGTTGGTGGAGCCGGTCCGCTCGACCACGCGGATGGACGACCACAGCGAGCCCGGGCGCACCAGCGCCCTGGTCAGCGCGGTCTCGGACAGCGGAGGCCGGTCGAGATCGGCGTACGGCGAGTCGGGCACGCCCCCAGGCTATCGGCCCGCGGACCCGCCCCCGCCGCGCCGTCCGTCCGCTGGAACCACGCTTGCCGGGCATCCCGGGCCCACCCGGCGGGCGACGGCCGGCCGGCGGCGTGGCAGGCTGCGTACGGGATGGATCAGCAGCCATGCCGCCAAGGAGGAAGACAGATGGAATCGGACGGCGCGGCGCGGCCCACTGCCCGTCTGGGGCCCGTCACCCGGTCACGCGTCCGGAGGGTGTCCGGATCGGCCGTACGCGACCGGCGTGACGACCTGGCCACGGAGGAACCGCTGGAGATCCGGCTGCTTGCCGGAGGCGAGAGCCGTACGGTGGCGATCACGATGCGGACGCCGGGCGCGGACTTCGAGCTCGCGGCGGGGTTCCTGCACGGCGAGGGCATCGCAGGCCCCGGCGACATCGCCGCCATCGGCTACTGCACCGACGAGGACCTGGACCCCGAGGCGCGCTACAACACCGTGACGGTGCGGCTCACCGCCACCCGGCTCCCCGACCTCGGCGCGGCGGCGCGCAACTTCCTGACGTCGAGCGCGTGCGGCGTCTGCGGCACGGCGAGCCTCGACGCCCTGCGCGACCGCTGCGCCGTGCCTGCCGCGCGCACGCCGGTCGCCGTGTCCGCCACGACCCTGTACGGCCTGCCCGACCGGCTGCGGGAGGCCCAGGGGGTGTTCGGCAGGACGGGCGGGCTGCACGCCGCCGGGCTGTTCACGCCCGACGGCACGCCGCTGGCCGTGCGGGAGGACGTGGGACGGCACAACGCCGTCGACAAGCTGGTCGGCTGGGCGATGCTCGGCGGCCGGACCCCGCTCGACCGGCACGTGCTGCTGGTCAGCGGCCGGGTCGGCTACGAGATCATGCAGAAGGCCGCGAGCGCCGGGATCCAGATCGTGTGCGCCGTGTCCGCGCCCTCCTCGCTCGCCGTCGATCTGGCGCGCGAGTTCGGCGTCACGCTCGTGGGCTTCCTGCGCGAGGAGCGCTTCAACATCTACGCCTGCCCGGATCGGATCGAGGTCGGGCGGATCGAGGCCGAGCAGGCCGAGACCGCCTGAGCCGCCTGTGCCGGTGGTCGCGGGCGTCGCCGCGCGCGACCACCGGCTCAGGCGGGCCGTCGTCAGCCCGTGTTCTGCAGGCCGGCCGCGACGCCGTTCACGCTGAGCAGCAGCAGCGTGGACAGGCGCTCGCGCTCCTCCTCCGAAAGGTCGCCCGGCGCCCGCAGCGCCGACAGCGCCCGGAGCTGGAGGTGGCTGAGCGCGTCCACGTAGGGGTCGCGGAGCTGCACGGCCCGCGACAGCACGCGCCGGTTCTCCAGCAGGCGGGCGTGGCCGGTCACTTCGAGCACCAGCCGCCTCGTCAGGTCGTACTCCTCCAGGACCTGCTCGGCGAAGTCGCTGCGGCCGCCCAGGGCCAGATAGCGGGACGCGATCGAGCGGTCGGTCTTGGCCAGCGACATCTCCGCGTTGTCGAGCATCGAGGCGAACAGCGGCCACTCCTTGTAGGCCGAGCGCAGTTCGGCCATCCCGCCGTCGGTGACCACGGCGGCCAGGCCGCTGCCCAGGCCGTACCAGCCGGGGAGGTTGACCCGCGTCTGGGCCCAGGCGAACACCCACGGGATGGCCCGCAGGTCGTCGAGCGAGCGGGGCGCGCCGAGGCCGCGCCGCGCGGGACGGGAGCCGAGCCGCAGCGAGCCGATCTCCTCAAGCGGGCTGACCAGCGCGAACCATTCGGGGAAGCCCGGTGCCTCGGTCAGCGCCCGATAGGCGCGCTCGGAGGCGCCGGCCACGGTCTCGGCCATCCGGCGGAACTTCGCCGCCGCCGCGGCCGTGCTCGACTCCACCGCCGAGGTGGACGCGAGCAGCACGGCGTTGGTGACCTGCTCGATGTGCCGCTTGGCGATCGCCGAGTGGCCGTAGCGCGCGAAGATGACCTCGCCCTGCTCGGTGACCTTGAACCGGCCGGCGACCGATCCCGGGGCCTGGGCGAGCACCGCCCGGTTGGCCGGGCCGCCGCCCCGGCCGAGCGCGCCGCCCCGGCCGTGGAAGAGCGTGAGCCTGACGTCGTTGGCCGCGGCCCAGGCGGTCAGCGCCGCCTGCGCGTCGTAAAGGCGCAGCGTGGCCGCCGCCGGGCCGAGCTCCTTGGCCGAGTCGGAGTAGCCGAGCATGACCTCCATGCGCCGCCCGTTGTCGGCGAGCCGCCGGCGTACGGGCTCCAGCTTGACCATGCCCTCCAGCACGACGGTGGAGTTGTCGAGGTCCTCACCCGACTCGAACAGCGGGACCACGTCGAGCACCGGGGCGCGGTCGCCCAGGGCGTGCCTGGCCAGCTCGTAGACGGCCGCGATGTCGTCGGCGGAGCGGGTGAACGACACGACATAGCGGGAGCAGGCGGCCACGCCGAAGCGCTCCTGGATCCATCCGATCACCCGGATCGTGGCCAGGACCTCCTCGGTGCGCTCCGACAGCGTGCCGGAGGCGATCTCCTTGAGCGCCGCCGCGTGCACCGCCGAGTGCTGGCGCACCTCCAGCTCGGCCAGGTGGAAGCCGAACGTCTCGACCTGCCAGATCAGGTGCTGCAGCTCGCCGTACGCCTGCCGTACCGCGCCGGCCCCGCGCAGGGAGTCCTGCGCGAGCCGCAGGTCGGCCAGCAGCTCGGCGGGCGCGCGGTAGGCGAGGTCGAGGTCGCGGCGGCGGGTCGCGGCGATCCTGGCCGCCACGAACATCAGCCACTGGCGGTGCGGCTCGCGCGGCGACCGGGTGGCCATCTCCGACACCAGGTCGGGGTGATCGTCCTCGGCCTGCGCGAGCGCGGACCGCAGCTCGGCGGACGGCGGCGTGTAGGCGCTGGCGAGGGTGAGCGACCTGCCGATCCGGGTGGTGGCGTTCTCCAGCGCGATCAGCACGTGCTCGGCCTGGATCTGGATGGCCTCCCTGGTCACCTTGGCGGTGACGTTGGGGTTGCCGTCGCGGTCGCCGCCGATCCAGCTTCCGTAGCGGATGTACGCCTTGGCCAGCGGCTCCCGCGTCCCCGTGCCGGGGCCGAGCGCCGCGTCGAGCGAGCGGTAGATCTGCGGCACCGTGCGGAACAGCGTCTCGTCGAACGCCGCCATCGCCGTACGAACCTCGTCGAGCGGGTCGAGCCTGGTGTGGCGGAGCTGGGCGGTCCTCCACAGGATGTCGATCTCCTCGAGCAGCCGCCGGTGGGCCTCCTCCCGCTCGGCGGCGCCGCGTCCGGGGGCGTTGTAGGCGTCGAGCTGGGCGCTGATCCGCTGGATGGCGGTGACGATCGCCCGCCGCCGCGCCTCCGTGGGGTGGGCGGTCAGCACGGGCCGGAACTCCAGCCCGTCGATCAGGTCCTGGAGCCGGTCGTCCCCCCGCAGCCGCTGCACGGCCTCCGCGAGGGACTCGCGCAGCGGCACGTCGTCCCTGTCGCGCTGCCGCAGGATGCGGATGCGGTAGTGCTCCTCGGCGAGGTTGGCGAGATGGAAGTAGCAGGTGAAGGCGCGGGCGATCTGCACGGCGCGGTCTACCGGCCATTCGGCCACCAGTGCCGCGACCTCGTCCGCCGTCGTCTCCCGGCGGCGGGCCGCGATCACGGCCTTCCTGAGCCGTTCCACGTCGGCGAGAAGCTCGGGACCGCCGTGTTCGGCGATCACCTGTCCCAGTAATCCACCCAATAGGCGCACGTCAGCGCGGAGTTCGTCCGGCATCTCCGCTACGGCGTTGTGACGTTCGGCAGGAGCGATGGCGGCCATGCTTCGAAGGCTAGCGAATCGCGCTCGGCAGCCCGAGGGCGGTCTCACCAATTGGACTAGACCACTCAAAACGCACCCCCCGCGCGGAAGCAGGACAACACCCCCGCGCGGAAGCGCGGCACGACAGCACCGTCAGGTGGGGCGGGAGACGGCGGCGAGGAGCTCGGGGAGGCGGGCGAAGCCGACACCGGCGGCGATCCGGCGTCCCGCCCACGCGGCCGCCACGCCGTACGGCACGGCGAACACGGCCCACCAGGTCAGGCCCAACAGGACCGGCAGCACGACCGGCAGCGTGAGCACGCCGGTGACGACCATCGTGGCGAAGGAGGCCGCGAACGCCTGCCCGCCCTGCCCGGGAGCGGCGCCGCTGAAGGCGTTCAGGCGGTCGGGGTAGGTGTAGGGCGCGGTCACACTGGTGATCGCGCCGACGCCCATGGTGACGCCGAGCACGCCCCAGGCGACAGGAACGGCGGCGAGAGCCCAGGCGGCGTCGCCTCCTCCCACCACGCCGGCGAACAGCGACACCGCGAGCAGCAGCGGCACCCCGATGACCGCCATGGCCAGATGCCGCCCGGCCAGGTCGGTACGCAGGTCGCGCGGGGTGGAGAACGCCACGGCGTTCATCCACAGCGACCTGCCGTCGATGCCGAAGGAGTTGCCCGCCTGCAACCCGATCATGACGGCCGCCAGGCAGGCGGGCCCGATCACCGAACCAAGGCCGGCCTCGCCGTCCCCACCGCGCAGGGAGAGCGTGACGATCACGGTGACGCACAGCGCCATGATCCAGTTCACCCGGCCCCGGGGCTCCCGCGCGGCGTACTTCAGTTCCTTCGCGACGACCGCGCCGAGCATGCCGCCGGGCAGGAACCGGCCGATCGAGATCCGGCCCGACCTCCGGACGGAGCCGCCGCCCTGGCTGGAGGCGTCGGGCCGCACCAGCGCGTGCCGCAGCGCGGCGACCCACAGCCATCCCAGCACGACGACCGACATCGCGACGACGATCAGCTCGGCGACGCCGATGAGGCCCCCGTCGGCGATCGCGTGCGCGGCCAGCCCCGGCGGCGTCCAGCGCAGGGCGTCGCCCACCGACGCCAGCATCCGCGTGGGGTCGCCCGACAGGCCGCGGTTGACCAGCAGGTTCGGCACCTGGACGAGCAGCACCACGAAGATGGCGGCGACCGCCAGCAGATCGCGTCCCCTGCGGGTGCGCAGCAGGCCGGACAGCCCGGTGGTCACCAGGCGCGACGTGGTGAGGCAGAAGGCGAACACGAGGATCACCGCGGGCACCCCGAGCAGCACCCCGCCAGGACCGTGGGCGAGCGCGACCACGCCGCCGGACAGCGCGATCAGCGAGGCGATCGGCCACGGCCCGGTCGCCGACGCTGCCAGCATGCCGGTCGCGAGCTGCCGGGTGGTCAGCGGAAACAGGGCCAGCCGGGCCGGGTCGAGCGTCTCGTCCAGGCCGAACGCCGTCAGCGGCACGATGACCCACCCGATGGCGAAGATCGCGAACGCCGTCGCCACGAGGTCGAGGGCGATGTCGGACGGCGCGGACCGGATGAGGGACACCAGGGCGAAACCGGCGACGGCCGCGACAAGCGCGACGACCATGGAGAAGGCGAAGCCGGCCTGCCTGCCGGCGTCGCCGCGCAGGCCCCCGCGCACCAGGCTGAGCTTGAGCCGGACGAACAGCCAGGTCATGCCGGCGAGCCCAGCCACGACAGGCCCTCCTCCCCGTTGCCGCGCACGCCGACCAGATCGAGGAACGCCTCGTTGAGCGTGCGGCCCTGCCGTACGTCGTCGAGCGGGCCCTGCGCGACGACGAACCCGCGGTTCATCACCGACACCCAGTCGCACAGCCGCTCGACCAGATCCATCACGTGGCTGGAGAAGACGACGGTGGAGCCCGAGGCGACATATCTGCGCAGCACCTCGGTCAGCGTGTTGGCGGAGACGGGATCGACGCCCTCGAACGGCTCGTCGAGGAACAGCACGCCCGGGTTGTGCAGCAGCGCCGCCGCGAGGCCGATCTTCTTGCGCATGCCGGTGGAGTAGTCGACCACCAGCTTGTCCTGTGCCTCGACCAGGCCCATGACCCTGAGCAGCTCGTCGGCGCGCTTTCCGACCTCGTCCATGGGGATGCCGCGCAACTGGCCGCAGTACATCAGCAGTTCGCGGCCGGACAGCCGTTCGAACAGCCGCAGGCCCTCGGGCAGCACGCCGATGCGTGCCTTGACGCCGACCGGGTCGGCCCACACGTCGTGGCCGTCGATCTCGATCCGCCCGCCGTCCGGGCGCAGCAGCCCGGTGACCATGCTCAGCGTGGTCGTCTTGCCCGCGCCGTTGGGGCCGACCAGCCCGGCGAAGCTGCCCCTCGGGACGACCAGATCGACACCGCCGACCGCCACCTGCTGCCCGAAGCGCTTGAACAATCCCTGCGTCCTTACGGCATCCGTCATGGAGCCCCCAGTCGTATAAAGCCGTCGTAAAGACGAACGAACGGCGCACGGGGCGCGTTCCTGCGGGGCATCCGTAGATCCCATTGCGCGCGACCCGGAGCGACCGCGCGATGCCGCTCTGGTTAACCTGTCGGGCATGGATTCGACGCGACCCGGAGCGGCGTTCGGGACCCGAGGGCCGCTGAGCACACGAGGAACGGTGAGCGGGCGATGAGCGCCGAACGCGTCCCCGAGATCGACATCCACACCACCGCCGGCAAGATCGCCGATCTGGAACGGCGCCTGAGCGAGGCGGCCCACGCGGGCTCCCAGCGAGCGGTGGAGAAGCAGCACGCCAAGGGCAAGATGACGGCCCGCGAGCGGCTGGCGGCCTTCCTCGACGAGGGCTCCTTCGTGGAGTTCGACGAGCTGGCCAGGCACCGGGCGACCGCGTTCGGCCTCGACCGCGAGCGCCCGTACGGCGACGGGGTCGTGACCGGCTACGGCACGGTGGACGGCCGGCCGGTCGCGGTGTTCGCGCAGGACTTCACCGTGTTCGGCGGGTCGCTCGGCGAGGTCTTCGGCGAGAAGATCGTCAAGGTCATGGACCACGCGCTCAAGACCGGCTGTCCGGTGATCGGCATCAACGACTCGGGCGGGGCGCGCATCCAGGAGGGCGTGGTCTCCCTCGGCCTGTACGCCGAGATCTTCAAGCGCAACGTGCACGCCTCCGGCGTGGTCCCGCAGATCTCGCTGATCATGGGCCCGTGCGCGGGTGGCGCCGTGTATTCCCCCGCACTGACCGACTTCGTCCTGATGGTGCAGGAGAAGTCGCACATGTTCATCACCGGGCCCGACGTCATCAAGACCGTCACCGGCGAGGAGGTGACGTTCGAGGAGCTGGGCGGCGCGCACACGCACAACTCGCGCTCCGGCGTCGCCCACTACGAGGCGTCCGACGAGCAGGACTGCCTCGACTTCGCCAGGGCGCTGCTGTCCTATCTGCCGTCCAACAACATGGACGACCCGCCCGCCTTCGACGTCGAGGCGGACCTGGAGACGACCGACGAGGACCGCGAGCTCGACACGCTGGTCCCCGACTCGGCCAACCAGCCGTACGACATGCACACGGTCATCGAGCACGTCCTCGACGACGGCGAGTTCCTGGAGATCCACGCGGGCTTCGCGCCGAACATCATCGTCGGCTTCGGCCGGGTCGAGGGGCGGTCGGTGGGCGTCGTCGCCAACCAGCCGATGAGCTTCGCCGGCACGCTCGACATCGCCGCCTCCGAGAAGGCCGCCCGGTTCGTGCGCACCTGCGACGCCTTCAACATCCCGGTGCTGACCTTCGTCGACGTGCCGGGCTTCCTCCCCGGCACCGATCAGGAGTGGAACGGCATCATCCGGCGCGGCGCCAAGCTCCTCTACGCCTACGCCGAGGCGACCGTCCCGCTGGTCACCGTCATCACCCGCAAGGCGTACGGCGGGGCGTACGACGTCATGGGGTCCAAGCACCTCGGCGCGGACATCAACCTGGCCTGGCCCACCGCCCAGATCGCCGTCATGGGAGCCCAGGGCGCGGTCAACATCCTTTATCGGCGCGAGCTGGCCGCGGCCGACGACCCGGACGCCGCGCGGGCCCGTTTCATCAGCGAATATGAGGACACGCTGGCGAATCCGTATCTCGCGGCCGAGCGCGGCTATGTGGACGCGGTCATCCGGCCTTCGGACACCCGGGCCCAGGTCGTCCGCGCGCTGCGCGCCCTCCGCAACAAGCGGGCCTCGCTGCCCCCGAAGAAGCACGGGAACATTCCGCTGTGAGCAGCCGCGAGCCCTACCTCAGCATCGTCAAGGGGGACGCCACCCCCGAGGAGATCGCGGCGCTCGTCGCCGCGCTGGCGGCACAGTCGGCGGCGCGGGCGGCGGACGCCGCCCGGTCGGCGGCACCGCGAACGAGCCTGCGAAACTGGAGGAATCCGGCACATCACCTGCGGGTGGGACTCCCGCGCGGGCCGGGAGCCTGGCGCCGGGCCTTCTTCCCCGGCGGGTGAGACGTCGTCCGGCGCGATCGGCGACGACTACGGACCGATTACATCGCCGGAACAGGGTGTCAACTGGCTCAAGAGTTGGGACTATCTAGAAAGCGGGGGAATATAGTCAGCCGATCAACTAGTGACGAGTCCAGGAGGACACCATGGCCATCCCGGACTTCAGCGCACACGGCATTGCCGCAAAGTATGCCGTTCTCGTGGACGTCGGTTACCTTTACGCGGCCGCCGGTGAAGTTCTCTTAGGCGCCAAGGAGCGTAAGGAGTACCGCGTCGCCGCGGACGAGCTGATCCAGGCGCTCCAGAAGCATGCGCTCGAACGCATCCCGGGTGAGCTGCTGCGTGTCTACTGGTACGACGCCGCCCGTGATCGTGTGCCCACGGTGGACCAGCGTGTGATCGCCCAGCTTCCCTGGGTCAAGGTCAGATTGGGCAACCTGAACGCCCGTGGCCAGCAGAAAGGGGTGGACGCCCAGATCCGCAGCGATCTGGAGGCGCTCGCCCGCCACCATGCCGTGAGCGACACCGTGCTGATCGCCGGGGACGAGGACATGGTGCCCGCCGTGGAGGCCGCGCAGGCGTACGGCGTGCGCATCCACTTGTGGGGGGTCGAGCCGCCGTTCGGGACGAACCAGGCCGAGCGGCTCGTGTGGGAGTCGGACACTGTCGAGATATTGAGCGCCGATTTCCTGCGTCCGTTCTTCACCCGCGCGCCGGTGCCGGTGCCCGTGCCGCCCACGCCGTCTCCCGCCCAGGTCTTCGCGGGCCGTACGGTCAAGCCGATGCCGCCGAAGACGCCCGTAGGCCAGGTCGCCAAGCTGGGCCCGGGCCGGCCCCGTGTGGAGGAGGTCGGCGAACATGTGGCGCAGAAATGGATACTGACCCGCGGGCGGGACAACATCCGTGATCTGCTGCCGGGACCGCTGCTGCCCACGGTGATCGACACCGAGCTGCTCATCGAGGCCGAGAAGGAACTCGGCCACTCCCTGCGGCCCTATCCGGAGGCGCGCGTGTGGCTGCGCGACGGTTTCTGGGCCCGGGTCTACCGTGAGTTCGACCTCGGGGTCGGCATCTCCAGCAAGTGACGCCGGGCGTACCGGCCTGGCGTCCGAGCTCGCACGGGAGCACTCCCGGCACAGGATGATCTCCCGTGCCCGGTCTCGCGCGAGTGCCCCCTCCGCGCGGCCGCATTGTTAGCACGGTCACGTCCGATTTCCGCCAGCCCGCATCGGTGGCCAGCGCATAACGTCTTCTACGTGACCACACGACAGCTCGACTTCGACGCGTGCTACCTCGCCGTCTCCGCGCGGGACTCCCGCTTCGACGGGCGTTTCTACACGGCTGTCACCACCACCGGCATCTACTGCCGCCCGATCTGCCCCGCCCGCACCCCCGCCCGGGGAAACGTCCGCTTCTATCGCCACGCCGCCGCGGCCGAGGCCGCCGGTTTCCGGCCCTGCCGCCGCTGCCGTCCGGAGCTCAGCCCCGGCGACCCCGGCTGGGACGTCCGCGCCGACCTCGTCGGACGCGCGCTGCGGCTGATCGACGACGGGGTGGCCGACGAGACCGGCGTCGCCGGGCTGGCCCGCCGCCTGCACGTGACCGAACGGCACCTGCACCGCCTGTTCGCCGCCGAACTCGGCACCGGGCCGCTCGCCGTCGCCCGCACCCGGCGGCTGCTGCTCGCCAAGCAACTGCTCACCGAGACCACCCTGCCGATGGCCGACGTCGCGTTCGCCGCCGGGTTCGGCAGCGTCCGCCAGTTCAACGCGGCCATGAAGGAGTCGTACGGCTTCGCGCCGGGTGAGCTGCGCAAGACCAACGGGCCGATGCACGAGAAGGGGAGCCCGGTCGCCCTCACGACCGGGCTGACCCTTCGGCTCGGCCACCGGGAGCCGTACGACGCGCAGTCGGTGCTGCGGTTCCTGGCCGCCCGCGCGATTCCCTCGGTGGAGGCGGTCTGCCGGTCGGGCGACGACGTCACGGCCTACACGCGGGCCGTGCCGGGCGGCTCGATCACGCTGCGGCCCGCCGCAGGTCATGTCCGGCTCACCGTGCGGACCACCGAGACGCACCGGCTCTCCCGGCTGGTGGCCCGCTGCCGCCGCCTGCTCGACCTCGACGCCGACCCCGGCGCGGTGCGGGAGATCCTCGGCGGGACGTCGCTCGGGCCGCTGGTGGCGGCCCGTCCCGGGCTGCGCGTTCCGGGAGCGTACGACGGGTTCGAGGTGGCGGTGCGGGCGGTCGTCGGGCAGCAGATCTCGGTGGCCGGTGCCCGCACCCTGCTGGGCCGCATCGCCGCCCGGGCCGGGCTGCCCGCCGTCCCGGCGACGGGGGACGCCGCCGCGGACGGGACCGACGTGCTCGCCGTCGCGGCCGGGTCAGGGGCACGGGAACTCGAGGCCGCCACGGTGAAAGTGCGCGGCGTGGAAGCCGCCGCCGTGGGCGCGCACGAAACGGAGCCGCTCGCGGCGGGCCAGGTGCCGTTGCTCTTCCCCACGGCCGACCGGCTCGCCGCCGCCGACCTGGACGGCCTTGGGCTCACCACCCGCAGGGTCGCCACGATCAGGGCGCTCGCCGAGGCGGTGGCCTCCGGCGCGATCGACCTCGACGGCGCGGACGACCCGGCCGACACCGTCGCCAGGCTGCTGGAGATCCCCGGCATCGGCCCGTGGACGGCCTCGTACATCGCACTGCGCGCGCTGCGCGACCCGGACGCGTGGCCCGAGGGCGACCTGGTGCTGCGCAAGACGATGGAACGGCTCGGCATCGCCGCGGACGAGGCCGAGCGATGGCGGCCTTGGCGCGCGTACGCCGCGCTCCACCTGTGGAGCCATGCCTCCACCGCCTGAAGACCATGCCTCCGCCGCCTGAAACGCGGCCGGACGCCTGGCCCTGCCCCGGTTTCGCACAAGCTCCTCCCCCGCCCGAAGGCGGGTGTCACCTCGGAGGTTTCCGATGATCCTCACTCAGACCGTGCCCACGCCGGTGGGCCCACTCGCTCTGCTCGCCCGCGACGGCGTGCTCGTCGCGGCCGGTTTCACCGCCGAACCCCAGGAGATGTTCGCCCGGCTCTCGCCGTCCCTGCGGGCGCTGCCGCTGCGGGAGGGCGATCTCGGCGACGCGGCCGAGGCCGTACGGGAGTACCTCGCCGGGCGGATCGACGCGCTCGACCGCATCCCCGTCGAGCAGCCCGGCACCCCCACGAGGCAGCGCCTTTACGAGGCGCTGCGTGCCGTGCCCGCCGGGACCACCGTGTCGTACGCGCAGCTCGCGGAGAAGGCGGGGCTGCCCAGGACGGCCGCGAGGGCCGCGGGGTCGGCCTGCGCGCAGAACCTGATCGCGCCGTTCGTGCCGTGCCACCGCGTGCTGCCCTCGACCGGCGGTTATGGCAGTTACTACTACGGCACCCCGGTCAAGGAGTGGCTCGTCGCCCACGAGTCCCGCGCCTGAGCTGTGCTTATCTGACCTGTGCTTATCTGACCTGTGCTTATCTGACCTGTGCTTATCTGACCTGGCCTGATCCGACCTGGCCTGATCCGACCTGGCCTGATCCGACCTGGCCTGATCCGACCTGGCCTGATCCGACCCAACCTTGGGCGCGCGCGACGGGCGAGAGCGGCGACGCCGGCTTCCGCCTCGCCCCGTCGGCGAGGGCGGTGCGGCTGTTCGCCGACCGGGCCGATCCGAGGGGCGAGCCGGACCGGGAGGCGGGCCGGTCCGGGAGGCGAGCCGATCCGGGGGGCCAGGCCGGGGCGGGCCGGACCGGGAGGCGAGCCGGACCGGGAGACGGGCCGGACCGGGAGACGGGCCGGACCGGGAGACGGGCCGATTCGGGGGGCCAGGCCGGGGCGGGCCGGACCGGGAGACGGGCCGGACCGGGCCGGGCGGCGTCACTCCTTGACGATGCTTTGGACCTCACCGACGGGCACGTCCCTGGTCGCCGAGACCTCGATCGGGTCGTACGCGAACGGGACGGCCTGGCCGCCCTGGTTGCCGTTGCCCTGCACGTTCCAGACGCTCGTCACGGTGAGCGTGTAGACCTTGTTCGGCAGGTCAACGGAGGAATGCCGGTAAATCACGCCGCACTCGGGTTCCTTCGTCCCGTCCTCGTCGGCGCCCTTCTCGTACGGCTTGCCGGTCGCGCCGCATCCTGCGGTGAACACCTCGGCGCGCTTGTCGTCCTTGGTGCCGGGGTCGATTTCGAGGCGAGCCGGCGTCGCCGTGACGGTGGCGGACATGACCCCCGGCAGCGTGGCGGTGACGGACCGGGGCTCGGCCTCGGCTCCCTCCAGCCACACCCAGGTGCCCAGGTTGACGTAGCTCTTGGCGTCCGGGCTCAGCTTGATCTTCGGCTCCGGCACGGTCAGCGCGGCCCGGGCGATCTGCATGAGCTGCTCCAGCGTGATGCCCCCGGCGGGGACGGTGCCCTCGGGCACCCAGACGTACGGCTCACGCTGGGCGGCGCACGCCTGCCCCGCCGGGTCTCCGGCGTTGTAGGCGATGCCCCACCACTGCCCCTTCTCGCCGATCTTGTCGCCGAACTCGTCCATGTCCACGTCGTAGTCGAGCCCCGCGTCCACCGCCTGCTTCTTCTGCTGCGCCTGGAGGGTGCGCATGTCGTCGGCCGACGCGTTCGGCTCATACCAGCAGGGCTGGGGCATGCGATAGCCGTCGCTCTTGCCGCCGAGCCCGTTGCCGGACAACCCGATCCTGGAGTTGGTCAGCCTGACGCCGGCCGTGTTGCCCTTCTGGAACGCCTCGCCATGCGGCCCGTCGTCCGGGCCCGCGGCGGCGGGCTGCGCACACATGGCGATCAGGGCCCCCGCCAGCAGGGGCGCCGCGGCAATGGCCCTCATCTGACGCACTCCTTCGCACGCTCGTCCGGATAGGCCGCGTGACGGTAGAGCCGGATCAGCCAGGCGCCGTCGTCGCCCTGCCCCAGACCGGCGGTCTGCAGGAAGACCGCCCGCGGACGTTTCAGCCAGGCGGGCTGACGGTCCAGCGGAGTGCCCTCCTGGTCGGTCAACCGCACGCCGGTCAGGTCCACGCAGCCGTCGGCCTCCGCCCCGCGTCCCATCACCGCGGGCACCCGCAGGGCGTAGAGCTTGGCCACACCCCGGGCCGACTGCCCGTCCTTGAGGAACCCCTGCACCCAGGTGAGGGCGTCCATGTAGGCGGACGACTTGGGGTCGATCCCCTTCGCGTACGAGCGGTCCCGGCCGGAGGTGCTGACGGCCCGCCACTGGGCCGTGAAGTCGTCGGCGAACGCCTTGATCACCGCCGACCGCTTGGGGTCGGGCTCGTCCGGCCATTCGATCTCGATCGTCAGTCCCGGCGCCACCGTGATCGTCTCGGTGCCCGGCTGCGAGGCCGGCGTCTCCGACGCGGCCACCGCGGCCGGCTCCATGCCGCCGCCCGGGGTGAAGCCACGGTCGGCGTCCGGAGCGGCGCACGCCGAGAGCAGCAGCGCGCAGGCCGCCGCGCAAGCCGCCAGTGGCAGCGTGCGGGCCGAGGCGAGCGGCGCCGCCGTCGCCGGGGCGAGTGCTGGACGCGTCACCGGGATCCTCCGCAGTCTGCGATCCCCCGCCGCTGTGTCCCCGTCGCTGTCAACCTTGGAACGGCCGCCGGGGACGAGCCAGCGCTATGCGTGGATCGGCATGATTCGGAGGAGAGAATCCCTGGCATTGGGGCTCCGATCAGGCGAGACGTGAGGTTCTGAGATCCGCCGGGCTTCCGGGGCCCGGTTTTCCGAGGGCCGGGTTACCGAGGGCAGGGTTACCGAGGGCAGGACTCCTGCGGGCGGGGTTGCGAAGGTCCGGGGAGACCGTGCGGCGCCAGTCGGGCAGCAACTCGTCGATGAGCGCCTCCGTCTCCGGCGCCATCCCACCGCCGTACGGATGGGAGGTCGCGCGGCGCAGCAGGCCGTCGACGACCGCCCGCAGCCGGACCGGTTCCCCGGTGGCGTGCGCCGCCCGGAGCAGATCGCGCCACAGCCCCTCGTCGTCGGCGGCGAGCAGCAGCCCGGCCCGGGCCGCCGCCACCGCGCCGTGCGGGTCGTGGCGGGCCAGGCGGATCTCGCACAGCGCGTGGGCGGCGTCCGCCACCCAGGCCGTGACGTCGTACTCCAGGGGGTCGGCCGCCAGCCAGGCGTACCGGTCGGGCGGCCTGCCGTTCAGCAGCGGGCCGCGCACCAGCGCCAGCGCGCGCTCCAGCAGGTCGGCCTCCATGCCCCCGGCTGTGCCACCGGATGCGCCACCGGATTCGGCATTGGTGGGGTCGGCGGCGTCGGCCCATTCGCCGGCCTGCCGTACGAGGTCCTGGAACAGCCGCCAGTCCGTACGGACCTCCGGCCCGAGCCGCAGGCGCCCGGACCGGTCGAGGAACAGGTGGGGGCGTCCCTCGGAGTCGCGCCCGAGCCACTCGGCGACCCTGGCGATCGTGGCGTCGCGCACCGCGAGCTGCACGCCGCGCGGCCACAGCACGCCGGTCAGCACGGCCGGGTGCACGCCGTCCGGATGGGTGGCCAGATAGACGACGAGCTCGTGGGCGAGCGCCGCCCTGCCCTCTTCGAGCGGGTTCACCGGGCTGATCTCGATCGGGCCGAGGATGCGCACCTCGATGGAGGGTGGCTCCTCGCTCAGCCGCTCCATGACCGGGGTGAGCGGCTCGCCCTCCTGCTGCCGGGCCGTACGGAACAGGCCGATCACGGCGTCGTAGTGCCGGCGCGGCAGCAGGTGGGCCTCGATGTCCAGACCCAGGGCGTCCACGCGGGCCCGGCCGTCGTCGGTGACCTCCCACGTCCAGGTGGCGTGCGGCAGCTCGCCCGCGATCACGAAGCCGCTCGCCGTACGCCTGCCCTTGCCGAGCAGTGCCAGGCGGCGCGCCTCGTCCTCGTCGGGGCGGATGGCCGACAGGAGATAGTGCGGGGTGTAGGCAGGGTCGTCCACGCGGCTGTGGACCCGGCCGGTCAGCACGTCGCCGTCATGGCGGGCCCGCTCCTCGAACTCCGGCAGCACCTCGGCCAGGCTGCCCGCCGTCCTGATCCGGTCGGGCGCGAGCAGGGTCAGCTCCTCCCCGAAGCCGACGAGCGTGATGCGCATCCGGTCGGACCACCGGTTGGTGGCCAGCTCGACGGCGAGCGCCGACAGCGCGGCGACGGTGTGCGCCCCGGTGATCGCGATCACGCCGTGGGCGGCCTCCAGGTCGACCAGGACCCGGCCGCCCTGCCCGGTGCCGAGCGAGACCAGCCCGGGGTACGGCGCGGGCACCCCGGCGAGGACGTGCTCGTCGATGCGCCGTCCCTCGTGGGCCGGAAGTCGCCACACCTGCCCGTCGTCGCAGGTCTCCCACGGCTCCGGCGCGTCCTGTTCGGCCGGGTGGATCCACAGGTCGAGGCCCCGGTTGGAAAGGTGGACGGCGTAAATCGTCGGCGGGCGCCGGTCGGCGTCGGCCAGCAGGCGGCCGAGCAGGCGCAGGCCGATGTCGAGCATGCGGCTGCCGGGGGCGTCGGCGCCGAGGCGGATGGCGACCTCGGCCTCGGCGGCGTCTCCGCGCGGCCGGGTGATGCGGCGTCCGAAGGCCCGGTGCCACAGTTGCTCCCGCCGCCTGCGGCCGAGCAGCGCCAGCAGCCCGGCCGCCGCCAAGGACGAGGCCGCCAGGTAGTCGGCGAGGACCGGCCCGCCCTGCGGCTCCTCCTCCGCGGGCGCGACCGCCGGTTTGACGGTCGTGGTGATGATCGGACGCGGGGTGGGCGTCGGGCGGGCGGTGGCGGGCGTGTCCTTCGCGTCGCCGGTGCGGCCCTTGGGCTCGGACGGCTTGTCCTGCGGCATCGCGGGCGGCGGCAGCACGATGCCCGGCTTGCTCGGCTCGGGCGTCGCCCTGCCCCCGACGTGGCCGGTGTCGCCCTGGTCGCCGGCGTTGTCGGGCCGGGTGGTGTCCCGCTCGCCTTCCGTCGCACCTGCGGTGTCGGACCCGGTGTGGGACCCGGTGTGGGACCCGGTGTGGGACCCGGTGGTGGGGCGCGGGTGAGGCGTCGTGTGCCGGTCTTCTGTCGCGCGCCGGTCCACCGTCGTACGCGGGTCGGCGTGGACGTCGCCGCCGGTCGCGCCTCCCTTGGCATAGCGGGTGTCGCCGTCGAGCTCGGCGGGCGCCTGGCGGTGCTCCTTCAGGATCTCCGGCCGGTCGTCGTCCACCGGCACGATGTGGACGTTCCTGGCGTCGTCCGGCATGTCGAGCACCCAGCCGGGACGGATGAGGTCGGCCATGTGCAGCCGGCTGCCGTCGGGCTGCTCCTTGTGCTGGTTGAGCCGGTAGATCTCCGGATAGCGGCGCCCGTCTCCCAGGCACTTCTCCGCGATCTCCCACAGGCTCTCGTGGTGGCGCCCGTGCGGCGGCTGGACCACGTAGACCTTCTTGACCTCCCTGGCGTGCAGGGCCGGTCGCTCCGCCTCGGCCTGCGGCACCGGCGCCGACAGCGCCGCGACGTCGGGCCGGATCGCGGCGGGGGCGCCCGCGCGGGCGATGGGCACCGCCACGGCGGTCGCGGTGAACAGCAGCAGCACGGCGGAGACCAGGCGGTTCGCGAGCGCCTGGGTGCCGCCCGACAGCGGCACCCGGGCCGGCATGCCGACCCGCCGCAACGCCGCGTAGACCTCGACGACGACGCACAGGAACAGTTGCAGCCAGGCCAGCCACACCAGGAGGATCAGGATCGCGGTGATCGTCTCGGGGCCGACCTGGCTCGTGAACAGGTCCGCGTTCAGCAGGTCGCCGGTGATCGGCGGACCGGCCAGCCGGAGCAGCGCGTACGGCACGCCGCCCACCAGTCCCACCAGCGCGAGCAGCGCCCCGAGCCCGGCGAGGACGTCCCCGGCCGTGCGCCGGGTCCGCAGTTGTACGGGCCGTCGCCGGTCGTCGTGCCAGTGCTCGGGCGCCTGCTGCGGCCCCAGCACCGACGGCATGCCATCCGGGCGTGGCCGCGGACCCCGGCCGGGCGCGCCGCCTGCGGCCTCGGGATCGGCCCACAGGCTCCCGCCGAGCGTGCCGCCGCCTGCGGCCTCGCGGTCGGCTCGCGGACCCCGGTCGGGCACGCCTCCTCGGGCGGCCTCGTGATCGGCCCGTGCGTCCCGGCCGGATGTGCCCGCCGTAACGCCGCGCGGGAACCCCCGCCCTCGCCGGGCCTCCCGGTCGAACTCCTCCCACCGGCCGCCTGGCGGCCGCGTCCCGGTCACGCCTCCCCCGCATCGGGAGCGGCCGTGGCCTCGGCCTCCATGTCGGAGCCGGCGAAGCCCAGCGCGGACAGGAAGAAGGCGTCCCAGTGGACCGACACCGCCACCGTGACGTCCGCCTGGCCGCCGCCCACGGTGCACTCGGTCATGCGTACGCCGTCGGCTCCCTGGTCCGCCGTGATCTTCTCGGCCTCGCCGCACACCGCGCCCTCATCGGCGAGCAGCCGCACCTCGCCGGTGGCCCGCAGGGTCTCGACGTCGATCTGGTCGGCGGCGGCGCGGGCGGCCTGCTCGGCGATGTCGGCGGCCTTGAGGCGGGCGTTCATGGCGGCCCCGCCGTCCACCAGCAAACCGGCCAGCAGGAACACCACCCCCGAGAAGAGGACCACGAACACCGACATGGAGCCCCGCTCCCGCCCGCATCCGACCGGGAACGGTGCCCGTCTGAGAGCGCGCGGACGCGGCGGGGTCATTCCACCCTCCGATACCGTTCGAGCGGCACGACCGAGGTGCCCGACATCTGCTTCGCCGCGCCGAACCCGAGGAAGTCGAGGTTCAGTTCGCAGGTCACGGTCACCCGGACGGTGCCGTCCATCGTCCAATCGCTGCCGGACATGTCCACCTGAGGCGAGCAGTCTCCGGAGAGCGCGGCCTCGGCGGCCTCCTTCGCGGCCGACTCGGCCTCCGCCTCGGTGCGCTGTACGGAGGCGGCCCGGGCGGCGTCCCGCGCGGCCCCGTTGACCTCGCCCTGGGCCTCCACGATCCGGCCCGCGCCGACGAGGAACAGCAGGAAGAGCAGGAACAGCGGGGCCAGCATCACCGTCTCGGCCGTCATCGATCCACGCTCCGGCCGGGTCATTCGCAGCCCTCCGAGCCGTCGTCGGGACGGAAGCACTCAATGGGCCCGCCGAACCGTGACGTGATCGTGAAGGTCATCTCGGGCAGCAGCGGCACCACCTGGACGGCGCTGCCGGTCACCTCGACGCCGCGCTGGTCGCCCTGTTCCCACGCCTGCGCCTGGGCGTTCTTCAGCAACTGCGGCCCGATCGCCTGCACGATCTGCCGCGCCTTGCCCTCGGCCGCCTCCTGCCAGCCGTCGGAGCCGCCCGCACGGGCGATCCGCGCGCCCTCCCGCGCGGCGGCGTCGGCGACCTGGCGGCCGTGGAACCAGAGCGTGACCTGGACGATCAGCAGCACGACGGCGAGCACGATCGGCATGAGCATGGCGAGCTCGATCACCGTCGCGCCCCGCTCGCGGCTCCGCATTCGCCGAGCCCACCGGCCGCGCGCGACCGGCCCGCTCGGCTCGCGGTGCCCGGGCCGTCCGCCCCGGTGGCGGCGCTCGGCCTGCTCGCCACCTTCGTGGCGTGCGGTGGCCGGGGCGCGGGGGCCGGTCACGCCCTGCACGATCACTCCCCGTTACCCCCGCCGCCTCCGCTGAAGCTGTTCTGGATGTCCGACTGCTTCTGCTCGACCAGTTGCTTGATCAGCGTGGCGAGGCCGAGCGCGACTCCGGCGATGATGGCGGTGATGATCACCCATTCGACCGCGGAGGCGCCCCTGGACGGGGCGTTCCTGGCGCGGTCCAGCCGCACATGGAGCACGGCGATCAAATAGTGGAACCAGAGCATCAGGCCCCCAACATCTTCATGGCTGCGGGAAAACTGAGAAAGATCACGAAGCCCGCACACAGCAGGAGCTGGGCGACGAGCATCGACTGGGACCGCTCACCCGCCTTGCCCTCGACCTCCGCGAGTTCGCGGCGGCGGAGGGTGGCGGCACGGGCCGTGAGGGAGGCGCGGACCTTGGCGCCGTCGTCGGCCACGAGCCCGAGCGCGGCCGACAGGTCCCGCAGCTCGTCCACGTTGATCTCGTCGCCGAGCTGGCCGAGGGCCTGCCAGGGGGTGATGCCGACGATCCGGGCGTTGGCCAGCGCCTCGCGGATGCGTTCCATCGCCCAGTTGGAGCCGGGGGCGGGACCGGCGCCGTTCGTGGCAGCGCCCGACGCGCCGTTCACCGCACCGCTCGCGGAAGAACCGTTCGCGGTGCTGCTCACAGAACCGCTCGCAGTGCCGCTCAGCGTGCCGTTCAGCGCCCCGGGGGTGGTGACGGGGCTGCCCACGGCGACCGCCATCATCAGCGCCTCGGGCACGCCCCTGCCGCCCGCGAGGTTCATCGACACGAGGTCGAGGAAGGCGCCCACGGCGTGCCGGAAGTCCCGGCGGCGTACGGCGGCGTCCCGCCGGATCTGCGCGTCCGGCAGCAGGAAGAAGATCACGCAGACGACGAGGGCAGACCAGAGCGGCACCTGCACCGAGACGCCCCATCCCATCAGCGCGAGCCAGCCGACGAGGATCGGGAACGCCAGCAGGCCCGAGACCCCGAGCAGCAGCTTGGTCGCGAGGAAACCCTCGAACGACTTGCCGAGCAGCGCGAGGTCGGCCTTGGTCGAGCGTGCCTCCCATCCTCGCGCCGCGTAGAACCGGGCCAGCCGCAGGCCGAGCATGCGGCGAAACTCGCTGACGTCCTCCTCGGGTGCGATCAGCGGCGCCCGCGGCACGCCCTTGCCGTCGCGGGCCTGGTCGAGCGCGGCGAGCCGGGCGGTCAGGCCGGGCCGGGGCGGGAAGAGTGCCCGCACCAGCAGGAAGAGCCCGAGGCCGAGCACGGCTCCGCAGAGCACCGTCGTGATCACCTGGTCACCTCCGCCGCAGGCGGCTGCGCCTGCGCGGCCACCGCGGACCGCGGGCGGTGGTAGGGGGCGAGGATCCTGGCCGGCTTGTCGAAGCGGGCGAGCCGCCGCATCCAGGCGAACCCCGCGCCGAACAGGCCCGCCACCACGACCAGTACGGCCTGGCCGAGCACGGAGTCGTACTCCTCGACGTACGAGCGGTTGAAGACGACGAGCATGGCGGCGAAGGCGAGCGCGGTGCCGACCACGATCTGCACGCTCTTGCGGGTGGACCTTCGCTCGGCCTCCACGCGCCGGCGCATGTCGAGCTCCTCACGGGCCGAGACCGCCAGGGCCGAGAGCACGTCGCGCAGGCCCGGCCCGCGCAGCCGCGAGTTGAGGATCAGCGCCGCCACGACGAGATCGGCCGAGGGGTCGTCGAGCTCGTCGGCGAACATCCGCAGCGCGTCGGCGAGCGGCATCCGGGTGTGGAGACGGTCGACCAGGGCCCGCAGGTGGGGCTGCAGCATGGGGGCCGCGGCCCTGATCGAGGAGGGGATGGCCTGTTCGAGGCCGGCCGCGCCCGCGATCGTGTCGCGCAGCGACTCCGTCCACGCCGCCAGGCCCTCCAGGCGTCGCATGGCGGCCCGCTCCTCGGCCGCGCCGCCGGTGAAGCCGCGCCAGGCGAGGACCAGCAGCACGGCGCCCGCCGCGATGACCGGCCAGCCGGTCACCACGAGCACCACGACACCCGTCACCACCGCGATCGCCGACCTCGTGGACAGCGTGCGCAGCAGGCGCATCCGCTCGGCCCGGCCGTCCGGGGTGGCGGGGCGGGGGCGCAGGCCGTACACGGCCAGGGCGAGCAGGAAGAGCCCGCCGCCCGCCGCGGCCCCGGCGAGCAGCACCAGGGGGTCGAGGACGCCGGCCGGCAGCGCCGGCAGCAGGCCGTTCATCGCCACGCTCCCCGCGCCGGGTCGTATCCGTGGGCGGCCAGCTCGTCGGCGCAGGAGATCGGGGCGTGCGGCACCAGGTAGTCGTCGGCCATGGCGAACACCTCAGAGGACAGCACGCGCCCGTCGCAGCCGGTGACCTCCCGCACGCTGGACACGTAGCGCCGCAGGGTGCCGCCGCGGTGATAGTCGTTGCGCTTCTCGATGAAGACGACGAAGTCGATGGCCCCGGCGATGAGCATGTGGGTGGCCTCGATCGGCAGCCGCTCCTCGGCCTGCAGCGCGTAGGTCGCGATGCGGTTGAACACCTCCATGCTGGAGTTGGCGTGGATCGTCGACAGCGATCCGTCGTTGCCCTGGGTCATCGCGTTGAGCATCGTGACGATCTCGTCGCCCAGCACCTCGCCGACGATCACCCGCGAGGGGTTCATACGCAGCGACCGCCGCACCAGCTCGGCCATCGTGATCTCGCCCTGCCCCTCGGCGTTGGGCAGGCGGTGCTCGAATGCCACCGCGTTGGGATGCAGCTCGGGGAACTGGTCGAGCCCGAGCTCCAGCGCCCGCTCCACCGTGATCAGCCGCTCGTGCGGCGGGATCTCGTTGGCCAGCGCCCGCAGCAGCGTGGTCTTCCCGGCGTTCGTGGACCCCGCGATCATGATGTTCTTCCGCGCGGCCACGGCGGCGGTGAGGAAGCGGCCCAGCTCGGGGGTGAGCGTGCCGTTCCCGACGAGGTCGCTGAGGAACACCTTGCCGAGCCGGGCTCGGCGGATCGACAGCGCGGGCCGTACGGTGACGTCCATGACGGCCGACAGCCGGGAGCCGTCCGGCAGGCGCAGGTCGAGCTGCGGGTTGGCGGTGTCGAACGGCCGCGACGACAGGCCCGAGTAGGCGGCCAGGATCTGGATCAGCTCGATGAGCTCCTCGTCGGAGTCCGCGACGGGGTCGTGCATGATCTCCTGGCCGTCGGCGTAGCCGACGAAGACCCGGTCGCAGCCGTTGATGTCGATGTTCTCGACGTCGGGGTCGTCGAGCAGCGGCTGGAGGCGGCCGACGCCGAACAGCGCGGCGTGGATGCCGGCCGCCAGCGCCTCCTCCTCCTCGGCCGTGGGCGGGGTGCGCCCCACGCCGATCTCGTTGCGCGCGTGCTCCTCCAGCACCTGCGCGATCAGCGCCCGGGCGAACTGCCGCTCGTCCTCCCCCGACATCGGCGGCACGCCGCTCGCCTGGTCGAGCCGCCGCTGGTGCGCCAGCCGGTCGCCGACCTCCTGCCGGAAGCGCTTGACCAGGCTGTGGTCGACCGGCCGCCGCTGGGAGTTCACGACCGCACCTCCGGCCGCCGCTTCGCCCGCCCCGCGGCCGGCGGCGCCGCCGTCTCGCCGCCCTCGGCGAGCTGCGCGGCCAGGCGCGTGGCCAGCTCCCTGGCCGTACGGATGAGGAGGCTGCGGTCGAGCCGCCCGCCCCACTGGCCGCGCAGGAGTTCGGCGCCCTTCGGGTCGTACGCGAGCCCGCCGACGAAGGCGACGTCCCAGCCGGAGACGATGCGCCGGATCTCCTCAAGCGACGACCGGTATGACCGGGGGTCGGCGATGACCACGATCCCGACCTTCCGCCCGATCAGCGACAGCCGTTCGCGCAGGTGGGCGACGTGGTCGAGGCTGGCCCTGGTGAACAGCACCACCTGGTCGGCCTCGGCCACCAGGTCGCCGATCTGGGGGTGCAACCCGAGCCTGCCGCAGTCGGCGAGCACGTCGGCCTGCGGCAGGGCGGCGAACGCCCGGCCGAGCGGGCCCCACAGCCAGGTGAGGCCGGACGCCTGCTCGCCGTTGGTCAGGCCGGCCAGCACGTCGAGGCCGCCGACGAGCCGCTGCGTGTGCTCGTAGATCAGCTCGGCGTGGAGCCCGCGCCGCGCGACCGCGCCGAGGCTGAGCAGGCCGCGCCCGGGGTTCAGCACGCTCCCGTCTTCGCCGGGCAGGCGGTAGGCGAGATCGCCGCCGGAGGGGTCGCACTCGGCCAGCAGCACCGCCCGGGGCCACACGGCGCCGAGGGCGGTCGCCGCGGTGGTCACGCCGGGCGCCCCCTTGTCGGCGGCGAGCACGATCAGCGCCACGTCACTTGACCCCCGGGAGCGTGACGATGGCGATCTCCCCGCTGGAGGCGTACTGGGCGATGGCAGGCGCGATCGACGTGTCGACGACGATCGTGACCAGGCCGCCCCCGGACCGTCCGATGGACAGGCTCTCGACGCGGGCGGCGGTCGCCAGCACCTTCTGCTGGGCGGTGCCCGACCCCTTGCCCGCCGACGGCACGTAGATCACCTGGACGATGTCGCTCCACTTGAGGTCGGCGGGCATCTGGCCGGCCTTGAGCGACAGGCCCACCTTGGCCTTGCCCGGCCCGACCTGGTCGGTCGTCCTGGCGGTCATCGGCTCGGTGAGCAGCGTGCCCGGCAGCAGCGTCACGCGGGCGTACGTCTTGGCCACCTCGTTCCTGAACCGCCAGGGAACGTATTGGACGCCGGTGTCGGCGATCTGCACCTCCTGCATGGCGGAGATCGGGATGAGCTGCCCGGCCCCCACCTGCTGGGTGATCTGCACGGCCGAGACGCGGTCGCCGCTGCGCATGACCAGCAGCGTGGTGGCGAGCGCGCCGCCCAGGATGAGGAGGACGGCGAGCGCGGCGAGCGCGGGCTTGCGCTCCCTCGGCGGGACGGGCAGCCGGCGTGCGGCGGGCCCGGACAGGCCCGGCCGTGCGGGTGCCCGGCCGTCCTGCGACGTCTTCTCGCTGATCCTCATGGGTGGGGGACTCCCAGGGATGAGGGCGCCCTTCTGTTTTCGGGCCGCACGAATGTGTTTATGGTCTAGCCGTTTGTTGCTAATTCACTCCATTATGGCCAGCTTGCGCCGCCATAAGTGGCCTGATGCGGCGACCCATGCTTATCCGTTAGGAATACGCCTGTCAACGGGAGTCGATCTATCGCCATATCGACACACGGCTTTACCGGCCCGATATTTCGTGATAGTACGTTTGCACTTGTTTCCCAACTGTCACACCATTCACACTCTTCGTACCGCCGTACAAAGCGACCGGAGGGGCGTGATGACCGCGCGCCTTACCCATTCCGGGGAAACGCCCCGATGAGCGGGGGTGACACGGCTACCGTGACCCCGCGGGCCGCATGGCCCGTACGCCAGGAGATCTTCACGGGGACGCCCCGGGATGAAACGCTTTCCGCGAGGCCGCCGCACAACCGCCTTCTGGGAGTTCGCGCATGCGGATAACGCTCACCGTGGTCAGCGAGGACGGCCGCCGCGACGTGCTGGTCGAAGGCGACGAGAGCGCCACGGTCGCCGCCCTCGCCGCCGCGCTCGACGGCGGGGCCGCCCGCCCGGCCAACGTCGTACGGCTCCCGCACGCCCGCGCGCCGTACGACCTGGACCGGGGCGACCGGCACGCCCGGCCGTCCGGCGAGGTGAAGCTGTGGGTCGACGGCCGGCCCGTCGGCCCGGACGCGTCCGTATTCGGCCTGCTGAGGGATGGCGACGTGGTGGCCCTGGACGGCCAGGCCGCTGCGGCGACGGTGACCGAGGAGCCCGGCGGGCCGGCGGAGCTGCGCGTCGTGGGCGGCCCAGGGGCGGGGGTCGTCCACCGGATCGGCCTCGGCGCCCACACGATCGGCTCCGATCCCGCTTGCGCGATCTCCGTGCCCGACCCGAGGATGCCGCCGGTCGCGCTGGTGGTGCGGCTGGCCCCCGGCACGGCCACCGTGGAGCCCGCCGTCTCCGGGGGCGGCCCGGTGGCCCGGCTTGAGGGCGAGCCGCTCACGGAGGCCGTGGCGTGGCCGCCCGGGGGCATGCTCGCCTGCGGCGGCTCGGTGTTCGCCCTGGGGCCGGTCGTGCCGCCGGACGCCCACCTCGACGCGCTGCCGGACGGCGGGCTCGCCTACAACCGCCCGCCGCGCCTCCAGCGGCCCGAGCGGCAGCGGCGGTTCACGGTGCCCGCCGAGCCCAAGCGGGGCGAGGGCATGCGGCTGCAGTTGCTGGCCGCGCTGCTGCCCGCCGTGCTCGGCGTGGTCATGGCCGTGGTCACCCGCACGTGGTACTACCTGCTGATCGCGTTCATGACGCCGCTGATCATGATCGGCCAGTGGGTGAGCGACCGCAGGCACGGCAGGAAGAAGCACCGCCGGGCGGTCAAGGCCTACCGCGAGCGGATGGCCGCCTTCGAGGAGGAGGTGGCCCGCGCGGTGCGGCAGGACGAGGAGGCCAGGCGCGGCGGCGCGCCCGACCCGGCCGAGGTGCTGCTCACCGCGACCGGCCCGCGCCGCCGGCTGTGGGAGCGCCGCGTGCACGACCGCGACGCGCTGCGGCTGCGCGTGGGCCTGGCCGACCTGCCCGCCGACCTGGAGTTCGAGCCCGAGAGCGGCACACCCCAGGACGCGCCCCGCCGGGAGCCGCCCACCTGCCACGACGTCCCCGTCGCCCTGGTCATGCGGCGTCTCGGCGTGGCCGGGCTCACCGGCCCGAGAGACGTGGCGCTCGGCTGCGCCCGCTGGCTCGTCGGCCAGGCCGCCGCCCTGCACAGCCCGCGCGACCTGGCCATCGTGGTGCTGTCGGCCAACGCCGACGGCGCCGCGCAGTGGGGCTGGGTGCGCTGGCTGCCGCACTGCGCGCCCGACGCCGCCGCCCGCGGCGGCGCACTGTCGTCCGACTGCGCCGCGCTCGTCGGCGCCGACCCCGAGGCCGCCGCCCGCCGGGTCGCCGAGCTCGCCGCCCTGGTGACCGAACGGCTCGACGCCGAGAACGGCTCCGGGCCGGGGCTGCCGCGCGGCGTCCGCCTGTCCGGCGGCCCGGCCGGCTGGGACGACCTGGGGCGCGGCGGCGGCAACCGGCCCGCCGAGCCCGCGTTCGCGACCTACGACGAGCGGCCGTTCGACGTGCTCGTCGTGCTCGACGGCGCGCAGGTGCTGCGCGGCCTGCCCGGCATGCCGCAGGTGCTGCGGCAGGGCCCGCGCGCCGGGGTCTACACGATCGCCATCGACGACGACGAGCGGCTGCTGCCCGAGGAGTGCGCCACGGTCGTGTCCTGCGACCGGGAGGGCGGGGTGCGCCTCCACGGCGGCGGGCTCGACCCGATCACCGGCATCCGCGCCGACCTGGTCTCGCCGTCCTGGGCCGAACGCCTGGCCCGCGCGCTGGCCCCGCTGCGCGACGTCAGCCGCGACGACCCCTCGGCCGCCCTCCCCGACGCGGTCCGCCTGCTCGACCTCCTGGAGGTCTCGCTCGACCCGGCCGCGCTCGCCGAGCGGCAGGGCCGTACGACCCGGGCTTTGATCGGCGTGGGACCGGACGGCCCGTTCGAGGTCGACCTGAGCCGGGACGGGCCGCACGCCCTGGTCGCGGGCACGACCGGTGCGGGCAAGTCGGAGCTGCTCCAGACGCTGATCTGCTCGCTCGCGGTGGCCAACCGGCCCGACGAGATGACGTTCGTGCTCATCGACTACAAGGGCGGCGCGGCCTTCAAGGAGTGCGTACGGCTCCCGCACACGGTCGGCATGGTGAGCGACCTCGACGGCCACCTCACCCAGCGGGCGCTGTCGTCGCTGGCCGCCGAGATCCGGCGCAGGGAGCGGCTGCTGCTCGACGCGGGGGCCAAGGACATCGAGGACTACCAGCGGGCACGGGGCGCCACCTGGGTGCTCGGCGCGGGCGGCGTGCGGCGGGCGCGCGGCGGCGGCATCTTCGCCGCGCCGGTGCCGGAGGCCGCCGGGAGCAGGAAGGACCTGCCGCCGCTGCCCCGGCTCGTGCTGATCATCGACGAGTTCGCCGCCCTGGTCACGGAGCTGCCCGACTTCGTCGAGGGGCTGGTCGACATCGCGCGCAGGGGCCGCTCGCTCGGCATCCACCTGATCCTCGCCACCCAGCGGCCCGGCGGCGTGGTGACCGCCGACATCCAGGCCAACACCTCGCTCAGGATCGCGCTGCGGGTCACCGACGCCGCCGAGTCCACCGACGTCATCGACGTGCCCGACGCCGCCCACATCTCCCGTACGACGCCCGGCCGCTGCTATGTGCGGGCCGGCTCGGGAGCGCCCGTGGCCGTGCAGACGGCCAGGATCGGCGGTCGCACACCGCATCCGCGTGGTGCGGGTGCGGCCGACGCGGGGGACGATCTGCGGGTGCTCGACCTGCCCTGGCAGGCGCTCGGCCACCCGTTGCCCGCCCCGCCCGCCGCCCAGGCGGCGAGCGGCACCGACCTGGCCCTGCTCGTCGACGCGCTGCGCGACGCCGGGCGCGAGCTGCCCCGGCAGCCGAGCCCGTGGCTGCCTCCGCTGCCCGACCAGGTCGTCCTCGACGTCGGGCCCGCGGGCTCCTCCGGCGGCCTGCTCGCTGGGGCCGCGCCGTACCGGCCGGGAGCCGAGGAGGTGCCGCCGCTGCCGTTCGGCATGACCGACCTGCCGTGGGAGCAGGGCCGCCGCCCGCTCACGCTGGACATGCGGCACGGCGGCCACCTGCTGATCGCGGGCGGCGCGCGCAGCGGGCGGTCGAGCGCGCTGCGGACGATCGCGGGCTCGATCGCGGCCGGCGCCTCCCCCGAGGACGTGCACGTCCACGCCGTCGACTGCGGGTCGGGCGCGCTGCTGCCGCTGGTCGCGCTGCCGCACTGCGGGGCGGTCGTCACCCGGGACCAGCTCGACCGGGTGGAGCGCCTGCTGACCCGCCTGCGCGCGGAGGTCGGACGCCGCCAGCAACTGCTGGCCGAGGCCGGCTATGCCTCGCTGGCCGAGGCGCGCTCCGCCGCCAAGTCCCGGGCCGCCCGCGACCGTTCCGGCGTGGGCGCGCTGCCCTGGCTGGTGCTGCTCGTGGACCGCTGGGAGGGGTACGTCGCCGCGTTCGAGAACTACGACTACGGGCGGCTGGTCGACGCCATGCTGCAACTGCTGCGGGAGGGCCCGGCCGTGGGGCTGCGGGCCGTCGTCACCTCTGACCGGTCGGGCCTGCTCGGGCAGATCTCCACCGTCTTCGACGACCGGCTCGTGCTGCGGCTCGCCGACCCCGCCGACTATGGGCTCGCCGGGTTGCCGGTGCGCGACCTGCCGAGCGCCATGCCCCCGGGCCGGGCCCTGGCCGTGGGCGAGCACGGCCTGGTCGAGAGCCAGATCGCGCTGCTGTGCGACGACCCCTCCGGCCCGGCGCAGGTGGCCGTCGTGCAGGAGCTCGCCCGTACGGCGGCGGCGCGGTTCGGCGGCTCGGACACCCCGGCGAAGTGGGCCTGGCCGTCGGAGCCGCCGCTGCGGGTGGACGCGCTGCCGATGCGGATCACGGCGAGCCAGGCGCTCGACCTGGAGCCGGCGTACGAGCCGCCGTCGGCCCTGTGGGCGCTGCTCGGCGCGGGCGGCGACGCCCTCGTCCCGATGGGCGTGGACCTCCAGGGCCAGGGACCTGCCGCGGTGATCGCCGGGCCGCCGCGCTCGGGACGGTCGTCCGCGCTGGTCACGGCGGCGCGCTCGCTGCTCGGCCGGGGAACGCCGGTGCTGGTCGTGACCCCCCGCCGCAGCCCGCTGCGCGACCTCGCAGGGACGCCGGGGGTGCTGGCCGTGCTGGACGGCAACGCCAGGAGCGTGACCGGAGGCGGCGCGGACGACTTCGGCGGCCTGCCGGGCGCGCTCGACCCGCTCGCCCTGGTCGCCGGGCACGAGCGCTACGTGGTGGCCGTGGACGACGCGGAGCTCATCTCCCCCGACTCCCCGCTCGGCCTGGCCCTGGACGAGATGCTGCGCACCGGGCGGGACGGCGAGCACGGCCTGCTCATCGCCGGAGCGACCGGCGACCTGGCGACGGCCTACCGGGGGTTCGCGGCCGAGGCCCGCAAGGGCAGGACCGGCCTGCTGCTCAACGTGCAGAGCCCCGCAGACGGCGACCTGTTCGCCGTACGGCTGCCGCGCGGCGCGGTCGGCGGGCCTCCCGGGCGGGGCCTGCTGGTCGTCTCGGGCGTCGCGACCCCCATCCAGGCCGCGGTGCCGGACTGAAACACGAAACCGCCGGGCTGTGACACACAACCCGCCGGGACACGAGACCCCCGGGACACGAAAACGCCGGGACACGAAAACGCCGGGACACGAAAACGCCGGGACACGAAAACGCCGGGCCGCCGTGGGGGTTCCACGGCGGCCCGGCGGCCCGGCGGCCTGCGGTCTGCGGTGGTCAGCGAGTCGCGGACTCGATGTTGCCGCGGTAGGTCGTGATGACCCGGGAGGCTTCGTTGAGCTCTTCCGCCATGCGCTGGAACGCCGCCCGGTAGCTCTGCCAGGCGTCGTGGAAGCGCTGCGCGCCGGGGCCGGTCCAGGCGGTGCCGACCTTGGCCGCCTCGCGGTCGAGGTTGGCCATCGTGGTGCGAACCTGGTCCGCCTGCTGGCTGAACTGCGCGGCCATGCTCTGCATCTCCGCGGGGTCGCCGCCGAGCAAGCTGTTACTCATCCAGTCACTCCTTCATCGACAAAGGGGCCGCCCCCACCGTAAATCGTTTGTCAATCTTGTGAACCCCTTATGCCGAGCGGCTATATCGAGTGCCGGAAGAATACGCTTTTCCTGTTGTTCTATTCCCCCTTTTTCTAACGTCCGGAAATGCGTCGTCTGGCGGGATAAAGCAGGACGACGACGAGCACGACAGCGTAGACCCCGTACGGCGTGGCCGCGTCGGCGTACGAGAGCGGCCACAGGCCGGCGGCGATCAGGGTGGTTCCGGCCGCGACGACGGCGCGGAACGGGCCGGGCCCGTCGGCGACGACGGCACACCGGTGGAGACGAAGCTCATCGAAGCCGCGACGGGAGATCCGGCAGGTCGCGCGGGCCCTGACGGCGAACCGGACGGGCGAGGGCGACGGCGGAGATCACGACGATGGCCGCGGGTCAATATGCTGACATCCATGCCCTTTGACAGGGAGAGGTGACCGTGCAGACCCGGAAGGACCTCTACCAGGCGTACCGGCTGATGCAGCAGCGTCTGGGCCAGGCCTTGCTGCAGGGCGAGCCGGACGTCGCGGAGTCGCCGATGCGGCGGCACAACATCGCGACGTTCTGCGGGATCCTGCTGTCGGTGCTCCTGCTCGCCGGCTTCGGCATCTGGGGTGTGATCAAGCCGGGCGGCGCGACCAGGCTCACCGAGCCCGGCCAGCTCCTCGTCGAGCAGGACACCGGCGCGACCTACGTCTACAGCCAGCAGGAGCGCGTGCTGCTGCCCACGGCGAACTACGTCTCCGCCCGGCTGCTGCTCGACACCGCCGACGTGACGGTGCGCGACGTCTCCGCCGCCTCGCTGGCCGAGCTGCCGCGCGGGCCGCTCGTGGGCATCCCCGGCGCGCCCGACTCGCTGCCGCCCAAGGACAAACTGGTCCACGGGCCGTGGTCGGTGTGCGTCGTGGACGGCCCGGACGCCTCGGGGACGCCCAGGCCGTACGTCACGCTGGTGGGCGGGATGGACGTCGGCGGCAGGCCCCTCGGCGGCGGCGCCATGGTCGTGGACGACGGCAGGCAGAAGTGGGTCGTCTGGGCCGACCGGCGGATGCGGGCGAGCACCAGCGCGGTCAACGCCCTCAACGCCCAGCCCAGGAAGGTGCCCGCGAGCTGGCTCAACGCCCTGCCCGAAGGCCCCGCGTTCAGCGGGCCGAAGGTGCCGAATCTGGGCAGGAAGGTCCGGGGGCCCGACGGCAAGGTGACGGCGGCGGTCGGGCAGGTCTTCACGGTGCCCGGCATCGGGGGCGCCCCCGCCCGCTGGTATGTCCTGCTGTCCGACGGCCTCGCGCCGATCTCCCTCGCCCAGGCCACGCTCCTGCTGTCGGACCCGGCCACCAAGGCGACGTACGGCAGGCGCCCGCTGCAGCCGATCCCGATCGACGCGGCCACGGCCGGGGCCGCGTTGTCGAAGCAGCCGAGCGTCATGGGCGGCGGGATGCCCGAGACGATGCCCACGGTCGTCTCCCCCGCCTCCACCACGCCACTGTGCGCGGTCTTCGCCGGCACCGCCGGCGGCTCGACCCGGGCGACCCTGACCGTCGGCGCCTCGATCACGATCCCCACGCCCCGCGCTCCGGGCACCCAGGACACCTTCGACCAGGTGCTGCTCCCGCCGGGATCGGCGGCGGTCGCGGGGCTGCTGCCGGGCGAGGGACAGCTCGGGTCGATCACGAACTACTTCCTGGTGACCGACCAGGGCCGCAGGTTCGCCATCGCCTCGCCCGACCTGCTGCCGAAGCTCGGCTACGACGCCGCCGACACCACACCGGTGCCCGCGCAACTGCTGCACCTCATCCCGGAGGGCCCGGCGCTCGACCCGGCCGCCGCCCGCGCGCCGGTGCCCCTCGGCAAGTAGGTCAGCCGTTGAGGCGGCGGAAGTCGTCCAGGTTCTGCTGGTAGAACGCGATGTCCTCGGCCAGCCGGTCACGCAGGAAGCAGTCGGGCTCCGCCTCGCGGGCGGCCAGCCCCGCCTCGGTCCAGAACGCCTCGGCGGGCACCTCGTCCTCGCCGGGCGGGATGAACTTGAGCGCCTCCTTCAGTGCGTCCCTGGCCGTCTCCCAGCCGCTCACCACCCGCTGGAAGAGCCGCTCGTCCCCCGGCTCCTCGGTGTATTCGAGGTCGTCGGCGAGCGCGCGCCGCGCGTACCCGGCGCCGGCGAGCCGCCACTGACCGGGGTCGATCAGCTCGGACAGGCCGACGCCGAACCGCTCCCCCTCGTCCCCGGCCTCCGCCTCGCTCGCGTACGGCACGAGCACCTCGACGCCGCCGGACCTTACCGTCCACGCCTCGGGCCCCTCCACCGGCGGCTCCTCCGGCGTGGCCTCCTCGACGGTCAGCGCGAGATACAGCCGGGCCTCCGCGAGCGTCCGCGCGTGGGGGATGGGCACCTGTTCCATGCCGGCAACCCTATGCTCCGGCGAGCTCCCGGTAGGTGTCGCGCACGACGAGCAGCCGGTCGAGACGGAACCGACCCGGCTCGGCGGCCCGCACGGCGCGTCCCCGCTCCGACCAGAACGCGTCCTCGGGCACCTCGTCCTGCCCGGGCGGGACGAACTTGATCACCTCTTCGACCGCGGCCCGCGCGATCGACAGCGCCTGCCGCCGATCGCCCTCCATCGGGGCGTTGCCCGCCGTCAGGTCGGCCACCCACAGCCACTCGCCGGGGTCGAGCAGCTCGGACGGCTCCGCGCCGCCGAACGTCGGGAAACCGGTGGGCGTCACCTCCCGCGCCGGGAGCCCGAACAGGTGCTCCCGCTCGGCGCCGCACGCCGCGCAGCGCCCCTCGTATGAGGTGACCAGCTCCCCTTCGACGCTCGCCAGGCCGCTGTCCCAGTCGGTGTCAACGGAACCGCAGGCGCAGGGGTGCAGGTCGAGATAGAGCTGCGCCTCGTCCCTGCTTCTGGCGATCGAGTAGGGCATCACACGTTCCTCACCTGTGGCCGTCCGGCGTCCTCCTGCCGGGGGACGGTCTCGTCCTTGTCGTCGTCCTCGTCGTCGGGCGGCTCCCAGCCGGAGATGTTGCTGAGCCTGCGCATCCGCTCCCACAGGTCGGGCACCGGCGCCTGGGGCGGCACGGTGATCCACGGCGGTGGAGGCGCCGCCTGGCCCCGCGCGCCGAGGTCGCGGGCGACCGCCTCGATCTCGTGCCGCAACCGCGCCCGTTCCTCGGCGGAGGTGGCCGCCAGCCACTTGCGGGACAGGTAGGCGTGCTCGTTGCGGCGAGCGGTGGCGCAGGCGTCGTAGCCCGGATCGACGGTGTTCAGGAACCGGCGCACCACTCCCTGCTCCAGCGCGGCCCGCTTCTGCAGGGTGTCGCTGATCTCGTGGAGCAGCACCCGGGCCACCACGTCGGGGGACAGCCTCGGCGACAGCCGGATCACGTTCGGACGCCCGCCCGACCCGAGTTCCGTACGGGCGGGGCGGCCGCCGCCGGGGTCCTCGATCAGCACGAGGAAGCCTTCCGCGCCGGACCTGACGGTCTCCGCGGTGATGACCTTGCCGTCCGGCGTCGCGCCCAGGGCGTGCAGGCCCCGGCCGAAGTCCGCCGGGCGCAGGTCGGCGACGGCCGCGGGGATCTCGGCGTGCGACAGGTCGGGCAGGTGCGGGGCCCGGCCGTCGGCCACGAACGCGGTCTTCGGGATGGGCTGGGCCGTCACGGAGCCGGGCGAGGTGATGGAGGGGTTGCCGCCCCAGGTGCCGTCCGCGGCCGTCTCGGGCACCGGCCATCCCGGGTCGGCCTGCGCGGGCCGGGCGACGCCGAGGGAGTCGAGCCGTTCGGCGATCCGGTCGGCGAACCCGCTCGGCCGCCCGCCGTACAGGTCGCGCAGGTCGAGGCCGTGCCGCTCGGCCAGCGCCACCAGGTCGGGCGGCACCGTGCCGAGCGCCTCGGCGAAGGGGTTGCCGGACAGCTCGCCCACGGGCGTGGCGCGGTGGCGCTCGACGGTGCCGTCGGGCAGCGTGAGATGGAGGTGGACGTCGGCGCCGAGGTCGCGGGCGAGCAGCCTGGCCTCCTCCACCAGAGCCGTCGAACCCGTCTGGCCGGCGTCGGCGACGATGCCCACGGGACGCGTCCCGGTGCGCCCTCTGAGCGCCTCGGCCATCGCCTTGGTGAGCGTGGCGGGCTCCGCCGGGTCGTACGACGGATGTCTCGTGGCCATCTCGCGCACGCGGTCGTGGGAGAAGAAGACGCCGGGTGTCGTGGCGTGCTGCCGGTTGAAGTCCCACAGGGGCCGGGCGGCGCCGGCCTCGCGGTTCGCCAGCATCTCCTCCAGCGCGTGCTGGAACATGATCAGGTGGGCCGTGCCGGTCGCGCCGCGGGGGACGGCCACGGTCCGCACCACCGTCTCCGCTCCGTCGCGCGCCACCTGGCGCACCTCGAACCGGAGGTCGAAGTCGACCCGGAACCGCACCTTGGCCCCGGTGCCCTTCTCGAAGACGCTGGTCTCGTCGCGGTTGCCGCCGCTGCCCGAGCTCGACTGCGCGGTCTGGTCCCCGGCACCGAGGTCGGCGCCGGCGCCCACGGCGCTCCCCCCGCTGTACGTGCGGCCGAGCGGCGTCATCTGCCCTCGGTCGGTGGCCGTGCCTGCCGTGTTCTGCTCGCGGTCCACCTGCCCCAGCTCGGTGTCCTGCAGGCCCAGCGCCACCGGGTCGGGCTCGGACAGGTCGGCGTGGATGCGCACGTCAACCATCTGGCCCGGCCGGCCCGGCATGGGCAGCCGGAGGAGCCGGTGCCCGTCGGGGCCGGTCATCCGCTCAAGCCGGGTCGTGAGCCCGGGACCGGTGAGCGTCTTGGCCAGCGCCGCGTAGTGCTCCATGGCGGCGGCCCCGCCGATCAGGTCCTGCCGGGAGAGCCGGTCGAACACGGCGCGCAGCAGCCCGTCGGCCTTGAGCCGCTCGGTCACGAAGACCTCGGGCGGCGCGACCCGCCGCACGTCGGGCGGGGCGGGCGGCCGCTCGGCGACCGTGCCCTTCTTGGCCACCATGCCGTCCGGCAGCACCCGGGCCATCGTGCCGTCCAGCGTGACATGGCTGGTCCGGGGGACGCGGGTGGTCGCGGCCACGGCGCCGCGCAGGGAGCCCGACGTGCGTTCGACCTCGATCATGACGGTCACCGGGTGCTCGACGAGCTGCCCGCCGCGGAACGCCGCCGCGCGCTGGATGCGGGTCCGCTGGGTGCCGGTGGAGGCCGTGCCGGTGTGCGAGCGGTCGGTGGCGGCCGCCCTGCCGCCGCTGCCTGCGGCCTGGCCCGCCCCGGCGTTCCCGCTGCCGCCGAACGTCTTGCCCGACGACTCGGTGCGGTCCTCCTGCGTGTACGTGTAGTCCTGGAGGATCTGGCCGAAGTTGTGGACGTTCCCGCCGTAGCTCGCCTCGTCGCCGTGGAGCACCGCCCTGATCCTGACCGTGACCTCCTCGGTGAGGTGGGGGCCGATCTTGAGCGAGTACGTCTTGACGAAGCCCTCCTCGCCGCTCATCGCGTCGATCTTGCCCCACCAGCGTTTGCCGGCGAAGTCGCCGAACAGGCTGCGCAGCAGGACGGGGTCACGCTTCAGCGCACCGGGCGCGACCTTGCCGATCTGGCCGAGCACCTGGTCGAGCACGTGGGTCGGCGTGCCGTCCGGGGCCTTGAGGGCGGTCTTCTTCACGGTGCTCTCGCCGAGGGAGTCCCGATAGAGGTCGGGGACGTCCACGGGGCTGGCGAGGTCCGGCAGCCTGTCGTGCATCCGCTTGAGCCGGTTTCCCTCGGCGGCCAGGCGCATCGGGAAGTCCTTGGCGAGCCGATCGGCGAGCACGTCGCGAGGGTGCCTCTGCTCCAGGTCGGGCCGGGGGTTGCCCTCCCTTCGCGCCAGCGCCCGGTCGGCCAGATATCTGCGCACCAGCGGCACGGCCGTACGCGGGTCGAGCTGGAGGTTGCCGTCGAGCAGCCGCGTCACCGCGTCGGCCACCTGGTCGAGGGGCAGCTTGAGCTCGCCCCTGCCGTAGAGGTCGAGGGCGTCGCGCTCGGGGAGGGAGTAGACGACCGTCCTGTCCCGCAGCGGCTCGGCGTCGGCCCGCCGGTTGCCCGCCTCGTCGCCGGAGACCGTGATGTCCGCCTTCATCGCGAACACGTAGTGCTTGCCGGTGTCGATGGCCAGCCGTTCCCTGCCCCAGATCGCCGTGTCGGCGATCGATGACGACGTGCTCCCCGCCGCGGACCCGCCGAGCCCCGCCCTGCCGCCGAGCGCCCGGGGCAGCGCCCCGCTCACGCCGGTCGAGGCGTCCATGGACCGCCCGCCGCGCGCCTCCGTCCGTGCGGTGTAGGCGCCCATCGTGAAGTTGATGTCGCCGATCACCAGGTCGGCCGCGGTCACGAACTCCGACTCGCCCGGCCTGGCCGTGACCCATGCCGACGCCCGGTGCGTACGCAGGCGGCGCGGGCGCACCGCCAAGGCGGTGCCGTACGTCGTGGCGGGGTTGGCGGGGTCGGCGAGCAGCCACTCCGGGTGGGAGATGAGGCTGCGGGTGTTGAACGCCTCGGCGAGGTGGTGGAACGACACCGAGCCCGGCTGCATCGCCCTCGGCAGCACCGATCGCAGGGCGTCGAGCACACCGGTCCCGTCCACGTGCAGGAGAGTGGCCAGGCTCAGCGCCTCCGGGGACGTCGGGTGGCGGGGCGAGACCCCGGTCCGGTCCTCGGGCAGGAGATCGGAGGGCAGCAGCACCCGCATCCACACGTCGTCGCTCTGGGCCAGCGGCGTGATCTTCCCGTCCTCGATCAGGTCCACGGTGAGCGTGTGCGGAACCTCGAAGATCGCCGCCGGAGCGGTGCCCTCTATCAGCGTGACCAGGTTGCCCGTGTCGTTGACGGTCAGGCCGGCCGCGCTGCCCTTGTTCCAGTGGACGCCCGCGTCCGCGCCGGTCGAGCCGACCCCGCCCGGCTCAAGGCCGAGGGCGGGGCCGACGTCCACGGACCGGCCGCTCGACCGGCTGACCGTGCGGCCGGAGGTCTCCGACGAGATGTCGAGGTCGGCCGCGACCTCGGCGGCGCTGGTGCCGACGAAATCCTCCCGGCCCGACTGCTCCAGCCGGATGCGCACCGTGAGATGCCGGCTGGCCCGGCCGATGCCCTGGCTCACCAGGTCGAGGATGATGCCGTCCTGCATGGCCTGGTCATAGCCGGTCTGCAGGCGGGCCGGAGAGAGCTGCTCGGCCACCTCGATCATGTTGGCGATCTGGCTCGCCCGGGTCAGCGGGTCGCGGGACAGCCGGCCGTCCTCGCCCGGCAGCAGGCCGCGCGCACGCAGTTGCGCCACGACCTTCGCCCGCACCTCGTTGAAGTTCTCGACGCTTTCGGGACGGTCGCTCGCCTGCACGAGCCCCGGCCCGGCCCCGGTGCCGCGGGCCCAGCCGGGCAGCCGGGCCAGGCGGCCCTTCGGCACGCCGGGTTTCGGGTCGTCCCTGAGCCTGCCCTCCTCCGCGTTCACCACGGCCGCCCGGTCGACCGGCAGGCCGTAGCGGTACGCGTGCGGCTCGGGCATGCGGAACAGGCCCGTGCTCTCGCCGTGCACGGCGGGAAGCGGCGTCTCGTCGGTGTTGAGCTGCACCGTCACCGTGTGCTTCAGCTCCAGCGCGTACGCCTGGGTGTGGCCGGCCCAGCGCTGCACGCTCGGCCGGATGGCGGTGCCGCCCGCGCTCATCGACCGCGACCGCGACCAGGAACGGCCGAGCCCCGCCGTGATCCGCGGTGCGGCGGCCTTGAATCCGCCGAGGTGGAGACGGCCGAGCAGACGCGGGCCGCCGATGGGAAGCTGGGCTCCCGCGGTGCCCTTGACGTCGACCGACCGGCCCGCCGAGCGCGAACCCGACGCGCCCGAGAACCCCACGCGCAGCCGTTCCAGGCGGTGCTTGATGCTCGGCGTGCCGACCGGCCGCGCCGTGTCCATCACGACCTCGCTCTTGATCCGCACGTAGCCGACCACCCGGCCGTTGACGGTGATCGGACGGTGCAGCCCCTCGGGATCGTTGACCGCCTCGCCGAGCCGGGCGGGCAGTTCCTTCGTCATGATCGTGACGATCTGGTCGCGGGTCATCCTGCCGATCTCCGGGCGGCCGATCCGCTCGGCGGTGCGGTCGGCGAGGTCCTGCAGCCCGGTCAGCCCGGTGACCGCGTGCTCGGGGAGCGGCGTCCGCTGCCACTGGCCCCTGGGGAGCCGGGTGACCTCGGCCGGCCCCCGCTGCGCGTGGGTGTGCGGCAGATACACCTGCAGGCTCCGGGCGTCACCGGGAGCGCCGCTGTCCACCTGCGCCCGCTCGGTGCCGTTCGCGGTGCGCAGCTCGACCTCGGCCGAGGCGAGCCCGTCGAGCACCAGCGCCTCGCCCGCGTTGTCCTGCACCGCGCCGGCCAGCGCGAACTCGGAGGCGTTGCCGTTGAACGACTCGCTCCTGCCGAACGTGACGCCGGCCCTGAGCACGCCGAACTTCATCAGCAGCCCGACCCAGTGCACGTACTGCAACGGCTTGCTCAAGGTGTTGAGGTCGAAGCTCGGCGCCAGGCGCAGCGAACGGTTCGCGGTGACGGAGGCCGAGCGTCCGCCCTGCGGCAACTGGCCGAGCATCGACTGCGAGTGCCGCACCGGATGGCCGAAGACCTCGACCAGGTCCGTGACCTTCAGCCGCAGCCGCAGCTCGCCCCGCGTGCCGCGGCCCACCCGCAGCAGCGCGCCGTCCTCCGACACCAGCCACCTGAAGTTCGACCGCAACACGTGCGACAGCTCGTCGGGCGCGTAGCGGTGGTCGACCCCGGCACGTTCGAGCATCTCGTTGACGACCCGTGTGAGCCGTTCGAGATGGGGCAGCCGGCCCGCCGGCGTCGCCTCCGACAGGACCTCGGGCAGCGGCAGGGCGTCCGCGTGCGCCTCCTTGTACGCGCTGTGGGCCTCCTCCGCCTCCCGGGCCAGCCGGGCGACATCCGCCGGCAGCGGGCCCGTACGGTTGGCGGGGAGGGCGTCGAGGGCGTTCTCCAGCGCCTCGTACTTCGTGCGCGCCTCGACCGCCCGCCGCAACGCCCGCGCGTACGCCTCCTTGCTGTGGCGGGCGCGTTCGGCGCTCGCCCGGTGGACGTCGCGGTCCGTCAGCGCCTTGCGGCGGCGTTCCCCGGCGCCGAGGTCCTCTTCCCGCGACGCCTTCTCCGCGGCATCCTCGGCCTTCTTCGCATCGGCCGCGGCCGCCCTGGTGCTGCGGATCTTCTCCTTGACCGCCGTGAGCAGTTCGCCGGCGGCGTCCGTCAGCGTCTCCCGCTGGGAGCGGGCCAGCCCGCGCAGCTCCGCCACCGGATCGGACGATGTCGCGCCTTGTCCGGTGGTGCTTGGTGCGTTCGCGGTCTGCGTCGCGGGGCCGGGGGCCTGCTGGGATACGGTGGGTGGCCGGGGCGCCGACCAGGGGGGCTCGGGGGCGGTGTGCCCGAGCCTCTCGATCTCCCGTCCGATCTGCTCGATCTCGTGCGCGATGGCGGGACTCTCCGATTCCGGGGCTTCCCGCCACAGCCTGTCCAGGAGCGCGTGCTCGCGATAGCGCGCGGTCACGCAGGCCGTGGGGTCCGGCTCGGCCGTACGGCTCAGGAACGAGCGGACCATGCCCTGCCGTGGGCCGGACATCCGCTGGAAGACGTCGCTGATCTCGTGCAGCCACACCCGGGGCAGGATGTCGTTCGCCAGGCGCGGCGACAGCCGTACGACGTGGGGGTCCTCGGCCGTGCCCGACCTGACCCTGGTCTCGGCGAGACGACCGCCGCGAACCCGGCCGATCTCGTACCGGAAGTGCTGCCCGCCGAGCCGGCCCGTGTCCACGACGACCGTCCGCTCGCCGGCCAGGCCCAGCGCCGTCACGTCCGGGCCCACGTCGGACGGCTGGAGCGCCAGGAAGCCCTGCTCCGCCTCACTCGACGACAGGTCGGCCAGATGCGACGCCCTGCCGTCGGCGACGAACAGGCTCCGCGCGATCGGCCGGGCGGTCACCCGGCCGTTCCCCCGGGTCGTACGCGGTCCGGACCGCCTGGGGCCTTGGGGGTTGGCCGTCTGGGCGGAGTTCGTCGCCGGAGCGGTTCCCGCGGTCGGGGACGCCGTGGTTCCGGGCGCAGTGGCTCCGGGCGCGGTGGCTCCGGGCGCAGTGGTTCCGGGGGCGGTGTTGGAGGCGGGCGTGGTGTTGGAGGCGGGCGCGGCGGTTTGGCCTCCGCTCGCCGGGTTGGCCGTTCCGTTCGCGCCGGTCGCGGAGGTGATCCCGGCGAGAGCCTCGGCGCGGCGGACGATGTCGGAGGCGGTGTCGGAGGAGCGGCCGACGCGCAGAGCGTGCTCGGGTCCGTGCGGCGGGACCGTCGCCTCCTCCACCAGCCTGGCCCCCGCGTCGCTCAGCCGGTCGGGCCGCCAGCCGCGCGGGTTGTCCTCCAGCACCTCACCGGCCACCTCGGCAGCGGCGCCCCGGTTGTCCGGCGTCGCGTCGGCGAGCCGGGCGAGCGCGTCGAGTGCCCCCTCGGCAGGGAGTCCCAGGCTCTCCTCGGCGATCCTCGCCCCCAGCAGGGCCGCCGCCTCCGCATGGAGCCGAGGCGTGTCCACGCCCTCGGCGGCACGCGCCGCCAGCCGCTCCGTAACGGTCTTGATGTCCTCGCCCGACAGTTGCATCGGCCTGCCGTCGGGGCCGGTCAGCCTCGCGCCCCGACCGTCGCGCAGGAAGAGCGTGTCGGGCGCGATCGTGAGCAGCACGTCGGAGACCGCCGTACGAGCCGCCGCCTGCGCCGCCGTCTGTGCGGCCGTCTGTGCGGCCGTCTGTGCTGCGGAGGTGCTTCCCGAAGCGCTGCCGCTGTTCGTTCCCGAGGACGCCGCCGGGGAGGCCGGGGCGGCCGGTGACGCCGCAGCGGACGATGTGGCCGACGAAGTGGCGGACGAAGTGCTGGATGACGTGGTGCCACCGGAGGCAACAGCCGACGGCGAAGCGGACGCCTGCGTCGCCGCAGGGGCTGCGGGCATGGCCGCGGCGGGCGTGCTCACAGAGCCGGCCGATGGGGAGGCAGCGGAAGCAGCCGCCGACGCCTGCCCCGGGTTCGCGCTGCCCGCGTTCGTCGTGTTTGCCGCGTTGGCCGGGCCGGACGTACTCGCACTCGGGGTCGCTGCGGAGGCCGGGGTGTTCGAGCCCGCCGCACCGGTGGTGCCACTCGCACCCGGGGCAGAACTGGCGGTGGTCTGCGGGCCGGACGCGCTTGGCGAGGCGCCCTGACCCTGACCCGGATTCGCGGCGGTAGTACCCGCCGCGCTCGTGGCGTTGGTCGCGTTGCCTGCGTTCGTCGCGTTGCCTGCGTTCGTGGCGCTGGTCGCGCTCGTGGCGCCGGTCGCGTTCGCGTTGGTGACGTTCGTGGCGGTGCTGGAGCCCGAGGTGCCAGAGGTGGTGGCGCCCGCGTTGGCGGTGGTGGCTGTGCCGGGGTTCGTCGGGCTCACGCCGGACTGTGCGGAGGACCCTGCGGTGGCGGGCTGGCCGGTGGTGGAGGGCTGGTTGGAGCCGCTGGGGGGTGCGGCCGTCACCTGGCCGGACGGCGCGGAGCTGGACGGCGCGGAGCTGGAGGTCTGGGCGGATCCGCTCGGCGTCGCGGCTGCCGTCTGGCCGGCACCGGATGGGGTGGCCGAACCGCCGGAGGGGTGCCCCGCGACGGACGCGGTGGTCGTGCTGCCCGAGCCCGCGGTTCCACCGCCGGTCGCGGTCTGGCCGCTGCCCGCCGTGTTCGTGTTCGCCGAGCCGGGATCGCCACCCGAAGGCTGCCCGGCCGTGGGATTGGGAGACGGAGTGGACAGGGCCCGGGTCAGATCGGTGTGGACGCTGGTGTCGTACGCCGAGGCCAGGGCCGTACGCGGACTGGCGACCGCCTGGATCACGTCAGGGTTGAACGGGCTGATCGTGTTCGTACGGCCGGCGCCGGACAGTGCGGCCCCGACCAGCGACTCCCCGTCGGGCAGCTCCCACTGGCCGTACACGAGCCCGTTGGCCAGCATGCTCCCGGCCGGGGAGGCGATCACGTTGGTGAGGCCGGTCGTCAACGCCCTGCCGGGGAAGCGCTTGAACGCGTTGCCGAAGCCGGGGGCGTCGGTGTTCAGCCTTCTGAGCAGGGGCGTCCTGTTGACCAGCTTGCTGACCGGGTGCGCGACCCGCATGCCGACGCCCGCGCCGCCCGCCGCGCCCAGGGCGGTGGCGCTCGTCATCTTCCAGTCCCAGCCGTTGCGGGTGCCCGACTTCCGCTGCTCGGACTGGGCGAGTGCGTCGCCGGCGACCTCCTCGCCGATCTCCTCGACGAGCTCTCTGCCCAGGGGGCTGGCGAGGATGCGGCCGAGCAGGCCGGTCCGGACCGAGGCCAGCATGGTCCCCTTGGCGATCGCCTGGGCCGCGGCGGGGCGGCCGGCCATGAGGGCGAGCCGTTCGAGGATCTTCTGTGTCTCGGCCCTGGCGCGGGCGGCGATCGGCCCGATGACCCGGGTGGAGGCCCCGGCGGAGTAGAAGGCGGCGACGAGCGCGATGAACGTGGCGATCAGCGCGATCCAGAACACCACGTTGACCGACAGCTTCGAATACTGCGTCTCCCGGGCGAAGTTGTCGGCCTGCGCACCGTAGGCGAAGTGGTTGTTCGCCACCTTGAGCAGGCCGGTGTCCTCCGAGTAGTGCTCGCCGAGCCGGTTCAGGAACGCCTGCATCGACGGGCCCTGCATCCCGCTGAGCACGGCGACGGCGGCGGCTCCCACGGGATCGACGGACTGCACGACGTTCACGGTCGCGGACCGGTGTGCGCGGGCGAGCTGCCACAACTGGCTCTCGCTCGCCTCCGGCCAGGTCTGGCCCGCCGTGAGCAGGGCGATGAGGTCGTCGGCCCAGGCGGGCAGCGACTCGCCCCAGGCGGGGGTGACGTCGACGACCGAGCCGCCGCCGTCGGCGAACGCGGGCAGCCCGTCGCCGTTCGAGGTGACGTCGCCGTTCGTCGTGGCCGGCTTGGCACCGGAGCCCGTGCCGGTGGTGGAGGAGTGCGTCATCGTCAGACCCGCTTCAGGATCTCGCGCACCTCTCTGGCCCGTTCTCCGTCCATGCCGCGGGCGTTCTCGGCACTGCGCCGTACGGTCGGGCCGAGCTCGACCACCTTCGCGGCGAGTTCCTCGCCCTTCTTCATCAGCGTGTCGGGCCCGCCGCCCTCCATGTACGCGGAGCGGAAGGCGGCGCCGGCCGTGTCGTGTCCCCACGGCTCGGCGGCGTTGAGCCGCTGGATCTCCCGCAGTGCGGCGCCGTAGCCGCTCTCCACGTCGGTCGCCGTGGCGTGCCACTGCGACAGGCCCTTCGCGAGCTGCTGCGGGCGGATGTCGACGTAGTTCACCTCGAACAGCTCGCTCATGGGCTCTCCGGTGTCCGCTTCGGCATCTGCCTCGACATCTGTTCGAGCACCGCATCGAGGTCACCCTCGATGTGCGCCCTCATCTGCTCAGGGGGAACGAGTGGCGCGAAGATCTCGACGACCCGGTCCTGGGCCTTGGCCACGGCGGCGTGGATGGTCCGCGTGATGGCGTCGGCCAGGCCGCGCGCGTCCTGCCGCCGATAGATGCGTGGGTCGAGGTCGAGCCTGATCAGGTCGCCGTTCGCCCCGACCGTGGCCGCCACGAGCCCGTCACGCGACTTCTCCGTCACCTGTACGGCGCGCGCCTTCTCGTGCAGCACGGGCGCCTCCTCCTGCAGGCGCATGAACGTGGCCCGCAGTTCCTCGGCGTACGCCCGCATTCCGGCGGCATCCGGCGTCTGTCCCCCGGCCATGTTCATCACCCCGATCGCCCGCGTTCACCCCAATGCCGATCAACGTCCAATATCGGGGATTATCACATCTTCGTTTGGCATCCGGTTAGTGTCGATTCCCTCGGGACGCCTGACGGGCATCCCTACGCGACACGTGCCCACCGGACGCATAGCGCGCGGGTGTGATGCCGACATGCCGGGTGAAGTGCCGGTTCAGGTGCGCCTGGTCATGGAATCCCACGCTCGTCGCCACATCGGCCGGCCGCTGACCGCTCAGCAGGAGCCTGCGGGCCAGGTCTATGCGCTTGCCCGTGAGATAGGTGTGCGGCGGCAGGCCGTACGTCCGCGTGAAGCAGCGGATCAGGTGTGTCGGATGAGAGTGGAGGACGGCGGCCGCCTCCCGCAGCGACAGCCCCACCCGGACCCGGGCGTCCAGCAGTTCACGCAGCTCGACGGCCAGCCGGTGCGCCTCCCGGCCGGGCTCCCGATGCCGGAACGCCTCAAGGTGGAAGCGCAGCCTCTCCGCGACGAAGAACAGGCGTGATTCGCCCTCGACCACCTCTCCCGGATGCCCGAGAGCGGCATGCAGGCGGTGGATCCGGTCACGCAGGAGTGGGTCGGCCAGGATCGGGGCGTCCGCCGCCTTGCCGATGAGACGTTCCGGCAGCACGGTGGTGTCCAGGTAGAGCACGCGCTTGCGGAAGCCCGCGGCGGTGACGGTCCTGCCGTCATGCCGGACACCGGGAGGCAGGAGCAGTACGGCGGACAGGTCGGCGGCGGCGTGCCGGCGACGGTCCAGTCCGAAGTCGACCGCGCCGTCGTCGAGGATCATCAGGTCCCACGTGTCGTGAGTGTGGGCCGGATAGGCATGGTCGGTGAAGTGCGCGTGGAAGACCTCGGCGATGCCGGGCACCGGCGGCCGCCAGGCACTGACCGTCGGCGGACGATGGTGAGCCGTCACGCTAAGAACGTACAAGACGGGCCACAGCGGGCCGGGCCACGCTCATCACGTGCGTCATCGCCCGCTCCGGGCGGTGCATCCGAAGTGAGAGGCACACACGATGTCCGTTTCCCTCGACCCCGTCAACATCGCCGACAAGCTCTCCCGGATCGACGAGTTGTGGACGCAGAAAACGATCGCCGGGCTCAACGACTACGAGATCAAGCTCGCCAAGCTGAAGGGAGAGTTCGTCTGGCACACCCACCCGGAGACCGACGAGCTGTTCGTGGTCGTCAGCGGCAGGCTCACCATCCGGCTGCGCGAGGAGGATCGCGAGGGGGACGTCGTCCTCGGGCCCGGCGAGCTCTACGTGGTGCCCCGCGGCGTCGAGCACTGCCCCGTGGCCGAGGAGGAGACGGCCGTGATGCTGGTGGAGCCGGTCGGCACGCTCAACACCGGTGACGCGGGCGGCCCGATGACCAGGGCCGCCGAACCCCTGTAGGAGATCGCGGGCGAGGGCGGGGACCGCTGGGGCGACGGCGCGGCGAGGAGTCTCCGCGGCGTGCTTCAAAAGCCGGCCCGGCCGGGTCGTCCGCCGGCGAACCGCTGCGCGACGTGGATGTGCGGATCGGTCTCGCTCGTCAACGTCCGCTCCCTTCGTCCGAGCCCAGGTCGAGAGGCTCGGCGTGCTCGCGTAGGCCGCTGACCTCGGCGTGGCCCACCCACCGCCGGTGGACGCCCCGCTCGATCCGCTCCATGCCGAGCGCCCGCGCGACCGGCAGCCGCCCGCCGGTGTATTCGAGCAGCAGCTCGCCCGGGCGTTCGTCGCGTACGAGGCAGGGGGCGCCGCGCCACTCGCACACCCGCGTGACGTGGAAGACCGCCTCGCACTCCTCGGCGGGCACCGGCCGGACGAAGCGGCCCGGGGCCCGCTCCTCGAACCCGTCGGCAGGCCCGTCGCTCAGCAGCCGGATCAGCAGCCCGTCGTGTCCCGCGTCCGGATTCGCCGTGAACTCGGCTCCGCGCCGGCGCGCCCGATAGGAGCTCGCCGACGCCGACGCCGGTGCCGGTGCCGGTGCGAGGGCCTGTTCCGGGGGCTGTTCCGGGCCGGGCGGCAGCCAGCGGCCGAGGTCGCCGTCGTAGACCGCGCGTACGACCTCGGTGCCGGCCAGGGTCAGCTCGACTATCTCAGAGGCGTGCGGCAGCCGTACGGCGTCCACCTTGTATTCACGGACAAGGGAGTCCGCGTTGGGCGCGAGGCCCATTCCGGCGAACGGCGGCTCCTCGATGACCCACCCGGCGACCGCCGCCATGCCCGCCTCGTCGGTCCCGCCGTACGGCGTGCGGTAGAGGTTCAGCCCCACCGTGCGCCACCGCAGCAGGAACAGCGAGCCCTCGCGGCTGAGCAGACCGTCGTCGTCGCCCCGGCCGATGGCGTCGGCGAGCACGGCCGGCGTCGCCAGGTGTGCGACGTCGAGCGCGTGGTGGCAGTAGCCCGAGACGCGCGACTCCCCCTCGCCGAGATATGACCGCAGGTCGTGGGGCGTGAGCGGCTTCTGCACGACCGGCAGCGCGGGCTCGGGCTCCGCCCTGCGGTCCTGCGCGAGGGTGGGGACCGCGAGCCTGGCCACGGTGCCCGGTTCGAGCAGGAAGCGCACCGGCAGGCCAGGGTTGACGGCCAGGCCCCACCGCGGGTCGGGCCAGCCCGCGGCCAGCTCGACCAGCGAGGTGATCCTGACCCGCGACAACCCGGTGGCCGCCCGCATCGCCTCGACCGAGGTGTACGCGGGCAGCCACACCCGGTCGGGCGCGGTGATCGTCGGCCAGGCGGCGTCTCCCTCCGGGGGCGCGGGCAGCGCCAGCTCGGTGTCCCTGAGCATGCTCAGGCAGACCGCCAGGTCCCCCGCGTCGTACGCCGCCCCGAGCCGCCGCTCGAACGCGCTGGCCGCCCACTCCATCAGAGGCTGAACGGAGGCATGAAGGACGGCGTCTTCGGCATGTCGTCGGGGTCGGGGAGGGGCTCGGCGAGGCCTCCGGTGGACGGGTCGAAGGCCACCTTGGCCTTGGCGAAGTCGGGCGCCTCCATGGTGATGGCCTGCATGCCGGGGAACTTCTGCTGGACGCCGGCGGTGAGATAGGAGACTCCCATGAAGATCGCGGCGACCTTGAAGCTCACCCTCCCCAGGATCGCGAACACCCGCTCCGCGATCCTCGACAGGGAGGCGATCACCGCTACCACCATGGGCTCGACTACGGCCAGCGTCATCGGGTTGCCCTTGGCGGCGGCGCCGGCGTACGCCAGCGTCATCGCCGCCCCGCCGAGCGACAGCGAGATGTAACTGGCCGCGGTGTAGATCTGGGCCGCGGAGTCGAGGCTGTCGCCGACGCCTTTCATTCCCCTGTCCAGCGAGTCGAGCTGCGTGTCCAGCTCGGCGAACTTCTGCTTCATCGTGGCCAGCATCTGCCCCTTCAGATGCCCGTTCGACTCGAGCGCGGTGATCTGCCCGCGGAGATCAGTGCGCAGCTGCCCGATGTCGGGTGACGCGTTGGCGTCGTCGCCTCCCTCGTTGCGCCACTCGCGCGCGCCCCGCGCCATCGCGTCGGGGTCGGCGACCATCGCGAGCAGCACCGCCGCCAGCGGCCGGGCGGCCGGCTCCAGGAGGGAGGCCGTGCCGGCCAGCCCGGCGCCGGTGATGAAGTTGTTCTGCGCGTTCCAGATCTCGACGTTGCCGATGCTCACCATGGCCTAGATGTCCTCCTGCATCCCGAGGACGGGAGGCGCCACGTCCTCGTCGCCGAACCAGGTGCTCTCGTCTTCCGGCACCGCCGGGCCCCGCGTGCGCTCCTTGCCGTCGTCGTTGCTCCCCGCGCCCATGCCCATCGGGGCGTACGGCATGGCGGGGATCCCCCCGGACCCGCCGCCGGCCCGCCCGGCGCCGGAGCCCAGCCCGCCGCCCGCGCCGCTCGCTCCGGAGCCGTACGACGCGCCCCCGGAGCCGTAGCCGCCCGAGCCGTAGCCGCCGCTCCCCGGCCGGTTCAGGGAGTAGTCGCCCGGCCCGTAGCCGGTCGTGCCGAGGTCGGGGACCGACGGCGGCGTCGGCGTCTGCAACGGGTTCGGGTTGTACGAGGAGAGGGAGGTGTCGCCCGGGTTGTTCAGCTTGGGGGTCTCCAGGGCGTTCGCACCGTTCTGGCCGAGCCCGTCGAGGCCCGTGGAGCCGAGGCCGTTCTGACCGAGACCGCCGTTCGGGTCGAGGCCGCTGCCGCCGGGGCCGTTGCCGTCCGGGTCACCGGGGCCGGGCAGGCCATCGCCGATGTCGCCTGGATCGGGCAGCGAGCTGCCGTCCGGCACGTCCGGGCGCGGCAGGTCGTCGTCGAGGCCGTTGCCGAGCTTGTCCTTGGGCAGCGTGAGGTCCTTGCCGAGGTCGGCGCCGGGGTCGGTCTTCGGCAGCCCGCCACCGTCGAGCCCGAGCTTCTTGGGGTCGAACCCGGGGGCCTTCGGGCCGCCCGGCAGGCCGGGCTGATGGGGGTCCCCGGGGCCGCCGGAGCTCTGCTTCTCGGCTTCCTTGGCGTTCTCGACCGCCTGGTCGATGGCCGGCCGGTAGGACTCCAGGACCTCCTGGCCCTTCGCCACGGCCTCGGCCGTCTGGTCCCGCACCCGGCTGTGCACGCCGTTCAGGCTGCCGCCGATCACGCCGAAGGTCAGCATCGGAAGGTGAATGTTCTTGATCCGCCCGCTCGTGGCCCCCAGGACCTGTCCCCGGCCGGCCACGTCGTTGCCGAACTTCGTGACCTCGGGGTAGTCCATCTTGAACTCGGGGTCCACCAGGCGGGGGTCCACCACGCCGCCCGTGTTCATCGTGTTCGCCAGGCCGGCGAAAGGATTCCCGCCGCCGCTCGTATCGGTCACAGCACCCTCCAGCCGGTTGCCGACAGATTGCGTTTTCAACTACTTACGGCCGAGTCACCACAAAGCTCGCAAATCGTATGAAACCCCTAACCTGCCGTCTGACAAATGCGTAAGCGACGTGACAAAATCTTAATCTGGGACAGTCCCGGCAAGCCCCCTTCTGATCCATTACTGTGACTTTTGGGTCATCACCCGACCCTCCTGGTCGGGGGAATTCGACAGGATCAGTGGAGGTGACCATGTCGCACTCTGGCGCAAGCCAGGCCCAAGTAAGCCGGCACGACCTGGAGGAGGCGATCACCTGGATCGGCGACGCGGCCGAGAACATCCGCGGCATCCAGCGTTACCTGGACAGCGCCGGTGAGAACCTCAAGGTGCACTGGCAGGGTGAGTCGCACCACGCGTTCAACAAGGTGCACCTGCTGTGGCACGAGCGCATGGACGTCATCCTGGGCAGCCTGCAGACCCTCGCGGAGAGCATCCGGGCGAACAACAAGAACTACGCCGAGTTCAACACGCAGGTGACCGCCGAGATCAACAAGATCGAGGCGCTCATCAACCAGGCCCCGCCCGCCTCGTACAGCCGCTGAGCCCGAGACGACCACCAGCAACGGACGGAGAGCGCGACGGTGGACTTCGACATCACAAAGGTCAACTTCAGCGGTCTCGACACGGGCGAGACCGAGTTCCAGAACGCCTTCAACAGGCTGGTCACGGAGCTGGAGAACCTGGAGAACAAGCTCAACACCAAGACCGCGATCTGGCAGGGCAGCGCCAAGGACGCCTACGACCAGACCCGGCGGATCTGGCAGCAGGAGGCCAAGGGCCTGGCGGACATCGTGTCCCTGCTGGCCAAGAACATCAACATCACGAACATGAACATGAAGGACGTCGAGCGCATCAACGCCGCCATGTTCGACGGCAAGTAGGACGGCAGGCAGAGCGAACGTCCGACGTACGGCCGGCGGCACCGGCGATCCCTCGTCGGCGCCGTCTTCGGCCGTGAACGGGAGGGTGACGCATGTCCCGAGGCGTGGAGGTCAGCCGTACGGCCCTCAGGAACGCCCGCAAGGACTTCGAGGAGGCGCTCGAACTGCTGGCGCCCGGGGCGTCCAAGCGCGAGGTGACTCCGGTCGCCTTCGCCGAGGGCGGCGCGGTGAAGAAGCTGATCGCGCAGCGTGACGCCATCGGCGGGTTCTGGCCCGCGGCCATGGGCTTCCACACGAGCGTGACCAGCGCGGAGAGCGCGGTCACCGCCATCTACGCGGAGATCGCCGCGACCCTGGGCATCGCCGCCGAGCGTCTGGAGCTGGCGATCAGGAATCTCGACGCCGGCGAGCAGGCGGGCGTGCAGCAGGCGGGCACGGCGCAGGTCTAGCCGTACACGGGGAACGGTTAAGGAGGCGTCTTGGCCGAGAGAAAGATGCCGATCAGGGCGGCGATCGACGCGTCCGACCCGGGCGTCGTCATGCTCGACACCCTGCGCGACGCGCTCGGGAAGACCGACCCCGAGCTGATCAGGGCGGCCTCGGGCGAGTTCAAGGGTGTGCACGACAAGCTGAAGACCGTGGTCGACACCCTCGACAAGCACCTGGACGCCCTCGACAAGCACTGGACCACGGGCGACGACGCCAAGCAGGTGAAGGAGCAGCTCCACCGGCTCAGGACCTCCACGCTCGCCGTGATGAACGCGATCGTGGAGACCTCCCTGCCCGACGGCCGCTCCGGACCGCCCTCCACACCGCGCGGCGTGGTCCCCGCGCTGGACGTGTACGCCAGCTCGCTCAACCAGTTCCGGGGCGAGAACGTCCCGAAGCCCACCAAGAGCGACATCGACTGGTATGACGCCGCCCTGGAGGCCGGGGCGGTCGGCGCCGCGGGCGGCGCCATCGCCGGCTCCCCCTTCGCGGGTGTCGGAGCCATCCCCGGAGCCGTCATCGGCGGCGTCGGCGGGTTCATCGTCGGCGGCATCGGCGGCGCCATCGGCTCGATCTTCGGCGACGGCCCCTTCCTCAACATCTTCGGGGAGTCGAAGGAAGAGAAGGACATGAAGGCGGCCGAGGAGCACCTCAAGAAGCTCACCCAGGCGACGAAGGCCGCCAACGACATGTTCCCCGCCTCACTCGACACCGACGTGCCGAAGTTCGACATGACGCCTCCCCCGTTCAACCCCGTCACCGGGCCCGGCGGGAGCCTCCCGAACGGGAACGTCCGCACGAACGTGAACGGCCTGGGCGATCTCGGGTCGCTCGGCGACCTCGGAAACGACCCTTCCGGCGACGGGCTCGGCTTCGACACCGGCTACCCGCCGTACGGGCTCGGGGGCGGGCCCGGATCGGCGGCGGGCGGCGACGGGCGGTTCGGGAACGGGCTCGACGGCGGACCGAACGGGACGGGCCTCGACGGGCTCGACGGCTCGGGCCTGAACGGCGCCGGACTGAACGGCGGCTTGAACGGGAGCGGGCTGGACGGGAGCGGTCTCAACGGCGCGGGCGGCAACGGCGCCGGCAACGGACAGTACGGCGCGGGTCCGGGCACCAGCCTGGCCGGCCACACGCCGGGGCTCGACGCGTTCGGCGCATCGGGCGGCTCCGGCGGTGGCGCGGGCGCGGGGTACGGCACGGGCTTCGGCGGCAGCGGCTACGGCGGAGCCGGAGCGGGCGGCGGCGCAGGTGCCGGAGCCGGGACCGGCGGCGTGACTGGCGGCGTGACCGGCGTGAACGCGGCGGGTCTGCGATCCTCCGCCGGAGGCTCGATGCTCCCGATCGCGCCGCACGGCACGGGCAAGGGCGAGGAGCGCGAGGAACGCGAGCGGACCACCTGGTTGCTGGAGGACGAGGACTTCTTCATGAGCGACCAGCCGACCACCTCCCCCCGCATCGACAGGGCATGATCGAGAAAGGTGTGACGTGTCCCTTGACTCCGGCGGCGGTTCGCCGCCACCGAAGCTGCGCCTGCCCGCGGACTGGCCGGGTCTCGACGGGAGCCCGGACGGCGCGGCGGGCGGGCCGTACATCGAGCACACCCGGGTCCTCCAGGTCCTCAAGGGGCTGCGGGAGGAGCTCGGGACACTGCGCGGTCGCGCTCCGGCGAGCATGAGCGCCACCTGGAGCGGCCCGGGCACCGCGGGCGAGGTCCAGGGCCTGACCAACGTCGGCCCGGCCGAGGCCGGTCCGTGGGACACGGCCCGATATTTCGGACTGAACGCCGAGCAGGCCCACGAGGTGCTCAGCGGCAAGTACCAACTGCTGATCGACCGGGTCGAGGCGCTGGTCACGGCCGTCGAGCAGGCGGTCGCCAACTACCAAAAGGGCCACGAGAGCAGCAGCGCGTGAGCCAGAGGGCAGGGAGATAGACCTCGATGGGATCCGACTCCGGCTGGGAGCTGATCAAGATCTACGAGACCCTCTACGGTCTCGACCAGGGCAATCTGACCCGGGAACAGATCAAGCAGAAGCTCGACGCCGCCAAGCCGGACGACATGGGCAGGGCCGGCCAGGCGTTCCTCGACGCCGCCGACCTCATGGGCGGGACGATCGGCGGGAACGGCCCGTCCGAGAGCGGCATCCAGGCCGCGCTCAGCAGGACGGCCAAGGAGCTCGCCCAGGTGTGGCGCGGCCCGGCCGCGGTCCAGGTGCAGTCGGCGCTCCGCGCACTGTACGCCACGGCGGGCGCGCTGGGTGACGCCATGGCGTCCAGCGGAGCCGCCATGTCCTGGTACGCGACCGTGGTGAAGAACGCGCAGGCCAACTTCCCCGCCGCCACGGACACCAGCAACGAGGGCGCCGGGGGCGGCACCACGGGCAGCCCGCCCACCGACGCGGACGAGGCCGCGCGCAGACACTTCCGCAAGCTCAACGAGGACATCCAGCAGGCGAACAACGCCTTCGCCGAGGGGCTGGCCTTCGAGCTGCCCGCCATCGAGCCGACGAGCATCGACCTCACCCGGTCGCCGCGCATCCAGGTGGGCGGGACGGGGGCGCCCGTCACGACCACCGACACGTGGCACGGCGGCTCCACCGGTGACGGCACGTCCGGTTATGGCACGTCCGGCTCGGGGGGCTCGGGTTCCGGGTCGAGCGGTTCGGGCTCCGGCGGGGGCGGCGGCACGGGCGGCCCCGGCTCCGACGGCAGCGGCTCGGGCGGCGGCGGCACGGACGGGTCGGGCGACTCCGGCTCGTCGGACCCCGGGCAGAACGGCCCTGGCCAGGACGGCACAGGACAAAACGGCACAGGGCAGAACGGTTCCGGGCAGAACGGTTCCGGGCAGAACGGTTCCGGGCAGAACGGTTCCGGGCAGAACGCGGGGCAGCCGGGTGGTTCCGGCGACGGGTCGGGCACCGCTCCGCCCGTGATCGGCGGCTCCGACAGGACCGACCTGGCCAACGCCCATCCCCTGCCCACCGGCACGAACCCCGCGGGCACCATCCCCAACGGGCTCACCGGCTATCCGGACACGCACCTTCCCGTCACGACGACCGGCCCCACCGGCACGCTCCCGCCCGGCGGGGTGATCGGCACGTACGGCGGGCAGCGCGGCGGCTTCGGGACCGGCTTCGGCGTCGGCGGCGTGCAGGCGGGCGAGTCCGTCCTCGGCGCCCTGCGGCCGGGCCAGGCCGGCGGAGGTTCCTCCTTCATGCCCTACGGCCCGGCAGGCGCGGCCGGATCGGAGGGCCGGGAGGAGCGTCAGCGGGAGATCTACGACCCCGAGCCGGACGTCTGGCGCGTGACCGGCACCACCAGCCCCGACCGCATCGGCTGACCCCGCCGCGACCACATCAGCCGCATCGGGCTTCGCGGCGCTCGCCACCACGACGAGCGCCACGGTGCCGGTGGTCGCAGCGGGCGCGGGGCCGGGCCGCACAGACAGCATGGCGCCGGTGGTCGCAGCGCGCGTGGTCATGCCCGGCCCAGGGCCCGCCCGCTGTGGAGCGGGCGGCGGGTTACAGGCCCAGGCTGCGGCTGATGCGGTCGAGCTCGCCCAGCACGTCCTTCGCTGTCCGGTCGAAGGCGGACTCCGCCTCTCTGACCTGGGCGAGCACGGCCTCCGGGTCGTCCAGGAACTTCGACTGGTCGCCCTCCGGCCCGAGCGCGTCGGCCATGGCCCGGTTCATCTGCCGATACAGGTCGTCGGACGCGGCCCGCATCGTCTCCTTGATCCGCTCGGCCAGCTCCCCCGAGCTCAGCCGCATGGCCTTGGGATGCAGCTCCAGCTCGCTCAGCCCTCGGGCGGAGACCTCCACGCTGACCAGGCCGTCCTCGTCGCGGGCCCGGCCGACCAGCGAGGACAGGGTGGTCTGGAGCCGTTCGACGGCCGTGATCCTGGCGTCCACTCGCTGCTGGAAACGCTCCACGTCGAAGTCGTCGAACCCGCCGTCGGCCATCTGAGCCCCTTTTCCCCGCGATATTCGGAACATCGGCAAGTTAACGCATTCAAACCGAGGCGTACGGGTTTTATCGGCTCACCCGTTACGCATCAGTGAACATCCGCCGAATTTCCGCTTTCTACCTGCGGAAACGTATCCCCGACGCATGGCAGGGACCCGAAACCCGGTGATAGGCAAGATCACGTGTCCTACGGTGCACCCTCGTCAAGTCAGTCACCGGTCCCCGCCACGGCGTCGCCCACCGCTTCCCCGGCTCCGCCCACCTCGGCCACACCGCCGACGACCCCACCGGCGTCCACGGCACCGCCCTCGCCGGGGCCGTCCGCTACACCGTCCACCACGCCGCCCGCCACACCGTCCACCGCACCATCGGCAGCACCGCCGACCGGCGCGCCCACGGCGGCGGCGACACCGACGTCCCCCGCTTCCCCGGCTCCGTCCGTGCCGTCGATGGTCAGCCCGTGCCCGCACACGCCGCCCTGCCCGCCGCCGGGCCCCTGCCTGCCCGACTCGCTGCGCGTACGGCAGCCGGGGACACCGCCGGGGACACCGCCGGGGACGCAGCCGGGGACGCAGCAGGCCCCACAGCGGGCCCCGCGGTCGCCGGCGGCCCCGGCCGCACCCTCTGGCGGCTCAGGCGCCATGCCCGGCTACGAGGTGGCCGCGAGCTTCATCAGGAAGTTCGCCGGCACGGTGAGCGGCTCCGCCGACGGTGTCCGGCGGCTGGGGGACGCGACGCCCCGCTTCCGGGGCTGGAGCCTCGCCCCGCTCGCCGGGATCCCCATCGTCGGGCTCACCGTCGTCCACCGGTTCAACACGATCTCCGACACCTGGTCGGGCGCCGCGGCCATCCTCGGCGACGCCCTGCACACGGACGGCGAGACGCTGGTCAGGGCGGCCGACAATTACGTCGCGGCGGAGAAGGCGAGCAAGGCCACGATCCAGCAGCCGCGCCCCTGAAAGCCGTGCTCACGCCGGCCCAGCGGGCGCGACATCCCATCAGCGATCGACTCTCCCGGCCGACCGGCAGGGGCACGGTCTTTCAGCAGGGCTCAACGTCCAGGAACCACAAGTGCTCACCTGCCGGCGGCTGCCACCAGGAGTCTGCCGCACGGCTCACTCCAAGAACCGATTAGGACCCGCATGTCGACTCCGCCCAGCGAGCCGGGCACGCTGTTCGTTCCCGGCCGGCCCACTTCGGGCCCCAAGGAGCTCTACATCACCGATTCGAGTGGCAACGTCCAGCGGACCGTCTCCGTGGCACCGGCCGGCTCCGCCGACACGGCTGCCGCCTCCGCCGCCACCCGCACCGACCCCGGCTTCTTCAAGAGCCTGGTCAAGGGGTTGAACCCGCTGCGGCAGCAGACGCGTGCGGCCTCGGCCATGTCCGGTCTGGGAGTCGCGGCACTCGCCCTGGACGTGGCCGCCACGCTGAACCTCGGCAACCCCTTCCTCTTCTACGACAGGCGGGAGACCTGGAAGGAGATGGGAGGCCGGCTGGAGAGCGGCAGGTCGGACATCTGGTTCTCCTACTTCCAGGACGTCAGCCCCAACTGGAAGGGCCAGGCGGCGGACCTGCTCGGGCGGCGGGTGCGCTTCAACACCACGGTCCTGTACGAGAAGCTCCACGGGATCACCGGTGAGATGAGCGGTGCGATGCACAGCCAGTTCAAGGAGGTCCTTGAGTACGACCTGTCGGTGTTCGGCCTCTACGCGACCTCGGCGCCGGTCCTCCGTTCGCTGGCGGCGATGAGCGCGCACCCGGTCGGCCGGGTCGCGCTGATCTCGCAGGCCGGTGCGTTCGTCAGCGCGCTGGGCAACCTCGTCAAGCAGTTCGCCGACATCTACATGGCGTACGAGAGCGACCTCAACAAGATGGAGCAGAAGCTCAACGACGTGCGGGCCGCCTTCTACCACCAGGGCGACCCGGCGCGGGGCCGCCGTGACCTCACGCTCACCCCCGCCGTGGCGGAGCGGGCGAACATCCACGACTACTGGCAGCCGGCGAACAGGGACCTGCGATGAGGAACACGGCCGCGTTCAACGAGGGCAGGGAGGGCGACGTCGCCGGCCTGGTGCGGGAGGTGCAGGGCCGCGTCGGCGCGCTCGCCGACCTGCTCCACACCCTGAGCGAGGAGGTGATCGAGGGCACCGACGCCACGGGCGCCGTGACGGCCCGGGTCACCGGCGCGGGTCACCTGCTCGGGCTGAGCATCGACCCGCGGGCGATGCGCGACCTCGACCACGTCGCGATGTCAGCCGCGATCCAGGGCGCGATCGGCGCCGCGCGCGGCGCGACCGGCGAGCGGCTGACCAAGGCCATGGAGGAGTTCACGGCGGACTTCGGCGACGCGCCCCCGTCCGGCGACCCGCTCGTGCCCTACGTCCAGGCCCTGCTTCGCGAGGAGTGACGGTGAACGAGATGCGTGAGCTCCGGGCGCGCATTGAGCGGCTGACGGCCGCGGCCGCCCTGATGGACGAGCTCGCCGCCGAGTGGAGCACGCGGAAGCACATCGGCAGGGCCGACGAGGGCAGGATCACCGCGACCGTCGATGCCGTGGGCACGCTGCTCGCCCTCGACATCCACCCGCTCAGCATGCGCAGGCTCGACGGCCGCGGACTCGCCGAAGCCGTCCTCAAGGCCGTACGGCGGGCCGAGGCGGCGGCGGAGGCGGCCAAGGAGGAGCTGATGCGCGGCGGGCTGGAGGCGGCGGGCCTGCCCCATGTGGCCGATCTCCTCGGCGACGCCCGCCGCGCCTTCGACGAACGGGCGTCACCTCACGGCACCCACCGGCCCTAACCCAAGACACCCCACGCGCCTCCGGAGAACGGGAGCCACCCCACGGCACCCACCGGCCCTAACCCAAGACACCCCACGCGCCTCCGGAGAACGGGAGCCACCCCACGGCACCTACCAGCCCTGGCCCAGGACACCCGCCGCGTCTTCGACGAGCGGGTGTCACTCCGCTTCCAGCCGAAGTCGCCGCCGCTCGAACCCCCTCCCCAGGGCCTCGTCAATCTCCTGATAGTCAGATCGTTGAAGAGTCATATCCTTGACTAACGGAGAGAAGGGAGCGGTTCATGGCCTTGCGGCACGCCGTCCTCGCGGCATTGCTCGACGGGGAGCTCAGCGGTTATCAGCTGGCCAAGGCGTTCGATGTCGGCGTGGCGAACTTCTGGCACGCCCTGCCCCAGCAGCTGTACGCCGAGCTGGCCAGGCTGGAGAAGGAGGGGCTGGTCGCGGGGCGGCGGGTGGTCCAGGAGACCCGGCCTGCCAAGCGCCTCTTCCACGTCACCGACGCCGGGCTCGCCGAGCTGGAGCGGTTCGCGGCCGACACGTCGAAGCCGTCGTTCATCCGCGACGATCTGCTCGTCAAGGTGCAGGCGGCCGACCACGTCGACGCCGAAGCGCTGATCCGGCAGGTCGAGGAGCGGGCCGCCATGGCTGAGGCCAAGATCGACCTGTTCCGGCGGATCCTGCGGAAGATGCGCGGCGACCTGGGCGAGGAGGAGTTCCTTCGCGTGGGCCGGCGCATAGGGCCATACCTGACCTGCCTGCGCGGCCTGGCCTTCGAGGAGGGAAACCGCGACTGGTGCCGGCGAACCGCCGCGATCCTCCGGGCCAGGAACGCGGCCGTCGCGGGCGAAGACACCCCGGCCGTGGCAGGCGAAGGGGCCGCACCGGCTTCTCGCCGTCCGGAGGTGGCCCGTGCCGACCGATGAGCGCCTGCGTTACGTCGCCCTCGGCGACAGCCAGACCGAAGGGCTCGGCGACGGCGATCCCGCCCACCCGCGGGGCTGGGCCGACCGGCTCGCCGAGCGGCTCACGGCCGTCGACCCGGAGGTCACCTATGCCAATCTCGCGGTGCGCGGGCGGCTCGCCGGGGAGGTGCGGGCGGAGCAGCTCGCGCCGGCCCTGGCCCTGCGCCCCCATCTGGTCACCGTCGTCGCGGGCGTCAACGACCTGATCAGGCCCCGCTTCGACGCCGCCGAGGTGGCCGGGCACCTGGAGGCGATGTTCGCCGCTCTCACGACGGCGGGCGCCCGCGTCGCGACCCTCACGTTCCCGGACGTCGGGAAGATCGCACCTATCGCCCGGCCGCTCCGCTCGCGGGTGTTCGACCTCAACGACCGCATCCGGGTGGCGGCGGCGCGGCACGGGGTCGTGGTCGCCGAAACGGCGGACCACGCCGTCTCCACCGACCCCCGGCTCTGGAGCGCCGACCGGCTCCACGCGAGTCCGCTCGGCCACGAGCGCATCGCCGCGGCCGTGGCCCACGCCCTCGGCCTGCCCGGCAGCGACGACGGCTGGACGCTGCCTCTGTATCCCCCGATCGATCCGGCCGGCTGGCGGGCCGTGGGCGCCGAGGTGCGCTGGGCGGGCACGTTCCTCGGCCCGTGGCTGGTGCGGCGCCTCCTCGGCAGGTCGTCCGGCGACGGCCGGACCGCCAAGCGCCCCGCCCTGCTGCCCGTACGGCCGACGGCGTGACCCACACGCCCCGCGAGACGGCCCACGACCGAGACGGCCCACGACAGGGGCGGCCCACGACAGGGACGGTCAGCCCGACAGGCCGCGCACCCAGGAGTACAGGTCGAGCACGCCCAGCGTGAGCGGCACCAGCGCGACGATGAGCAGCGCGTCGAGGATGTCGGCCGCCCGCCCCCAGAACGGCGAGGGCCTGCCCGCGGGCAGCCAGAGGCCGAGACCGAGCGCGAGCAGGGCCGTCCACAGCACCCCGATCGTCACGGCCACCTCGCCGACGGCGTCGGCGCCGGTGCCCACCGCGAACGCCAGGGTGGCGGCCCCGGCCACCGCCGTGAGGACCATCCACAGCCGCTGGGCGACCCCCGCGAAGACCCGCGCCCGCATGGCCAGCGCCAGCGCCAGCGTCGCCGCCGTGGTGTCGGCGACCCAGCCGCCGTGCCGTACGAGCAGCAGCTCGGCCGCCACGCCGGCGAGCGCGATCGCGATGACCATGCCGGTGGCGTACCGGTGAGCCTGCGCGGTCCGCTGGAGCACCAGCGGGCCGTCGATCCGCTGGTTGTCGCTGCGCAGCTCCTCGGCGCTGGTGGGCAGCGGCGGCAGCGGCACTCTGGCCATCCGGAACGACAGCGTGGGGATGAGGGGGCTCAGCGCCAGCAGGGCCGTGGCGACCACGGCCGCCGCCCCGGCGCCCGGTCCCCCGAAGACCATCACGCACGCGGCGCCCACGGCCCCGGCGACGGACGCCACCGCGACGCCGAGGAAGCCGGCCACGCCGTCGGCGATCAGCACGCCGCCGACCGTCGCCACCAGCGCGGTGTACGCGAGCCCGGCCAGCAGGTTCGGCGCCCCGAGGATCAGCACGGCGCCCGAGGCCCCGGGCGTGAACAGACCGGCGAGGAAGGCGTGCGGCAGCGCCGCGTAACCGACGAGCGCGCCTGCGGTGGGCTGGCCGACGGCCCTCGACACCACGGCCCCGGCGGCGACGAGGAGCACCGCGACTGCTCCGGCCACCCCCGCGGTGAGCCGCGGCGGGGCCGCCGCGAGGGCGAGGACGACGGCGCCGAGCGCGAGCAGCGCGGCGGCCACGCCCATGCCGAGCAGCCGCGTGTGCCGCGGCTCCCACCTGCCGCCGCCCTCCTTGGTGCCGGTGGCGACGACGTCGGCCACGTCGTCGAACACCGCGGGCGGCATGACCGCGTCGCGCGGGCGCAGGTAGAGGACCTCGCCGTCGAGGACGCCCAGCGCCCCCAGACTCTGGCCGAGGTCGAGCGGCGGCCCGCCGAGACGCTGGAGCACCCAGCCGGGGGCCGCGGCGGCCTCGCCGCCGACCTCGCCGACCGCCCGGAGCAGTCCGGGCATGACGTGCGGCAGCGGGATGTCCGACGGCAGCGCGAGGTCCGCCTTCTTGCGCGGGGCGACCACCGTGACGTGGCACAGGGGCGGCAGCGGCACGGTCGCCTGCGGCAACGCGCCCTGCTGGGCCGGGCCGTGCGGGCCCGGGCCGGGCTGAACCATGCCCTGCTGGACCACACCTTGCTGGACGTGGAGGGGGACCGGCGATGACACAGCGGGAATCCTCTCCCGGAGATCTCTCTGACAGCCCGAAAATATCGGCAAACCTGGTAGAAAAGTCAGTCAGATGAGCATTGTCGTGGTCTCGCGTCCCGAGCGCCGCCCGGGCCCCAAGCCGCCCCGTGGCGAGATCCTCCTGGAATCCCCGCCGGAGATTCCCGAGGTCCAGCCGCAGGGCCTGATGTCCATGCTCACGTACGTGCCGATGCTGGCCGGCGGCGCCGCGATGGCGCTGATGTTCACGGCGGGCGGCAACGGCAACCCCCTCATGTACGTGGCCAGCGGACTGTTCGCCGTCTCCATGGTCGGCATGAGCGTCGGCCAGCTCGGCCGCAACTCCGGTGAGCGCAGGAACCGGCTCAACGGGCTGCGCCGCGACTACTTCCGCTATCTGTCGCAGATCCGCAGGAAGGTCCGCAGGGCCGCCGTGCAGCAGCGGGAGGCGCTGGAGTGGAGCGGGCCGCCGCCCGACTCGCTGTGGTGGCTCGCGATGGGGCCGCGCCTGTGGGAGCGCAGGCCGCGCGACGACGACTTCGCGACCGTACGGCTCGGCACCGGCGTGCAGAAGCTGGCCATCCAGCTCGTCCCGCCGGACACCAAGCCGGTGGAGGACCTCGACGCCCTGTCGGCCGGGGCGCTGCGCCGGTTCGTCCGGGCGCACGCCACGGTCTCGGGGCTGCCCGTCGCGGTCGCCCTGCACTCCTTCGCGCGCATCCACCTCACCGGCGACCCCACCGCGATGCGCGAGCTGGTGCGTGCCATGATCGCGCAGCTCGTCGTCTTCCACTCCCCCGACGACATGCGGATCATGATCTGCGCGAGCAAGGAGTGGATGCCCCACTGGGAGTGGGTGAAGTGGCTGCCGCACGCCCTGCACCCGGAGCAGAACGACGCCGCGGGCCAGGTCAGGCTCATGGCGGAGAACCTCGGCCACCTCGACGCGCTGGTCGGGGAGGAGCTCAGGGAGCGGGCCAGGTTCCGTCCCGGCGCCTCCGCGGATGCCCTGCCGTACCACGTGGTGATCGTGGACGGCGGGCACGTGCCGCACGACAGCCAGCTCGGCTCCGACGCCATCCAGGGCGTGACCGTGATCGACCTGTCCGCGGTGACCGGGCCGGTGCCCGAGGCGATCACGCTCCGGCTGGACGTCCAGCCCGACGGCTTCCACATGGTCAAGATCGACCACACGGGACGGCGGTCGAGCAACCGGCTCGGCGACCCCGACCGGCTCGGTTATCCCCAGGCGGAGGGCCTGGCCCGGCAGCTCGCGCCGCTGCGCGCCTCCGCGGGCGCCCAGGGCGAGGCGCAGGACGTGCTCGGCGTCAACACCTCGCTCACCGACCTGCTCGGCGTGGGCGACCCCGTACGGCTCGATCCCGCGGTGATCTGGCAGCCCCGCGCCGGGCGCAACCGGCTGCGGGTGCCGATCGGCCTGGGCGCCGACGGGCGGATCGTCGAGCTCGACATCAAGGAGTCGGCGCAGGGCGGCATGGGGCCGCACGGCCTGGTCATCGGGGCGACCGGCTCCGGCAAGAGCGAGCTGCTGCGCACGCTCGTCCTCGGCCTGGCCATCACGCACTCCTCCGAGATCCTCAACTTCGTGCTGGTCGACTTCAAGGGCGGCGCGACGTTCCTCGGCCTGGAGTCCCTCTCGCACGTGTCGGCGGTCATCACCAACCTGGAGGACGAGCTGCCGCTCGTCGACCGCATGCACGACGCGCTGCACGGCGAGATGGTGCGTCGCCAGGAGCTGCTGCGGGCCGCGGGAAACTACGCCTCGCTGCGCGACTACGAGCGGGCCAGGGAGCAGGGCGCCGATCTCAAGCCGATGCCGACCCTGTTCGTCGTGATCGACGAGTTCAGCGAGCTGCTGACGGCCAAGCCGGAGTTCATCGACCTGTTCGTGATGATCGGACGGCTCGGCCGCTCGCTCGGCGTGCACCTCCTCCTGGCCTCCCAGCGCCTTGAGGAGGGCAGGCTGCGCGGCCTCGACACCCACCTGTCGTACCGGATCGGTCTGCGCACGTTCTCCGCCATGGAGAGCCGGGTCGTGCTCGGCGTCGCCGACGCGTACGAGCTGCCGCCCGCGCCGGGCAACGGCTACCTGAAGTACGACACGACGGGCATGACCCGGTTCAAGGCCGCCTACGTGTCCGGGCCGCACCACGCCGACCCCACGCGGTCCGCGTCCGGCGAGCCGGGCCGTCCGATGCGCGACGTGGTCGAGTACGGCACCGCCTTCGCGCCGGTCGAGGTGACCGAGACGCCCAAGGAGCTGGCACCCGCCGATGAGCAGGCCGGCCCGCGGCACAGCCTGCTCGACGTCGTCGTCGGCCGCCTCACCGGCCACGGCCCCCCAGCGCACCGGATCTGGCTGCCCCCGCTGGCCGAGCCGCCGACGCTGGCCCACCTGCTGCCGCCGCTGTCCGTCACCCCGCAACACGGCCTGACCACCGCGACCTGGGGCGGCCGGGGGATGCTCCACGCGGTCGTCGGCATCGTCGACCGGCCGTTCGAGCAGCGCCGCGACCCCTACTGGCTGGACCTGTCGGGCGGCGCGGGCCACGTCGGCGTCGCGGGCGGCACGCAGAGCGGCAAGAGCACCGTGCTGCGCACGCTGATCACGAGCATGGCCCTGATGCACACGCCGCGCGAGGTGCAGTTCTACTGCCTCGACTTCGGCGGCGGCTCCCTGGCCTCACTGGAGGGGCTGCCCCACGTGGGCGGCGTCGCGAGCCGCCTCGACGCCGACCGCGTGCGCCGTACGGTCGCCGAGATCTCCACGATCCTGGAGCGGCGCGAGGCGGACTTCGCCGAGCACGGCATCGAGTCGATCGCGGCCTACCGGCGGATGCGGGCCGAGTCCGGCCGCGACGGCGACGGCTGGGGCGACGTGTTCCTGGTCGTGGACGGCTGGCTGACGCTCAGGCAGGAGTTCGAGTCGCTCGAACCGGTCATCACCGACATCGCCGCACGTGGCCTCGGCTACGGCATCCACGTGGTGGCGGCCACCAACAAGTGGTCGGAGTTCCGGTCGAGCATCCGCGACCTGTTCGGCACGAGGGTCGAGCTCAAGCTCGGCGACGCGTACGAGTCCGAGGTGAACAGGAAGGCGTCGCTGGCGGTCCCCGAGGGCGTGCCGGGACGCGGCCTCACCAAGGAGGGGCTGCACTTCCTGTCCGCGCTGCCGCGCATCGACGGCGTGCAGAGCTCCGAAGACCTCGCGGCGGGCGTCCGCGGGCTCGTGCACGCGATCAGGGAGGCGTGGCAGGGGCCGCCCGCGCAGCCGATCCGGCTGCTGCCTCCGGTGCTGCCCGCGGCGTCGTTGCCGAGCCCCGAGGAGACCGGCCCGAAGATCCCCATCGGCATCGACGAGGCGACACTCTCGCCCGTGCTGCTCGACTTCGACGCCGACCCGCACTTCGTCGTCCTGGGCGACACCGAGAGCGGCAAGTCGAACCTGCTGCGGCTGATCGCCGAGGGCCTGGTGGCCAGGCGGGAGCCGCACGAGGCGATGATGATCGTCGTCGACTACCGCAGGTCGCTGCTCGACTCGGCCGCGACCGCCCACCGCATCGGCTACGCGGCGTCGAGCACCGCCGCCGCCGAGCTGGTCAACGACGTACGCGGCGCTCTGCTCAAGCGGCTTCCTCCGGCCGACCTCACGCCCGAGCAGCTCCGGACGCGGAGCTGGTGGCAGGGCTCGGACGTCTACATCGTGGTGGACGACTACGACCTGGTCGCCACCTCGTCCAACCCGCTGCTGCCTCTGGTGGACCTGCTGCCGCAGGCGCGGGACATCGGGCTCCACCTGGTGTTGTCGCGCCAGATGGGCGGCGCCGGCCGGGCCATGTACGACCCGGTCATCCAGAAGCTGAAGGACATGGCCAGCCCCGCCGTCATCCTCTCCGGCAACAAGGACGAGGGCTACCTGTTCGGCAACGTCCGGGCGCATCCGCTGCCACCCGGCCGGGGCTACCACGTGGACAGGAGGTTCGGGGCGCGGCTCGCCCAGACCGCGTTCCTGCCTCCTCCGGACGGTGAGTGACGGACGGAAAGGAGCAGCACGTGACCGGTTTCGACATCCACTTCCAGGCGCTCGAAAGCTGCCGTACGGCGGTCCGCAAGGCCTGGGGCCAGTACGAGAGCCTGCACGGCGGCCTGCCCGAGACGCCCGGCGCCCGCGCGGCCGACTTCGGGCACGTGGACGGCGCGGCGGCGCTGGCCGCGGCCGTCGACACGGCCTACTCCGCGCTGACCTCCGAGGCGGCCGACGCGAGGACCAAGCTGAAAGGCGTCGAGCGGGCGCTGGAGACCGTGCAGGACAACGTCCGTACGGCCAACGAGGCCACGTCCACCTCGATGCGGGCATGAGTGGCGTCGCCGACCTGCCGGGGGGTGCGGAGCTGGCCTCCATGTTGCGGAAGGTGAGCGGCGATCCCGGCGCGATCCGCGACATCGCCGGGAAGTGGCGCGGCGCGGCCGGCAACGCGCAGGACTACGCGGGCGGGGTGAGCCGCGCCGTACGCACCGTGGACGCCGCGTGGCAGGGCCGCTCCGCCGACGCCTTCGTCACGTACATGAACAGGTACGGCAAGGCGGCCGACGGCCTCCACGACGCCCTGGTCGCGTGCGCGGGCGCGCTGGAGAAGGTCGCCACCGCCCTGGAGAGCGCCAAGTCGAAGATCGACGGCATCTGTGGTGACGTGGTCGCCGAGGCGGCCACCTACCGCAGCCGGCACCAGGACGCCACCGACGAGGAGCTGGACAGCGGGCTGCGGGCCATCGTCTCCCGGGGCGTCGAGGACGCCCGGCCCCATCTGGAGCAGGTGAACACGGCCGTCGGCGACGCCACCAAGACGCTGGGCGACCGCCTCGGCGGCGACTACCGGGACGGCGCGCTCACCTTCGCCAAGATCCCCGACCCGGGCAAGCAGGAGTTCGTGCCCCGGCACGGGCACACCGTCGACTGGCAGCGCACCCCCGGCTACACGGGCGCCTCCGGTGACCCGCGCCCGACGCTCGCCTCGTACAACCCGACGAACCTGAGCGGCGCGAACGGCACGGGCGGCGGCTTCGGCGGCTACGGCCCCAGCGGCCCGCCGCCGGCCGGCGGCGGGCCCGCGCCCACGGGACAGGTCAAGGACTGGATCGACCAGGCCATCGCGATCCTCAGGGCCCAGGGCTACCCCGCCGACAAGATGAACCGGGACGACATCTGGATGATCATCCGGCACGAGTCGGGCGGCAACCCTCACGCGATCAACAACTGGGACTCGAACGCGGCCGCCGGAACCCCGTCGAAGGGCCTGATGCAGACCATCGACCCGACGTTCGACCGCTGGTCGCTGCCCGGGCACAAGGACATCTGGAACCCGGTGGACAACATCATCGCGGGCGTCCGCTACGCCATCGCGCGCTACGGGTCGGTCTCGGCCGTCCCCGGCGTGGTGGGCATGAAGACCGGCACCGGATATCGCGGATACTGACCCGGCAGCCCCTATCTGAACGACGTGCTTTCGCGGCGGCGGGGAAGGGCGGCCGTTCAGGCGGCGGGAAAGTCGGTGGCGGGCGCGGTGAGCGCGGCGGCCTCGACGTTCGCCCGCAGGGCCTCGACCTTGGCCGTGGCGTAGGAGTGGGCGTCGGATCCGAGCAGCAGCCGCAACGGGCCCTTCCCGGTCACGACCCGGTCGATGATCGCACGGGCGCCCTTGACCGGGTCGCCGAGCTGGCCGCCCTGGAGCTTGAGGTGATCGCGCACCATCTCGCGGATGCCCGGGTAGTGCGCGGTCGTCTCGGCGGGCAGGGCGAGCGAGTCCTCGGTGAGGAACTCGGTGCGGAAGTAGCCGGGCTCCACGATCGTGACCCCGATGCCGAAGTCCGCCACCTCGGCGGCGAGGGCCTCGCTCAGCCCTTCCAACGCGAACTTCCCGGCGCAGTAGAGCGCCCAGCCCGGCACGGCGGTCAGGCCGAGGATCGAGGACACGTTGACGATGTGGCCCCCGCGCCGCTCGCGGAGGACGGGCAGGGCGGCGCGCAGCACGTTCCACACGCCCACGACCTGGACGTCGAGCATGTCGCGGACCTCACGGTCGCCGGTCTCCTCCACCGCGGCCAGGAAGCCGTAGCCCGCGTTGTTCACGACGACGTCCAGGCCGCCCAAGCGTTCGGTGGCCTCCTGGACGGCCCACGCGACCTCCGCCTCGTCGCGCAGGTCGACGGTGAGCGAGAAGGCGCGAGACGTCGGTCTCGTCGCCGAGCGCGGCGAGCAGCCGCTCGGACGACCGGGTCGTCGCGGCGACGCGGTCACCGCGATCGAGCAGCTGCTTGACCAGTCGAGGCCCAGGCCCCGGGAGGTGCCGGTCACGAACCATACGGCCGGTCGGCTAGCGGGAAAGCTCATGATCATCCTCTGCGGGTAGGAGGCGGTGCTTGCCGGATTCGGCGGTGGCGCCGGCCCGGAGGTCCCGGAGACCGGCACAGCACCAGCATCGGTCGCCTCGACCCGCTGCGGAGGCCCATATCACGCCCTGTGCGACCGCGCACCGGGCAACCTAGGAGTAATAGGACCAGGCAGGATTCGAACGGCAAGAGAGACACTGGAGGGCATGGCAGAGACCAACCGCGAACTCGCCGACTTCCTGCGACGCGCCCGGAGCCAGGTGGACCCGTCACGGGCCGGTCTACCCCCCGACGGCCGCGTCCGGCGGGTCCCCGGCCTGCGTCGCGAGGAGGTCGCCTTCCTGGCCGGAGTCTCGGCCGACTACTACGCCCGCCTCGAACAGGGCCGGCGCATCACCCCGTCGCCGTCGGTCGTCGAGGCCATCGGCCGCGCCCTCGGCCTCGACGACGCGGGACGCGTGCATCTGCACGACCTCACCGGCGTGACCACGATGCCCGTACGGCGGCGCACCCGCGGCGTCCAGCGCGTACGCCCCGGGCTCTACCAGCTCCTCGACGCCTTCGACGGCGAGCCCGCCCTCGTACTCGGCCGCCGCACCGACGTGCTCGCCGCCAACCGGATGGCGAAGGCGCTGTTCGCCGACTTCGAACGGATGCCGCCCCGGCAGCGCAACTACGCGCGGTGGATGTTCCTCGACGACGCCGCCCGATCGCTGTTCGTCGACTGGGAGGTCCAGGCGCGGGCCGCGGTCGAGAGCCTGCGGCTCGACGCCGGTCGCGACCCGGACGACCATGCCACCGCCGCCCTCATCGCCGAGCTGCGCGAGCACAGCCGCCAGTTCGCCCACTGGTGGGAGCAGCACCGCGTCCACCAGCGCACCCACGGCTCCAAGCGGCTGCGCCACCCGCTCGTCGGTGAGCTGACCGTCGAGTTCGAGACGCTCTGCCTGCCCGGTGACCCCGACGTGACGCTCTTCCTCTACACCGCGGAAGCCGGCTCGTGCTCGAAACTCGCCCTGGACCTTCTCGCGAGCTGGACCCTCTCCGGCCCGGGCGCCGACGCCGCCTCACCATACGACCTGCGTACCGGCACCGACGACCGTGCCCGCTGATGTCACTTCCGGTGGCCCGCCGACTTCTCGGCGAAGAGGACGAACGTCAGGACGGCGGCGAGCACGAGAGCGCACACCGTGACGATCAACCCGGGCCGCAGAGAATCGGTGAAAGCGCCCGCGACACCGCGTGCGATCGTGGCGCCCATCGCCCCGGCGCCCGCCGGCGCGTGGCCGCCGTGCGCGACCGCGCTCTCGACCTGGGCGGCGACACCGGAGGGCACTCCGGCCCCGGCCAGACGCTCGGGAAGCACCGCCGAGAAGTGCGCGGTCAGGATGGTGCCCAGCACGCTGGCGCCCAGCACGTTTCCGAGCTGGCGGAACATGTTCACGGACGCGCTGGCCATGCCTGCGGCTTCGTGGGGGACGCTGGAGATGGAGGCGGCGGTGCTCGGTGCCAGCACGAAGCCGGCACCGAGACCGAACAGCACCATTCCGGGCCACACCCAGGCGTAGGAGTCGTCCGGCGGCGACGCCATGAGCAGCGCCGTCCCGGCCGCCGCGATGACGAGCCCGGCCGTGAGCATCGATCGGGTGCCGAATCGGCGGATCAGGCGTCCCGCCACCGCGCTGACGGCCACATAGACGGCGAACATCGGCAGCAGGCGCCATCCGGTGTCCAGGGCCGACGCGTGCTGGACGCGCTGGAAATACAGCACCATCAGCAGGGGCACCCCGCCGAATCCGAACATCATCACCAGGGCCACGCCCATGACGGTGCTGAACGACGCCGAACGGAACAGCGTCAGGTTGAGCATCGGGTCCGCGCTGCGAAGTTCCACACGGACAAACAGGACAAGGGTGACGAGGAAGACGAGGAACGCGACCAGGATGCGCGTATCGCCGTACCCGACGTGCCCGCCCTCGATCACGCCGTACGTCAGGGCCAGCAGGGACACGGTGGTCAGCACGAGGCCGGGGATGTCGATACGACGGCCGAGGTGACGGCTGTTCTTCACCAGGATCGGCGTGACGGCCAGGACGACCAGCGACATCGCGGCGTTGACGAGGAACACGCTGTGCCAGGAGAAGTGGTTGAGCAGCACGCCGGCCACCAGAGGACCTCCGGCCAGGCCGACGCCCGAGCAGCCCGCCCAGATGCTGATCGCCTCGGTGCGCTTGCGGGGGTCCGGGAAGATGTGGCTGACGATGGTCAGGCTGTTGGGCAGGATCATCGCGCCGCCGACGCCCATCACCGCCTCGGCGGCGATCAGCGTCCCGCCGTCGCCCGCGCCGAACGCGACAAGACTGCCCACGCCCATGACGACGGTGCCGATGAGGAAGACGGTGCGCCGGCCGGCGAGATCGCCGAGAGTGCCGGCGGACAGCGTCAGACCTGCCACCGCCAGGGTGTACGCGCTGCTGACCCATACCAGGGTCGTGGTGGACGTATGCAGTCCCGACTGGATGAAGCCGAGAGACCCGATCGTCGCGGTGATGTTGATGAAGGTCATCATCATCCCGAGGCAGGCCGCGGCCAGCGCGAGCCACGGCCGCCCGGTCCCAATCCCGGTCCCAATCCCAGTCGTGGTCCCAACCGCGGTCCCGGTCGCGGTCGCGGTTCCGGTCGCGGTCGCGGTTCCGGTCGCGGTCGCGGTTCCGGTCGTGGTCCCGGTCGTGGCCGGCGCCGACGGCGGTAGCTCCGTTGCGCCCGTGAGCGCGGTTCCCTCGTGTGACTTCTGGGATGGGTCCTGTGATTCGGACGAATCCCCCCTGAGTTGCGTCATAGAACGCACGCTAATGCTGGTCAGTTCTATTACGCAACTTGTAGTCTTGGGTGTGTGGAACGCAAAAGCTTCGCCGACATGCACTGCTCGGTGGCCCAGTGCCTTGAGGTGGTCGGTGAGTGGTGGACGATGCTGATCGTGCGTGACGCCTTCCTGGGCGTCACCCGGTTCGACGAGTTCCAGCAGCGCCTGGGCATCTCCCGCAACATCCTCAACCAGCGGCTCGGCCACCTGATCGAGCACGGCGTCATGCGGAAGGTCCCCTACAGTGACCGTCCGGCGCGATACGAGTACCGCCTCACGGACAAGGGCCGTGACCTGTGGGGGGTGGTCACCGCCATGAGGCAGTGGGGGGACCGGCACGCCGCCCCCGACGGGCCGCCGCTCCAGATGGTGCACAAGGGCTGCGGGGAGACGGTCGAGGCGACCATGACCTGCTCCCACTGCGGAGAGTCCATCGGGGCAGGGGACACGCGGGCCGTCGCCGGACCCGGGGACTTCGACAACCTGCTGCAGGTCAACGGCTCAGCGTGACGAGCGAGCCGCGCGAGCTCGTCCCGGGCGCAGCGATCCGGGCACGGTGATCCAGGCAGGGCGGCACGGTCCCGAGCCGGCCGGAGGCGCGGCCTGATCCCGGCCTGAGATCGAGCCGGGATCGCCTCCCCAGAGTGGCACCGGCAGAGCCGCGCAGACGGGCCGCGCAGATGGAAGGCCGGGCGGATGTCCGCCCGGCCTTCGTGTGAACCGGTCAGCCGGCTGTCAGCCGGCTGTCGGCCGGAAGTGCCAGCCGGGGGTGCCAGTCGCAGTGCGGCTGTGGTGCCGGTCGCAGCGTCAGCGGCAGTTGTCCCAGTCGCCGCCGGCGCTGGACGCGCCGACGCTGCCGGAATACCTGACGCACTTGCCCTTGGCCTGCAGCTTCACCGGGCCGGCGTAGTACTTGTAGTTACCGCTGTCGGTCTTGGAACCGCCGCCCTGGACTTCCAGCGTCGCGGAGACCGGAGTCTCCTTGCCGACGTCGGCCGTCTTGATCGTGACGACGCAGTTCTCCCCCGTGCCGGGGTTGTACAGCTGATAGACGGTGCCCCCCGCCAGGGCGCTGCTGCGCTGGACGGAGAAGCCCGGACCGCAGGCCTGGGTGGGGCCGAAGGGGTTCCGGACCGGCGCCGCGGTCGTCGGCTCCGGAGTCGGAGTGGTGGGCCTGGGGGCCACCGTCGTGGGCTTCGCCGTCGGAGTGGGCTTGGGCGCCACCGTAGTCGGCTTCACCGTCGGAGTGGGCTTGGGCGCCACCGTGGTCGGGGTCGGGGTCGGGGTCGGGGTCGGGGTCGGGGTGCTCGGCTGCGCGGACGCCGTCGGCTCCCCGGTGGGCTTCCGGGCGTGCCTCCGCCCGGGCCTCTCGGTCGGTACCCAGGAGGGAACCCAGCTGGGCCTCTCGACGGGCTTCTCGGTGGGCCCCTCTGTTGGCCCCTCGGTCGGCCCCTCGGTCGGCGCGGTGGGCCGCGGGCTCGGCACCTGCTCCTGCTGCTCCGTGGGCACCGGGCTCGGCGACTGCGTGGGCGGGGGCTCGGGAGTCGGCTGCGTCGGCACCGGGCTCGGCAGCGCGGTGACCGTGGCGGTGGTCGTCACCCGGGCCGTCGGCTGCGTCGTCGACCAGGTCGGCTGCTGCGGCGGCGGGACCACCGGCTGGCTCGGCATCGGCACGAGCGGGCCGGGGGTCGGCGCCGACGTGAGCTCCGGCGTCACCGGAGAGTCCGTCGGCCACTCGCTCGGCAGCACCAGCGGCTGCACCGGCGAGTCGGGGTCGTCGGACGACAGCGCCCACGGCACCGTCACCTGCGGCGCCGCCGTCGGGGCCGATCCGCTGCCCCCGGTCGCGCCTCCCGCCGTGGTGCCGCCGCCTCCCGTGGTCCCTCCGCCGCCCGCGTTTCCACCGTCCGCGAGCGCACGTCCGCCGTTCCCGTGCCCGCCCGCGGAGCCCTCCGCGGCGGCAGGTGACAACTGGACCTGGGAGTAGTGACCGGCGCCCCACAGCCCCACTCCGGAGAGCAGGACCACGGCGCCGACCGCCGCTGCGAGCCCGACCGGGAACGGCCTGCGCTTGGCCGTCTCGACCTGGCCCTGGGTGGTCGGCGGCCCCCACGTCTGCTGCTGGGGCTGCTCCTGCGGCATGGCGGGCGGCTGCCAAGAGGCGGTGGACGCCTGCTGAGGGACGGGCGGCGGGCCCCAGGTCTGCCCAGGCACCGGGGCCTGAGGAACAGGAGCCTGCTGCGGAACCGGCCCCTGCTGGGGAGCAGGCGCCGGCGGAACGGGGACTCCCCCGACCGCCGGCTGCGGGGGCAGCACGACCGTCGCGCCGGGGGCCGGCGCCGGTTGTGCCCCTGCGGCGCCGCCGAGCAGTTGCAGCATCGCGGTGTACGCGGTGGGCCGCTGCCCCGGCTCCTTGGCGAGCGCGGGCAGCACGACCTGGCGCAACCGTTCGTCCAGGCCGCCGAGGTCGGGCTGCGCGTTGAGCACGGCCTGCGGCTCCTGCGGGAACGGCGGACGTCCGGTCGCGGCGAAGACCACCGTGGCGGCCCAGGCGAACATGTCCGCGTACGCGTCGTAGCGCTCGCCCCTGATCTGCTCCGGAGCCCGGTAGGCGAGCTCGCCCACCGGTGGGCCGACCGCGACGTCGGTCAGCTTGACGCCGTCGTCCGCGACGATGACGTTGTGCGGGGTGAGCGAACCATGCACGAGGTCGGCGAGGTGCACGGCCGTCAGCGCGGTGAGCACGCCCACCGCGACGCGTTCGAGCGCCTCCCCCGAGAGCGGGCCCTCGGCCGCCACGACGGCGGCCAGGCTGCGTCCCTCGACGTGTTCCCTGACGACGTAGGGTCGATCCCCGAATAGGCCCGCCGTGATGGTGCGGGCCACATATGAGCTGGACACACGCGTGGCCACAGTGAGCCGGTCGAGGACGGCCTGCCCCGAACCCGGCTCCGCGGCCAAGAGCTTGATCACCCGCACAGGGGCGTCGTCGCCGGTCTCCTTGCCGACATAGACGTCGCCGCGGGGCCCCTCGTCCAGCCGTCCCTGGATGGCGTACTCGCCTATCTGCTCGGGATCACCCGGCCGTAAAGGGTGCATCTCAGTCCTTTCTGGAAGTGACCTGATAAGGATCATTCAACCAAGAGGACATGGGGCAAAGCATCAGTTTCCGGCAGGCACAAAACATTGAAACGTCAATTACCCAAAGCCGAAGAGTCAACCTTCACGGCCGGGACGCCACCTTCTCCGTCTGCCCATCGGCACGAACACCCGTACGGCCACGATCAGCCCCACCGCGCACAACGCCGCCGCCGCGATCGTCAGCGCCAGGTCGATCGCCTCCTGGTCCACCGGAGCCGGTTTGCTCACCGCGTCCTGCGACAAGGGGGCAGGCGCCGGCGGCGCGATGACGGGGGCGCCGCCGACCTCCATCGGCAGGATCGCGGTGACGGCAAGCATCGGGTTGACCATCCCGGCTCCCGTGCCCGTCCCCAGTCCGCCGTCCGCCGTGGCGGTGATGCGCCCGCGCACCTGCTCCTGGTTCAGCTCCGGATGGCGGGCACGCACCAGCGCCGCCACCCCCGCGACGTACGGCGTGGCGAAGCTCGTGCCTTCGAGCCCGCTCATGTACGACCGCCCTGGCCAGGTGGAGGTGATGTCCTGGCCCGGACCCAGGACGGAGACGGGAGTGACCGTGTTGGAGAAGTCGGCACGCCGGCCGTCCGGGGTGGCCGACCCCACGGCGAGCACATCCGGATACGCGGCGGGATAGGAGGCCTCCGGCGTGCCGTCCTCCGCGGTCGTGTTGCCGGCCGCCGCCACGATCACCGCGTCCTTGCCGACCGCGTACGCGACGGCCTGCCTGAGCTTCGGATCGTCGCGGGCGTCGATCGACACGTTGATCACGTCGGCGCCGAAGTCGGCCGCGTCCACGATGGCCCTGGCCAGCGTGTCCGGGTCGCCGCGCTCCTCGTTCGTCTGCTTGAGCGAGATCAGCCGTACGCCGGGCGCGACCCCATGGAAGGGGACGCCCTTCAGATACTGGGCGGCGATGATCCCGGCGACCGCCGTGCCGTGCCCGACGCAGTCACGGTGGCCCGTGCCGGTGTAGTCCACCTCTTTGGCCACCCGGATCTGCGGGTGCGTCAGGTCCACGCCGCTGTCGATGATCGCGACCGTGACGCCCTCGCCCCTGGTGAGCGGCCACACCCGCTTGGGGTCGAGCCTGCGCTGCGCCCACGGCTCGGCCACCTGCATGCTGCCCTTGCGCGGCGCGCACCGAGCCGGCGCGACGCGCGCCTCGGCGGGCGGCGCGGGCGGCGCCACGAGAAGCAGAGCCAGCACGGTCGCCAGAAGGCCGGGTCCCCGCATAAGCGATCAGCCTAACGAACCCGACCGGTGGTGCCACTTCACAATATGCCGCTTCAACCCGGACATACCGGCGATGGGGCAGGGAAGTGCAGGGAGACGAGGCACGGCGGCGATCCCACTCAGTAAGGGGCCGGACGCCGTCCAGAGCCGGCAGGTGCATAAAATCCACCACAGCTCATAACCCAGGGGGCCCGAGGGAAGGATGCACGCGGTGCACAAGGTCCTGATCGCCAATCGCGGTGAGATCGCCGTACGGATCGCCCGGGCCTGCGCAGACGCCGGGCTGTCCAGCGTCGCGGTCTACGCGGACCAGGATCTGGACGCGCTGCACGTGCGGGTGGCCGACGAGGCGCACGCACTCGGCGGGCAGAGCCCGGCCGAGACCTACCTCGACATCGACAAACTCCTTTCCGTCGCCCGGAAGACCGGCGCGGACGCCGTCCATCCCGGATATGGCTTCCTCGCCGAGAACGCCGGCTTCGCCCAGGCCGTGCTCGACGCCGGCCTGATCTGGATCGGCCCGCCGCCGGCGGCGATCACCGCGCTGGGCGACAAGGTCCAGGCCCGGCACATCGCGCAGCGCGTGGGCGCCCCGCTCGTGGCCGGAACCCCCGATCCCGTCTCCGGGGTGGACGAGGTCGTCGCCTTCGCGCGGCAGCACGGCCTGCCGATCGCCATCAAGGCGGCGTTCGGCGGCGGCGGGCGCGGGCTCAAGGTGGCCCGCACCATGGAGGAGATCCCCGACCTGTACGAGTCGGCCGTGCGCGAGGCCGTCACCGCCTTCGGGCGCGGCGAGTGCTTCGTCGAGCGCTACCTCGACAAGCCCCGGCACGTCGAGACCCAGTGCCTGGCCGACTCCCACGGCAACGTCGTCGTGGTCTCCACCCGCGACTGCTCCCTCCAGCGCCGCCACCAGAAGCTGGTGGAGGAGGCCCCGGCCCCGTTCCTGACCGGCGAGCAGCTCGAACTCCTCTACTCCTCTTCCAAGGCGATCCTGCGCGAGGCGGGCTACGTCGGCGCGGGCACGTGCGAGTTCCTCGTCGGCCAGGACGGCACGATCTCCTTCCTCGAGGTCAACACCCGGCTGCAGGTCGAGCACCCGGTCAGCGAGGAGGTCGCGGGCATCGATCTGGTGCGCGAGATGTTCCGCATCGCCGACGGCGAGGCCCTGGGCTACGACGACCCGGAGCTGCGCGGCCACTCCATCGAGTTCCGGATCAACGCCGAAGACGCGGGCCGGGGCTTCCTGCCCGCGCCGGGAACGATCACCTCGATGCGCGTCCCGTCCGGCCCCGGCGTACGGCTGGACGCGGGGTACGAGGCCGGGATGAGCGTGCCGCAGGCGTTCGACTCGCTCGTGGCCAAGCTGATCGTCACCGGCGCGACGCGTAAGCAGGCGCTGGAGCGGTCGCGCCGGGCCCTGGCCGAGTTCGAGATCGGCGGAATGCCGACCGTGGTGCCGTTCCACCGGGCCGTGGTGAACGACCCCGCCTTCACCGGCGAGCCGTTCTCCGTGCACACCCGGTGGATCGAGACCGAGTTCGACAACACGATCACGCCGTACGAGGGTGCCGTGGAGGCGGCCGAGCCCGCCGAGCGTGAACGGATCACCGTCGAGGTCGGCGGCAAGCGCCTGGAGGTCGTCCTGCCCGCCGGGCTGGGCCCGTCTGGATCGGGCTCCTGGGGATCGGGGTCGGGCGCGACCGGCTCCGGCCCGGCCAGGAAGGCCGCGCCTCGGCGGTCCGGCGGCGGTGCCAAGAAGGCCGCGGCGAGCGGCGACTCCCTCGTCAGCCCGATGCAGGGCACGATCGTGAAGGTCGTCGTCGCCGACGGCGACGCCGTCGAGCCCGGCGACACGATCGTCGTCCTGGAAGCCATGAAGATGGAGCAGCCGCTGACCGCACACAAGGGCGGCACGATCACCGGCCTCGCGGCCGCCGTCGGCCAGACGGTCACCGCCGGGGCGGTCCTCTGCGAGATCAAGGACGCCTGAGCCGCCGGCCCTGAAGGCCGGCGGTCTCCCCTGGCGGGGGCTCACCGAGGGTGATCTTGGTGCCCCGCCGACAGCGATCTCATCGGGCGAACGCGGTCACGGCGGACGGTTCGGCGGCCGACGCCGCCGTCATTCACCGGCAAGAAGACGCATGCCGGCAGCCGGGTGCGGAACGATAGGTTTTTGTGGAGGAACCATCACGCCCTGCCGTTCGTCCTGTAGGGCGAAGGAGGCTTGAAGCCGTGACCATGAAGACACCGCTCGGCCGGGTGGGGGCCGCCCTTGCGGCGCTGCTCGCCGGACTCATCACTCTGCTCGCTCTCGCGCCGTCCGCCATGGCGGCTGCTCCCCCGGACCCCGCCACGGTCCTGTCGTCCTGGAAGAACGCCAAAGACCCGCTGTTCGTCCAGAGTGGGTCTCCGCTCTCGTCGAGTCAGCAGAGCGAGATCCGCCAGGCGCTGAAGGACTCGAAGTCCAAGATCTACGTGGTCGCCATGCCCGACGGCACCGTGAGCACGAGCCAGGTGAGCACCTACATCCCGCAGTTGCTGTCCGAGCTCGACAAGGCGGGCCGGTCGAGCGCGACCGTGGCCCTCCTCGACGGCAACAGCCTCTTCGCGGGGTCGACCGAGCTGCCCAGGAACGCTCCGGGCGTGCTGGCCCGGCTGTCCACCAGCGCCAACAACGACGTGGTCACCGGCATGAAGGACTTCATCAACCGGGTGAACCTGGTGCGCGAGGGCGACGTCAATGGTGCCCGTGCCAAGGGCAGCACGGTCGGCGGCGGTGGCGGTTCGGGTGTGCTGCTGGGCATTCTGGGCATCGCGGTTGTCGGAGGTGCCGGTTTGTGGATCGTCGGACGCCGCAACAAGCGCAAGCGCGAGGAGCGCGAGGCCGCCGAGCTCGCCGCCGTCAAGCAGACGGTCGAGGAGGACGTCACGAAGTTCGGTGAGGAGATCACCGCGCTCGACATGGACGTCAGGATGCTCCCGCAGAGCGAGACGACCACCGACTGGCAGCGGGCCCTCGACTCCTACGAGCGGGCCAAGGTCGAGCTCGCCGCGATCAAGCGCCCGGAGGACCTGCGCACGGTGACCTCCACGCTGGAGGACGGCCGCTACGCGCTGGCCTGCGTCAAGGCGCGCGTGAACAACCAGCCGCTGCCCGAGCGGCTGCCCCCGTGCTTCTTCAACCCGCAGCACGGCCCGTCGGTGCGCAACGTCCGGTGGGCGCCCCCCGGCGGCGCGGTGCGCGACGTCCCCGCCTGCGCGGCGGACGCCGAGGCGGTGGAGCGCGGCTTCGACCCGCAGATGCGCGAGGTCATGGTGGACGGCCAGCGCAGGCCCTACTGGGACGCCGGTCCCGCCTACCAGCCCTACGCGTACGGCTACTACGGCGGCTTCGGCGGCGGCGACCTGCTGACCGGCATGCTCGTCGGCACCATGCTCGGCAACGCGTTCGGCGGCTGGGGCCACGGCGGATACGGCGCCGGGTACGACTCCGGCTACGCCGCGGGCGTGGAGGCCGGCGGCGGCGACTGGGGCGGTGGCGGCTTCGGCGGCGGCGACTGGGGTGGCGGCGGCGGTGGCGATTGGGGCGGCGGCGACTTCGGCGGAGGGGACTTCGGCGGCGGCGACTGGTAACGCCTCAGCGCCTCCGGCACAGCGTGGCTTCCGGCACGGCGCAGAAGCACCGCAGCGCTCCCAGCCACCGCAGAAGCGTGTGAGCGCCACCGCGACGGACACGGAAGCGCCCGGGCACCTCTGTGTCGGCACATCTCCTCAGCGCCTCCGGCACAGCACCCGAGCGCTTTCGATGGCGCAGAAGCGCTTGAGCGCTTGCGGTGGACACAGACGAGGGGCGGACCTGATGGTCCGCCCCTTCGTCGTATGCGGGCTCGGCCGGGTGGTGCACCATCCCGGGAAATACCGGGATGATGGCCGGTCAGCGGATTGCAAGTGGGATTAAAGACCGCGTGGGAGACTCGGGAGCGTTCCCCCCAGGAGGCCCCCCGTGCGTCGCTTCACCCCCCTGCCCGCCGCCGCGCTGCCCTTGTCACGGTTCTCGTCGCGGTCCCTGTCGCGGCTCCTGTCGCTCACGTTGCTCGCGTCTGTGTCACTCGCGTTCGTGGCACTCCCCGCGACCGCCGTGCACGCGGCCTCCGCTCCCTGCAAGCCGGGCAGCGGCGTCAAGCTTCGCGGCAAGGACCTCACCAGCGCCACGCTTCCGTACGCCATGCGGTGCGCCGACCTGACCGGCGCGAAGCTCGACGGGGTGGACCTCACGGGCAAGGACCTCACCGGAGCCATCCTGCGCAAGGCCTCGCTGAAGGAGGCCGATCTCGGTCAGGCGCGTCTCGACTATGCCGACCTGCGCGGCGCCGACTTCAGCGAGGCCGACCTGGGCCAGATGCAGGCCAAGCAGGCGAACCTGCGCGGGGCGATCCTCACCGACGCGGACGCCGTACAGGCCGAGTTTCCGCACTCCGACCTGACCGGCGCGGTCCTCACCCGGGCCGTGCTCACCCAGGCCAACCTCACCGACGCGAAACTCGTGGACGCCGACCTGAAGGACGCCACGCTCGGGCAGATCAAGGGCCGTACGGCCGACTTCACCCGGGCCAAGCTCGGCGAGGCCAAGCTCGGCCAGGCCCACCTGGAGCACGCCGTGCTGCGGGACGCCGACCTGTCCGAGGCCGAGTTCACCCAGGCCGAGCTCGACGGCGCGGACTTCCACGGGGCGAACGTCGACAAGGCCTCCTTCACCCAGGCCGACGACGTGAACCTGACCGGGGCGAAGGGCACGCCGAAGGACCTGCCGGACGACGCCGTCGCACCCGGCTCCGCCGGGGAGGAACCGGTCGATGACGCCTCGCCGTCCACCTGGGACCAGGACGTGCCCCCGAACGCCGTACGCCCGAAGGGCCCGTCGCCCGCGCTCATCCTCGTCATCGTGTCCGGTCTCGGCCTGAGCCTGACGCTGATCATGTGGGGCGTCGCACACCGGCGCAGGGAGCGTTTCGTGGCCGAGATGGCGGTGGCCCGGCACGCCGCCGAGGAGGACGTGACCCGCTTCGGCGAGGAGATCGACGCCCTCGACTTCGAGATGAAGATCAACCAGGTCAGCGGGCCCACGCACGAGTGGCGGGCGGCGCTCGACGCGTACGAGGCGGCCAAGCAGGCGTTGCACGTCGCCCAGACGCCGTACGACCTGCAGGCGGCGGCCATGGCCATCGGGCGGGGGCGGCAGGCCCTGCATGAGGTCAGGTCACGGCTGTCCGCCACGGGCGGCAGCCACTGACCTCGGCAGGTTCACGAGCGGCTCACGGACGGCACCCGCTGACCACGGCAGGTTCACGAACACCTCACGGGCGGCACCCGCTGACCACGGCGCCGTCACGGGCGGCCCTGGCCGAAGACGGCGTCGCGGGCGATCGAGAGGGCGGTGGAGACCGCGCCCCGCAGCACGGGGTTGTCCGGGATGCCGCTCACGCGGACGTGTACGGGCACGGGCGAGACCTCGGCCAGCCGCTCGGTGACCAGGGCCGCCAGCGGCTCGCCGCCCGCCATGCTGGTGGCGCCGCCGAGGACGACGAGGCCGGGGTCGAGCACGGCCACGAGCGTGAAAGCGGCCGTCGTGACCCGGTCCGCCAGGGCCGGGAGGTCCAGTCCGCGTACGGCATCGGTGCCCAGCAGGGCGCACACCTCGATGTCGAGCCGGCCGAGGAAGCCGATCTCCCCGGCTCCTCCGGAGGCTCCCCGGCGGAGCCTGCCGTCCAGCACGACGGCCGCGCCGACGCCGTCGTCCAGCCAGAGCAGGACGAAGTCGTCCCGCCCGGCGGCCGCGCCGGTGGCGTGCTCGGCGACGGCGGCCAGGTTGACCTCGTTCTCCACGGTGACCGGCGCGTCGACCAGTGTGCGCAGGGCCGGGAGAAGCCCGGGCCGCCACGCGGGCTCGACGTTCCCGGCCGCGAGGTCTCCGGTCTGCGGATCGACCATCCCGGGCGCGCCGATGACGACGGCGTGCAGCGGGCGTGAGCCGGCCGCCTCGGTGAGCGCCTCCGCGACCAGCCCGGGGAGGTTCTCCCCCACGGGCCGCGTCGCCGTGCCCACGGTGGCGCCGGTGATGTCGGCGACCGTGACGTGGACCACGTCGCGCCGCACGTCCACCCCGCCCACGAAGGCCCGGTCGGCGACGATCCCGTAGAGGCGGGCGTTGGGACCGCGCCGGTCGCCGCCGCTCTCCCCGGTGACCCGGATCAGCCCGTTGACCTGCAGGCGTTCGATCAGGTCCGACACGGTCGGGCGGGACAGGCCGGTGAGCGCGCGAAGCTGGGGCGCCGTCAGCGGGCCCCGTTCCAGGAGCAGATCGAGCGCGAGCCGGTCGTTGATGGCCCGCGCGAGCTGGGGTGTCGCGGTCTTCACGGAAAAACCTCTTTTTATCAGGAACCCTGCCTGTTAATTTAGCCGTATGCGAGACAGACATCAACGGGCCACCGCCCTCGTCTTCGCCGTTCACGGCGCGGTGGCGGGCACCATCGCCACCCGCATGCCCTGGCTTCAGGACCACTTCGGCCTGGGCACGGCCGCTCTCGGGCTCGTCCTGCTCTGCCCGCCGATCGGCTCGTTCCTCACGATGCCGGTGACGGCCCGGCTGGCCTACCGGTTCGGGCCCAGGGCGACGACCCGGGTCCTGCTCGCCCTGTGGTGCGCCTCCCTGGCCCTCCCCGTGCTGGCGCCGGGCCCGCTGTGGCTGGTCCCCGTGTTCCTCACGTCCGGCGCCGCCGCCGGGATGTCCGACCTGGCCATGAACGCCCAGGGCGTGCTCGTCGAACGGCGGCTGGGCAGGTCGGTCATGTCCGGCCTGCACGGCATGTGGAGCGTCGGCAACCTGGCCGGCGCGGGCATCGGGGCCGTGGCGGCGCAGTCGGGCCTGGACGCGCGGGCGCACCTCGCCCTCATGGCGGCGGCGCTGGTCGTCCTGGGCGTGGTGGGCAGCCGCGCGCTCCTCGACGACGAGCCCGCGCCGGACGAGAAGCCGCCGAAGCGATTCGCGCTGCCGCCGAGGGCCGTCCTGCTGATCGGCCTGATCGGCTTCTTCGGCACCTTCGCCGAGCGGGCCAGCGGCCAGTGGGCGGCGATCTACCTCACGAACGTCGCGGGGGCGGGCGCGGGCCTCGCCGCGACCGGCTACGCCGTGTTCACCGCGTGCATGGTCACCGTGCGGCTCGGCGGAGACTTCGTGGTGCGCAGGCTCGGGCCGGTCCTGACCGTACGCGCCGGGGCGGTCACCGCCGTGATCGGTGGGGTGATCGTGGTCGCGTTCCGCACGCCCGCGCCGGTGATCGTGGGGTTCGCGTTGTTCGGCGCCGGTCTCGCCGTCGTCGTCCCGCTGGTGTTCGCGGCGGCGGGCCAGGTCGCCCGTACGCCTGCGGAGGGCGTCGCGGGGGTCGCCACGATCACCTGGATGTCGGGGCTCGTGGCACCCTCCGTCATCGGCTGGCTGGCGGCCACGTTCGCCTTCCCGTTCGCCTTCGCCCTGGTGACGTGCATGGTCGGGGCGATGATCCGGCCGGCGCGCGCGCTGCGCCCGCGCCCTGCCGCCGCCCGCGTCCCCGAGGGCGCGGCATGCGCCGACTGATCCGGCCTCGACAGAGGTCAGATGCCGGCGGTCTGCGGGGACATGAGACGGCGGGCCGCCTCGGTGATCGAGCCCGACAGCGACGGATAGACGGCGAAGGTGTGGGCGAGCTGGTCCACGGTCAGGCGGTGCTGCACGGCCACCGACACGGCCAGGATCAGCTCCGACGCCCGGGGCGCGACCACCACGCCGCCGAGCACGATGCCGGTGTTCGGGCGGCAGAACAGCTTCACGAAACCGTCGTTGAAGCCCTGCATCTTGGCCCGGGCGTTGGTGGCCAGCGGCAGCTTGACGACGTTCGCCTCGATCTCGCCCGCCTCGATCTGCCGCTGCGACACGCCCACGGCGGCGATCTCCGGGTCGGTGAAGATGTTGGCGGCGACGGTGGCCAGCCGGATCGGCTGCACGGCCTCGCCGAGCGCGTGCCAGACCGCGATCCTGCCCTGCATGGCGGCGACGGAGGCGAGCATCAGGACGCCGGTGCAGTCTCCCGCGGCGTACACGCCGGGCGCGGAGGTCCGCGACACCTTGTCGACCTCGATGAAGCCGTTGCGGTCGAGCCGCACGCCGTTGTCCTCGAGCCCGAGCCCGGAGGTGTTGGGCACCATGCCTACGGTCATGAGGCAGTGGCTGCCCTCGGCCGTACGGCCGTCCTCCAGGGTCACGACGACGCCGTGCTCGGTGCGCTTGACCGAGGCGGCGCGCGAACGGCCCATGACGTTCATGCCGCGGCGCCGGTAGACCCCTTCGAGCACCTCGGCCGCGTCGGCGTCCTCGTTGGGCATCATCCGGTCGCGCGAGGAGACCAGCGTGACCTCCGACCCGAGCGACCGGTAGGCGCCGGCGAACTCGGCGCCGGTGACGCCGGAGCCGACCACGATCAGGTGCTCGGGCAGCTCCTCCAGGTCGTACAGCTGGCGCCAGCTCAGGATGCGCTCGCCGTCGGGCTCGGCCCCGGGCAGCACGCGCGGGTGGGCGCCGGTCGCCACGATGACCACGTCGGCCCGGATCGTACGGTCCCCCGCGCGCACCACCTGGGGATCGACCAGCCGGCCCCGGGCGCGGATGACCTCGACGCCCTCGGCGGCCAGCCGGGCGGCGATGTCGTTCGACTGGGCGAGCGCGAGCTCCTTGACGCGCTTGTTCACGTCGATCATGTCCACGTGGACGCCGCCGGTCTCGTGGCCGGAGCCGCCGTCGAATCGGACACCCAGCGACGACGCGTCGAGAAGCGCCTGCTTGCGGACGGAGGAGGCGATCAGGGTCTTGGACGGCACGCAGTCGGTGAGCACGCACGCCCCGCCGGGGCCTTCCTCCTCCACGACGGTGACCTGAGCGCCCAGTTGCGCGGCGACCAGAGCCGCCTCGTATCCGCCGGGGCCGCCACCGATGATCACGATCCTTGTCACGTGCTCCATTGTCCCGCATCCTGATTACGTATTCCCGGCGAGGTACGCGTAACGGGCCGACTACGCGGATTTTCTCGCCGCATCCCCGTGCGCGCGTACCCGTCCAACTTTCGGGATCTTGGTTTAGGCTTGTGAGCCGTGCCTGTTTATGCGGCCTACGGCAGCAACATGGACCCCAAGCAGATGGCGGAGTGGGCTCCCCACTCGCCCATGCGAGGAACGGGCTGGCTCTCGGGCTGGCGGCTCACCTTCGGCGGCGAGGACGTCAGCTGGGAGGGCGCTCTCGCCACGATAGTCGAGGACGCCGACGAGCAGGTATTCGTCGTCCTGTACGACGTGCCGGAGTGGGACGAGGCGTCCCTCGACCGGTGGATGGGCACCGACCTCGGCCTCTACCGCAAGCTCCGGCTCCGGGTCGCGACCCTGGAGGGCGACGTGCTCGCCTGGTCGTACGTGCTGGACTCCTACGAGGGCGGGCTGCCGTCGGCGCGATACATCGGCATCCTGGCCGACGCCGCCGAGAAGGCGGGCGCACCCGACGACTACGTCGCGTGGCTGCGCACCCGCCCCTGCAAGAAGCTCGGCGACTGACACGAGCCCGGCACTTATCCGCCGGGTTCATGCACTTCTGTACCCTCAGCAAAGTGACCCCATATGACCTGGCGGCCGAGGCCGCGACCACGCTGAGGAACCTGACCGGCATCCCTTCCTTCGACGTCGCCCTCGTCATGGGCTCGGGCTGGGTCCCGGCCGCGGACGCGATCGGCGAGACGGTCATCGAGCTCGCGGTGACGAAACTGCCCGGGTTCTCGCCTCCCGCGGTCGCCGGTCACGCCGGAACGGTCCGCGCGGTGCGCACCGCCGCCGGGCTCAACGCCCTGATCTTCCTCGGGCGTACGCACCTCTATGAGGGCCGCGGGGTGGAGCCGGTGGTCCACGGGGTGCGCACGGCCGTCGCGGCCGGGGTGCGCACGGTGGTGCTGACCAACGCGGCGGGCGGGCTGCGGCCGGAGACCCAGAAGGTCGGCGACCCGGTCCTGATCAGCGACCACATCAACCTCACCGGCAGCAACCCGATCACGGGTGCGACGTTCATCGACCTCACCGAGGTCTACTCCAAGCGCCTGCGCGACCTCGCCCGCGCGGTCGACCCCACGCTGTCCGAGGGCGTGTACGTCGCCTTCCGCGGCCCGACGTACGAGACGCCCGCCGAGATCCGCATGCTGCGCACGCTCGGCGGCGACCTGGTGGGCATGTCCACCGTGCTGGAGGCGATCGCCGCCCGGGAGGCCGGGGCCGAGGTGCTCGGGATCTCCCTGGTCACCAACCCCGGCGCGGGCCTGGTGGGCGAGCCGCTCAACCACGAGGAGGTCCTGGAGGTCGGCCGGGCCACGGCCGCCCGCATGGGCGTCCTGCTCGCCCAGGTCGTCGACAAGCTGTAGGGGGTATCCATGTCCGATCTCGTACGGCTCGCCGAAGAGTGGCGCGACCAGGACCCCGACCCCGAGACGCGGGCCGAGCTCGACGCGATCCTGGAACGTGACGATCGGGCCGAGCTGGAGGCCCGCTTCGGCGCGAAGCTGGAGTTCGGCACGGCGGGCCTGCGCGGCGCGCTCGGAGCCGGGCCCAACCGGATGAACCGGGTCACCGTGATGCGGGCGGCCGCCGGCCTGGCCCGCGTCCTCGGGCCGGGACGCCACGTGGTGATCGGCTACGACGGGCGGCACAAGTCCGACGTGTTCGCCGCCGACACGGCCCGCGTGCTGACCGGGGCGGGCCTGCGCGCCTCGGTCATGGCCGGCAAGTGGCCCACCCCTGTGCTGGCGTTCGCCGTACGCCACCTGGGCGCGGACGCGGGCGTCATGGTCACCGCCTCGCACAACCCTCCCCAGGACAACGGCTACAAGGTCTACTGGGGCGACGGCGCGCAGATCGTGCCGCCGATCGACCGGGAGATCTCCGAGGCCATCGACGCGGTCGGCCGGGTGGACGCACTGCCGCTGGGCGACGGCTGGCAGACCCTCGGGCACGACGACATCGTCGTGCCCTACCTGCGGGCCCTGACCACGCTCCCGATCGGCGACGCCCGCGAGATCTCGGTCGCGTACACGCCGCTGCACGGCGTCGGCGGCGCGACCGTGTCCGAGGCGTTCCGCGTGGCGGGCTTCGAGGTGCCGGTCATGGTGAGCCGGCAGGCGATGCCCGACCCCGACTTCCCCACCGTGGCGTTCCCCAACCCGGAGGAACCGGGCGCCATGGACCTCGTGCTCGAACTCGCCGCCGCGACCCACGCCGACCTGGTGATCGCCAACGACCCGGACGCGGACCGCTGCGCCGTGGGCACGCCGCTGCCGGACGGCGGTTATCGCATGCTGACCGGCGACGAGGTGGGCGGCCTGCTGGCCGAGCACGTGCTGCGGCACACCTCGGGCGGCGACCGGCTGGTCGCCACGTCGATCGTGTCGTCGTCGCTGCTCGCCAAGATCGCCGCCGCCCACGGCGTGCGGCACGCCGAGACGCTGACCGGCTTCAAGTGGATCATGAAGTCGGGCCCGGGGCTGGTCTTCGGCTACGAGGAGGCGCTGGGCTACAGCGTGGGCTCGGACGCCGGGCTGCCGGTCCACGACAAGGACGGCGTGGGCGCCGCCCTCACCGTGGCCGGGATGGCCGCCATGGCCAAGCGTGACGGCAGGTCGCTGCTCGACCTGCTGGACGACCAGGCCCGCCGCTATGGCCTCCACGCGACCACCCAGCTCTCCGTCCGGGTCGAGGACCTCTCGTTGATCGCCAAGGCCATCGAGCGCCTCCGTACGCACCCACCCGTGCACCTGGCGGGCCGTACGGTGGAGTCGGCCGAGGACCTGTCCCAGGGGGTGGCGGGACTGCCGCCGACCGAGGGGCTGCGCTACCGCCTGTCGGGCGACGCCCGGATCGTCGTACGGCCCAGCGGCACCGAGCCCAAGCTCAAGTGCTACCTGGAGGTCGTCGTGCCGGTCGAGGGCGACGACGTCGCAGCCGCCCGGGCGCGGGCCGCGCGGGACCTGGAGGACCTGAAGAAGGACCTCTCCCTCGCCCTCGGTCTGTGACCCGTCCGAAGACGCAGTTTCCGGCCGGTGGCGTGCCACCGGCCGGAAACACGGACCCGCCGGGGGCCACACCGGCTACTGGCGGGCCGCGACGGCCTCCTACTGGCGGGCGCCCACGGCTTCGGCCGGGCGGGCGCGCAGAGCGAGACGCGCGGGGAGGCTCGTGGCGACCAGGGCGAGCGCGGCCACCGCGGCGATCACCAGTGCGTAGCCGGCCGGCGGGATGTACGACAGGGCCGACCCGGTCATGCCCCTGCCGAAGGCCGACAGCGTGACCAGCGTGATGCCGGTCCCGGCGAACACGGAGACGATCAGCGCGGTCAGGGTCTCCAGGCGGAGCATGCGCAGCACCTGCCGCCGGGTCGCGCCGACCAGGCGCAGCAGGGCGAGCTCGCGCGACCGGTCCGTGGTGGACATCGCCAGCGTGTTGACCACGGCGATCGCGCTGAACGCGATGATCAGGCCCATGGCCACCTAGTGGCCCATCACCGAACCTCGGTCGGGTAATTGATCTCGGTGGGTGTACCCGTCAGGCTGGCTGCCTCTGCGATGTTGGGAGGTGGTCGTGGCTCGCCGACCGGAGGTGTTCGTCCGGCCGTTGACGATGGAGGAAGGCCGCAGACTGCAGCGGATCACCAGGACCGCGAAGGATCCGGTGAAGCTGCGGCGCGCGATCGTGGTGATGATGTCCGGCCAGGGTCAATCGGTCCCGGACATCACCTCGTTGATGCAGGTCAGCGACGGCTACGTCCGTGATGTCATCCACGCTTTCAACGAGCGGGGGTTTGAGGCGCTGGACCCAAAATGGAGCGGGGACCATCCGCGAGCGATCAGTGAGCGGGTGCGTAAGCACATCTGCCTGATCGCCACGACGGTCCCCGCCGAATGGGGTATCAGCGGGCAGTCCACCTGGAGCCTGCGCACGCTGGCCGAGCACCTCATCACGCGCGGGGTGGCGGCGGCGATCAGCCGCGAGCACCTGAGGCGGATCCTGCGCGCGGGCGGGGTGAGCTGGCAGACCACCACGACGTGGAAAGCCTCCACCGACCCCGACTTCATCGCCTAGTACTCCAGTGACACTTCGCGATCTTCGCGGTTGAGGTGGCATGGGAACGGCCACCACGTGATCATTCGGAGTTTGTGAAGACATCTGAAGATCGCGTGATGGCCGTGGCCGACAGCGTAGACCCCGACCGCTGGATCGTCACCCTCAATGAGCTCTGATGACGCGGATCGCGCACCGGTTCGGCCGCATCGAGCCACGTCGCGCGGCGAACGCCTACGTCCGGGGCCTGTTGTCCGGCGTCGAGCGGAAGAACTGCTGGAACCTGGCCGAACACGCCGGGCTGAACGGCCCGCAGACCATGCAGCGCCTGCTGCGCACCGCGCGCTGGGACGCCGAGGCCGTCCGCGACGACGTCCGCGGCTACGTGAGCGAGCACCTCGGCGCGGGCGGTGTCCTGATCGTGGATGAGACCGGCTTCCTCAAAAAGGGCCTCCGATCGGCCGGCGTGCAACGCCAGTACACCGGTACCGCCGGCCGGATCGAAAACAGCCAGGTCGGCGTGTTCTTGGCCTACGCCACCCCGCGCGGCCGCGCCTTGATCGATCGCCGTCTGTACCTGCCCGAGCACTCCTGGCGGGCCGACCAGTCCCGCTGCCGCTCCGCCGGCGTCCCGGACGAGATCGCCTTCGCCAACAAACCCGCCCTGGCCGCGCAGATGATCGCCGCCGCGTTGGACGCCGGGATCGACGCACCCTGGGTGACCGGCGATGAGGTCTACGGCCAAGATCCGCGCCTGCGCGCCCTGCTGGAAGCGCGGCAGGTGGGGTATGTGCTGGTGATCGCGGGCACGGCCCGCATCCGGTGCGAGGGCCTCGACTGGAAGGCCGCCCAGATCGCCGCGCACGTCCCAGATGGGCACTGGCACCGCTACAGCGCCGGGCGTGGCGCCAAGGGACACCGCTGGTACGCCTGGGCCTGGACCCGCATCGACACCCACCGGCCCGGTCACCGGTGGCTGCTGATCCGCCGCAATCCGGTCACCGGGGAACTGGCTTTCTACCGCTGCTACGCACCCACCCCGATGCCGCTGGCCGCCCTGGTGCGCATCGCCGGCATCCGATGGACGGTGGAGGAGTCCTTCCAGGCCGCCAAAGGCCAGGTCGGGCTGGACCACTACCAGGTCCGCAGTTGGGACGGCTGGCACCGCCACATCACGTTGGCGATGCTCGCCCTGGCCTTCCTCGCGGCCCTGGCCGCCTCCCAGCCCGACGACGACCACGCGCATCTGCCCTTGACCATGCCCGAGATCCGCCGCCTACTGGCCGCCCTCACCCTTACCCGACACCGCCGCACCGAGGAGATCCTGCACTGGTCACACTGGCGACGCCGCCATCAAGCCACCGCCCGCCGATGCCACTACCAGCGCAGATCCCACCCATGATCTCAATGTGTCACTGGAGTACTAGATGCAACGCGTCCTTCAGTTATACGATCACCCGCCCGCTGATGGGCGGGTGATCTGCCTGGATGAGTTCGGGCCGTTGAACCTGATGCCGCGCCGGGGCAAGCGATGGCGTCCGGCGAGGTCGCCAGCCCGGCTGCGGGCCACCTACAACCGCTACAACGGCGTCATGCACATGATCGCTGCGCTCGACCTGGCGAGTTCGAGGAGCGGCCCCGGTACCCCGAACCGCCGGCTGTTCTCGCGAACGGCGCGAAGGTACTCCAGTACACCCATAAGGAGGACCCGCAGCCGGAGCAGCACGCGTGGGGTTAGGCCATGTGGAGCACCGAGAACATCACCGTGTCCATGCCGTACGCGGTATGGCGGGTCTGCTATCGCGACGGGCTGTGGCATGCGACGGGCGGGATCTACTGCGCTTCGTACGAGCGGGCGCTGATCCGCTACCAGGAATGAATCGCGGACTGAGTATCAGCAAAATCTGCTGACATGCACAGAACAGCCCCCGGCAGTGATGCCGGGGGCTTTACCGTAGTCCCGCCAATGAACGGAGAAGCTAATGCGCGTACTTCGGGATCTCATAGTTGCGGCCGTTCTGGTCGTAATTTTAGCAATCGCCGCATTTGATGAATGGGTCGCGTTCGTCCCGTCCCGACCTCGAGCGCTTACCTCTACGCCGCCCCCCATCCCCACGGATGAACCGGCACCCACTCCGGCAGATGAACCGCCCCTAATCCCTACACAAGCACCATCCCCGCCCATTGCGCACGTACCGTCACGAGCCTTCACTAAGAAACCAGCCCTCGCGCCTTTCAAGCTTATCGGGGCAATTCGGCTTCCCGCCAGCGAAGCAGTCAACATCGACCTGGCTAAAGAGGTTCAGGAATGCACCATGGGTGCGGGCTATGAAGACATCCACGCGGGCACTCAGGTCATCGTTACCGACCAATCGGGAGAAATAATCTCCCTTAGCAAACTCACTGTAGGGGCTCTAGTGCTGAATGGAGACGAACCAATATCCGAGCAGCCCTGTAGTTTTCTATTCATTGCCACGGTCCCGAGTGGACGCACGGCGTACGGCATCGAGGTCGCTCATCGTGGCAAGGTGTTTTACACCGAGAAAGACCTGCGGTCCTCGGCGGCGGTCCTCAACCTAGGCTTTCCCGAAGAGAGGAGCGGGTAGCGATGGGGAAACTCACCGCTCAGCACATGGCAGTCCTGGACGGGCGCTCCGGATGTACATAGGACGGCCAGGCGGAAGCGGAGCAGCACTTACAAGCTGGCCAGGAAGCGCCTCGATCTCACCACGCAGACGAGGGCTGGGCCACCTGCGGCAGGCGGAGGGCCGCCTAGCTTACGTGGAGCCCGCCGAGGAGTTGCGCCGAGAACTCATGACCTGGCAACTGAACAACGACATTCCGATCGCGAAGGGAAGGGAATCGTGGCAGTTTGGCAAATCACGAAGAGGATATTCTTCGTCACTGTGGCCCTGTTCTGGATCGGCACTTTGGTCGCCAAGGTCCTGCGGGCATTCGGATACACAGGCTGAGGCCGCCCGTGCTGGTGCCGCTAGGCGCTGTTCGCTTTCAGGGCTGGCCGCCGAACACTTCGTCGCGGAGCCGTACGGTATCCAGCAGCGTAGGGGCCGGCGCGTTCTTGGCCTGCTCAACCGTCAGGGTCCCACCCACAGGGGTTCGAGGACGAACATCGCGCGCTGCACGAGCCGGGTGAGGCCGAAGACGACCAGCGAGATCAGCACCACGGTGATCGTCGCGTCGGCCGTCGCCCCGCCGCGGGCGGCGTCGATCAGCGCCGCGCTCGCCACCACGAACGACGCGAGCACGCGCGCGGTATCGCGATGGGCACGGGTCAGCAGCAGCGCACCGGCCAGGAAGCCGAGGATCCCGGTCGAGACCCCGCCCGCGACGGTCGCCGTGTAGACGAGGACGGCCTGCACGGCGAGCAGCCACCACGTCCTGACCTTCAGCAGATAGAGGACCTGCACGCCGAGCACCGCCAGCGCGATCGGAGCGCCGGCGATCACGTAGACGCTCGCGAGCGCGGCGAGCACAACGACGACGATCACTCGTTCCAGACGCACTCAGACCCCTCCGGCAGACGATTGCCGCCCCGGCGTCGCACGGGCGGCCTTTGCTCCCGGTCCGGCTACGTGATCAGGAGACGACGAAGGCGGCCACGACCAGGACGATCGCGGCGGCGACGGCCGCCAGGGCGGACGGCGACCAGGTGACACGGGTCTCGCCGGACGAGCTCTCGCGGCGGGACCGGCTCATCTCGGTGAGCTGGTCGGCCACCCAGTCGGCGTGGGTGCGGGCGCCGACGGCCTCGGCCGCCGCCCGCTCGGCCTTGTTCGCCGACTTGGCCGCCTTGGCGGCCCGTCCAGCGGCCCTGACCCGCTCACGGGCCGTCGCCTGGGGCGTCCAGCAGCGCACGGTCGTGTCGCCCGACTCGATCACGATGGCGTTGGTCACGGACACGTCGTCCACGCCGCTCCAGGGGACGTAGGCGTTCCGCAGCACGTTGCGCACGCGGACACCGCCCTCCTCCACGATGACGGCGGGCCGCAGCGCCATCACGAAGACCAGCGCCGTGATGACGCCGAGCACCGCGCCCGCGATCAGCGCGCTCGGCAGGTGGCCGTGGGCCGTCAGGTCCCACACGTTCCACGCGGCGAACAGCATCCAGAGCCAGCCGAGGAGCCAGGCCGCTTTCGATCGGTAGACCTGCGGCTTCACGCGTGCCACTTCATCTGCGCGTAGCCGGGCTTGATCACGCCGTTGATCAGCGCGAGCCGTTCGTCGAACGGGATGAAGGCCGACTTCATCGCGTTGACCGTGAACCACTGCAGGTCGTCCCAGTCGTAGCCGAAGGCGTCCACGAGCTTCGCGAACTCCTGCGACAGGCTCGTGTCGCTCATCAGCCGGTTGTCGGTGTTGACCGTCACCCGGAAGTGCAGGCGGCGCAGCAGGCCGATCGGATGCTCGGCGATCGACGGGGCGGCCCCGGTCTGCAGGTTCGACGTCGGGCACATCTCCAGCGGGATCCGCTTGTCGCGGACGTACGCCGCCAGCCTGCCGAGCTTGGCCTCGCCGTCGTCCGGCACCGTGATGTCGTCGATGATCCGCACACCGTGGCCGAGCCGGTCGGCGCCGCACCACTGGATGGCCTGCCAGATCGACGGGAGCCCGAAGCCCTCCCCCGCGTGGATCGTGAAATGGGCGTTCTCCCGCTGGAGATACTCGAACGCGTCCAGGTGCCGTGTGGGCGGATAGCCGGCCTCGGCCCCGGCGATGTCGAACCCGACCACGCCGAGGTCCCGATAGCGTACGGCGAGCTCGGCGATCTCCATCGAGCGGGCCTGGTGGCGCATGGCCGTCAGCAGGGTGCCCACCCGGATCCGCGGCTTGCCGTCGGGCCCGGCCGAGCCGAGCCGGAAGCCTTCGAGCACGGCCTCCACGACCTGATCGAGCGACAGCCCCCGCGAGGTGTGCTGCTCCGGGGCATACCGGACCTCGGCGTACATCACGCCGTCGTCCGCCAGGTCCTCGGCGCACTCCGCGGCCACCCTGACCAGCCCCTCGCGGGTCTGCATCACGCCGACCGTGTGCGAGAACGTCTCCAGGTAGCGCTCCAGCGACCCGGAGTCGGCGGCGTCCCTGAACCAGGCCGCCAGCTCGCCGGGGTCGTACGTCGGCAGGGTGTGGCCGCAGTCACGGGCGAGGTCGATGATCGTCTCCGGACGCAGCCCGCCGTCGAGATGGTCGTGCAGGAGCACCTTGGGCGCCCTGCGAATCTCCTCCAGCGTGGGCAGCCTGGTCATGCCCCCTCCTCGCCGCCGTCGTTCTTCCGGCAATCCTAAGCTGGCCGTCCTACTCGTCGCGGTTGGCGGTGTCCGGGGAGAACGCGGGCAGGCAGACGGCGACGTACTCCGCGCCGGACGGCCCGGAGCTGTAGCGGATCTTCTCGCCGGGCTCGCTGACGAACGCCTGGCCCGCCTCGACCACGGTGGTGCCGCCCGCGTGCTCCACGATGACCGACCCCTTGAGCACGAGCGTGTACTCGGCGAACTCCGGGGTCTGCGCGGGCTCCTCCCAGCCGGGCGGGGCGACCATGTGCGCGATGGAGAGCTGCTCGTCGCCGCTGTTGACGCGGCCCACGTATTCGTCAATGACCTTGCCGCCCGGCACCGGAATGCGGGTGGGGCCGTCGATCCTCCTGACCATGCCGCCCAGTGTGTCAGTAGATCCGAAATAGCGTCATATAGGCCCATCCGCACTACGCTTGAGCGGCTGCAGAGGCGGACGAGACCGCCGGGCCGGGAGTGCGAACGTGAAGCCGTACGGACGAGGAGCCGCGGTGAGAGATCTGCCGGGATTCGACGCCTTCGCGGCGGACCAGGCCCAGCCGCTCGCCCGTACGGCCCTGTCGCTGACGGGTGACCCGGAGGCCGCCCGCGCCCTCGTGGTGACCGCGCTCTCGGTCGTGGCGGCCAGATGGCGCACCGTACGCTGGTCGTTTCCCGCCCACGCCGCCCGTGAGGCGCTGTACGCGGCCTATCTGAAGCGTCCGCGTGCCCGGAAGGCGGCACCCGGGACCGGGCGCCTCGATCCCGGCTCGGACGCGGCGGCCCTCGCGGAGGCGCTGACCGCGCTGACACCGCGCCGCCGCGCCCTTGTCGTGGCGTGCTTCCACGACGGGGACACCACCTGGCAGGCGGCGAATCTGTGCCGCGTGGACGCCCGGACGGCCAACACCGAGACCGTGCTCGCCGTCGCCGAGCTGCGCAGTCGCCTTCCCGCCTCCTTCGTGGAGGTAAGCCCGCCGAAGCCGGCGGATCCCGCAGCGGCGGAGCGGGCGATGGAGGCGGCCCCCGACGAGACGCCCTCGAAACCCGCCGTAAGCGCCCCGCCCCCAGAAGCGCCCGCATCGGAGGCCCGCGCATCGGAGGCCCGCGCATCGGAGGCCCGCGCATCGGAGAGCCCCACTTCAGAAGGCTCCGCTTTCGCGGACTCCGCTTGCGAGGGCTCCGCTCTGGAGAGGGCCGTTTCAGAGAATGCCGCTTCCCAGCAGATGCCGCCGGAGGCGGACCGGTGCCACACCGCGCCGGACGACGATGCGGAGACCGGTGGCGGCGCGCGTGGCACGGCCCCCGGCCCGTCGCCGACCTCGTGGGCGTCGCCGTCCCAGGCACCCACCCCCACACCGACCCCATGGACGTCACCGTCCCAGGCACCCACCCCCACACCGACCCCATGGACGTCACCGTCCCAGGCATCCAGCGCCACTCCAACCTCATGGGCGTCGCCCTCTCAGGCGTCCGGCTCCGCGTCCACACCTTGGAGCTCGCCGTGGCAGCCGGGCCACGCCGCCGGGCCGCCCGCCGGGCCCGCGTCCTACGGCGCACCCCCGGAGACCTGGTCCGGGGGGAACACGCCTTCCGCGACGCCGTTCGCCCCGCCCGCCACCCCTGCCGTACCGCCGGGGAGCAGCGGTCCCGGCGACCGCGGCGACGGTCCGTGGGAAGCGGCGCTGCGCAGGGAACTGGCCGTCCTGTCCGCGCAGATGCCCGCGCTCGATCCCGTCCCTCTCACCGCCGAGGCCGCACGGACCGGGCGGCGGCAGGGCACGCGACGGCGCGCCCTGGTCACCACCATGAGCGTCACACTCTCCGCTCTGGTCATCGTCCCCCTCGCCTTCGGCGCGGCCGGCCTGCTCGGGCGCGCCGCGCACAGCACGGACGGCGCCTCCCCCGGCGTGCTGGACGAGAGCGACGCGGCTCCCACGCTCCCGCCGTCCCTGCCCGCCCCCGTACGCTTCGCCTACCGGGGGTTCTGCACAGCGGACGACTGGGACGCGTTCACCCAGGAGTTCGCGGAAAACGGCTGCGCCCAATGGCGAGTTGTGGCGACCACGGGCGGTCAGTGGCGTGTGGCGGACGTGTCCCCCGCCCTCAGCGACGGATGGCAGCCCCTCCTCGCGATCAGCGGGGACGGCAACCGCCTGGTCTACTTCAGCGCGGCCTCGTCCGACTTCGTCATGATCGACCGGCGCGACACCACGACGAGGAGGACCGACCTGGTCCCGCTCGCCGAGGAGGTCTCGCCGGAGGAGACCCACGTCGTCATCTCGCCCAGCGGGCGGTGGATGGCCGCCGACTTCGGCCCGGCCGCGGGGGCGCTCCATCCACGGGTGCAGAACCTCACGAACTATCACGTCCGGACGTTGCCCCGCCGGATGCGGGTCCTGGCCGTCTCGGACAACGGCACGGTGACGGGCACGGCCGCATGGGACACCGACACGGTTCCCGGGCGGCTCACCACGACCGTCCTGCTGCGGATGCGGCCCGACGGGCGCATGCTGAGCCGTACGCCGATCGACTCCGCGCTGTTCGAGGCAGGCACCGCGGTCTCCCCGGACGGACGCGCCGTCGCCGTGGCGGCCGAGCGCGCCCACCCGGCCGAGGGCGACCACGGCCAGTTGGTCACGATCGACTCCGTCACCGGCAAGGTGCTCACCCGGCGTGAGGCGGCCCTCCCCGAGGACACGCACATCTTCGCCGTACGCGGCTGGGCGGACGAGCACGAGGTGATCGTGGAGGCGGAGCGGATCAGCGACGACGACGAGGACGACGCGGAATATTCGGTCTACGCCATCGACGTGCGCACCGGAGCCGCGCGGCCGATAGAGCTGGACGAGGCGGGCGGTGTGCCCGCCCTCTGGGTCCCCGGCACGATGCGCTGACCCGGACGCGCACCGCCCTCGACACGCACTGGCCCGATCACGCGGTGGCCCCGGCGCGCCCGGACATGGTGTCCCCGGATGCGCACCGCCCTCGACACGCACTGGCCCCGACATACACCCCCCTCGGCACGCACTGGCCCGGACACGCGGTGGCCCCGGCGCGCCCGGACATGGTGTCCCCGGATGCGCACCGGCTCAGCCGCCCTGACCAGGAAGGTGGCGGCCGGGCGTGCGGGAAGGGGCGCCCCGGCGCGACCGGGACGCCCCTTCCTCTGACGGCGGTGGGAAACGTAGGGCGGGTCAGACCGTCTCCAGCACCGCCTCCTCCCGCGCCTCGGCCGGCCGCCGCCGGGACCGGAGCCCGGTGAGGGCGATGGCCAGGCCGACAAGGGCGAACCCGGCCGAGACCAGGATCGCTGCGCGGAAGTGGCCGATCGGGTCGCCGCCGTCCGCCCCCGAGGTCAGGACGGCGGTGACGATCGCCAGCACCACGGCTCCGCCGACCTGGCCTGAGGTGTTCAGCAGGCCCGAGGCGAGTCCCTGCTCCTCGTCGTCGACCCCGGCGGTCGCCTGGATGTTGAGCGACGGGAACGACAGCGCGAAGGCGATGCCCAGCAGGACCATGCCCGGCAGCACCATCGCGAGCAGGCTGGGGTGAAGATCCACCCGCAGGAACACCGCGTACCCCGCGAGCAGCGCCACCGAGCCCACCACGATCAGCCGCGCGGTGCCGAAGCGGTCGGCGAACCCGCCCATCGTGGTGGAGGTGAGCGCGACCAGCAGTCCCGCAGGCAGGAACGCGAGGGCGGTCTGCAACGCGCTCCAGCCCAGCAGGTTCTGGAAGTACTGCATCGCCACGAACTGGAAGCCGACGTACGACCCGAACAGGATGACCAGGCCGATGTTGGCCCGGACGAGTGGCGCGGAGCGCAGGATGCCGAGCCGGACCAGCGGGTGCCGCACCCGGCGCTCCAGCCAGACGAACAGCCCGATCAGGGCGGCGGCCCCGGCGAGGGACAGCACGGTGCGCACCGCGCTCACCTTGGGCGCCTCCACGACGGCGAAGACCAGGAGCAGCATGGCCGCCGTGATGGTCGCGGCCCCGAGGAGGTCGTGGCCGCCTTCACCGCGTTCCTCGCCCCGCTGGAGCAGCCGCGTTCCGGCGATGAGGGCGATGATCGCGACGGGCACCGGCATGAAGAACGTCCAGCGCCATCCGATCTCGGTGAGCAGGCCGGACAGGACCAGCCCGAGCGAGAAGCCGCAGGCGCCGCAGGCGGTGAAGATGCTCAGGGCCCGGTTGCGTGCGGGCCCTTCGGCGAATGTCGTGGTGATGATGGACAACGCGGCGGGCGCGGTGAACGCGGCGCTGACGCCCTTCACGAAGCGGGCCGCGATCAGCAGGGTTCCGTCGGTCATCAGCCCGCCGAGCAGCGAGGCGGCGGCGAAGACGACGAGGGCGGTCAGGAACACCCTGCGGCGGCCGAGCAGGTCGGCGGTCCGGCCCCCGAGCAGCAGCAGACCGCCGTATCCCAGCACGTAACCGCTCACCACCCACTGCAGTGACGAGGTGGACATCCCGAGATCGGCCTGGATGGACGGGAGCGCCACCCCGACCATCGACACGTCAAGAGCATCGAGGAACACGACGGCGCAGAGAACGGTGAGGGCACCCCACAGGCGGGCCCCCCAGCGCTCGTCCCTAGTGGAGGAAGTCATGACAGGGGAACTTACATGCACACGCATTCAATGCACAAGCAAATAATGCGTTTGCATCTAATGTGTGTGCATGGTATGGTCGCGCCGAGAAAGGCGGTCTCGCATGAACGACATCGACACCGGCTTTGTGGTGATGGCCTGGCGCGAGCTGCTCGCCCGGCACGCGGAGGTGTCGTGCGCGCTGGAGCGTGAGCTGAGCGACAAGCACGGGCTCGGCGTGAGCGAGTTCGAGGTGCTTGAGCGCCTCGTGGAGGCAGACCGGTCCTCTCTCTGCGACGGGCCGGACGGGGCCAAGTTCCGCGTGCAGGAGCTCGCCGGCCAGGTTCACCTGAGCCAGAGCGCGCTGTCACGCCTCATCGCCCGGCTGGAACGCGAGGGCCTGGTCGGCCGCGCGCTGTGCGAGGCGGACCGGCGCGGGGTCTTCGTGCAGCTCACCGAGGAGGGACGGCGACGGCACGCGGAGGCGACCCCCACGCATCGGGCCGTCCTGGCCGAGCACCTGTTCCCCCACCTCGTGAACGCCGGCTACGCGCCATCCGTCCCGGACGAGGCCCCCCGCCCCGTCTGAGCCCTCATGTGACGAAGAGAGCCGGCCCGCTGAGCACGCGGGCAGGCGCGGAACCGGCGGGCTCAGGCGATCAGGAGCGGCACGCCGTCCACGTCGACGAGCGCGCCGTTCGCGTCCACCAGCGCGCCGTCTCCTGTCACCTGCGCGCCCGCCTCGATGAGCCGGAAAGCCGCCTCCTCCGGGTCGTCGGCGGCGATGGCGACGTGCCGGAAACCCCGCCGACACGGGTCGGGAGTCCACGGGCTCGCGGTCGTGGGAGCGGTGAACGTGAAGACCTCCAGGACCGCCTCCCCGGCCAGCAGATATGTGATCAGGAAGCCGCGCGGGTCCTGGTCCTGCGATATCTGGCCGATGACCTCATAACCGAGCCTGTCCCGATAGACGGCGAGCGCGGCGTCGAGGTCGGCGGACGTGACCGCCACGTGGTCGAAGACCGGCGGCGCCGTACGCGGCCTGCTCAGGGCGGCCAGCCGTTCCCGCTCGGCCAGGTCCGGCGAGGCGACCCGGTGATACCGGAGGTAGCCGGACGTGATCTCCAGATGGGTGCCGTCCGGGTCCTGGAAGAACGCGATCCGCACGCCGCCGACCGCGTCGAGAGGTGGCAGCGTGAAGGGCACCCCGGCGTCGCGGACGCGCTCGGCCCGCAGATCGACGTCGCCGACCTTGAAGCCGATGTGCCGGATGCCGCGCTGGAGGTCGTCGTTCACCCAGCCGCCGAGATCGCCTTCCGTCGTCTCGACCAGTTTCAGCAGTGCGGGCCCGGCCGAGAGCCATGCGACGCCGGGCGCCGCGGCCGGGCCCTCCGCTGGAGCGAGATCCAGCAGGTCGCGGTAGAAGTCGAGCGAGCGGACCAGATCGGCGACGCCGATCTCGACATGACGGATGCCTTCGTGATCTGACACGGCTCCCCAACCTACCCCCGGCCCCTCCGCGTCCCGAGCGGTCCCGTACGGCGAAGCCCGCCGACGCCGGTGACCGTGCCGGGGCGGACCTCGGCGGCCGGGCCGGGCCGCAGGCCGGGAGCCAGTGCGAGGGTGACCACGACGGAGGCCACCGCCATCGCGCCCATCGCGGCCGGGGCCGAGGTGGTCTGAGCCACCGCCCCCGCGATCGCCGCGCCGACCCCCTGCATGGTCAGCACGCCCGACGACTGCAGCCCGAGCGCCTGCCCGCTCATCTCCTCCGGGGTGACGGACATGAGGCGTTCCTGGAGCAGCAGGCTCGCCGAATATCCGGCCGAGGCGAGCATGACGGCGGCCAGCGCGACCGGCAGGGACGGGCGGAGCAGGAAGACCAGGTAGGGCGCGGCGAGCAGCAGCCGCAGCGGAGCGCTCAGCCGCTCGCGCCACCACGAGGGGACGAACCGCCCCAGCAGCGTGTCACCGGCGAGCATCCCGGCGGCGGCGCAGGCGAACAGCAGCCCGGCGTGCGGGGGATCGTAGGCGACGTACAGCGACTCGCAGCCCACGATCAGGCCGTTCGGCACCCACAGGGCCAGATAGAGCCGGCGGCGCAGCCCCGACGACCAGAGCACGCGGTTGACCCGCCACGTCTCCGCCGGAGAGGGCCGTCCCTGCGCGCGGGGCGGGCGGCCGGTGAGCCCCCACCGGGCGACGGCCGCCGCGACGAGGTACAGCCCCGCCCCGGCGAGCAGCGTGCCGCGCGGGGACAGCGCGGTCACGAGCACGCCTCCGGCGACGAAGCCGACGATCTGCTGCACGCCGACCGACATGCTGAGCACCGAACGGCCGAGCAGGTAGCCGTCCCTGGGCAGGATCTCGTTGAGCAGCCCGAACCGGACCCCGCCGCCGAGGGAGGCGGCGAGCCCCATGCCCAGGACGACGGCGAACACCGCCCACAGCGGCAGACCGGGAACGGCGAGCGCGGCCGTGCCGGCGCAGTGGACGAGCGCCAGCGCCGTCATCGCGGCACGCGGGGGCAGCCGGTCGGCGGCCGACAGCAGCACCGTCGCCCCGAGCACCTGTGCGAAGGACGAGCCGAACATGCTCAGGGCCGACAGCAGCGGCGACCCCGTCGCCCCGTAGACGAGCGTGCCGAGGGCCAGGCCGCTCACGGTTGAGGCCGCCACCTGCGCGGACGCGGCGGTGAACAGGGGTGTGTATTCAGGCGTGCGGAACAGTTCCCGATAGGTACGCATGACGGGAGCCTCGATCACCGCCGCGCACCGCCGTTATTGTTTCGCGGGGAGGCGAAACATGGGCTGGTGGCTGGCCGACTCCGACACCCTCGCGGAGAGCCGGTTCGTGATCTCTCCCCTGGCCGAGGCCACCGCCTGCCTGTTCACCCTGGAGAGGGCGTCGGCGGCGCATCCCGGCGAGCGGGAGTGGCTCGACACCCATCTGCCCGCCTTCCGCTCCCGCCTGGCCGGCGACCCGATCACGGCGCTGCTGCTGAGGGCCGCGCGGGGCCGCAACTGGACCGCCGACTTCCTCACTCCCGCTCCGACCGGCGAGGGCGAGCCCGCCTTCGAGGAGGAACTGGCCCGGGTCCGCGCGACCCCGCCCGAGACCGCGTACGCCGACATCGAGGTGGCGCTGCGCGGTCCGTTGCCGGGGCCGCTGCGCCGCACCGACCTGGCCGACCGCGCGGCGGATCTGCTGGATTGGGTGTGGACGCACACCGTGCTGCCCGACTGGCCGCGCCGCCGGCGGATCATGGAGGCCGACGTCGTCGCCCGCGTGGGCCTCATCAGCCAGGGCGGCTGGGCCGCCACGCTGAACGACATGCGCAAGGGGATGCGCTGGCTCGGCGGCGACCGGCTGCAGATCAACACCTACGACTATCCGCCGAGGCGGATCGGCGGGGCGCGGCTGATGTTCGTCCCGGTCACTCCCCGCCAGGCATGGGCCGCCTGGACCGTGGGCCGCCACTACGCCCTGGTCTACCCCTGCTCGGGGACGCTGGCCGAGCCCGGCCGGGCGCCGGTGCCAGAGGCGCTCGGCAGGCTCCTCGGCCCGGCACGGGCGCGGGTGCTCGTGCTGCTCGCCGCACCGAAGAGCACGACGCACCTCGTGGCGCTGAGCGGCCAGGGCCTGGGCTCGGTGGGCCGCCACCTCAAGGTGCTCCTCGACTCCGGTCTCGTACGGCGGCGCCGGGCCGGGCGGTCGGTGCTCTACTACCGCACGCCCCTCGGCGACGCCCTCGTGGCGGGTGACACGGATGGTCGTTCGATGGAGTGAACCAACCTCGCCAACCCCAAGGCCCTGTGGTCTTCTTCGGCGTCCTGTTCGCCAGCCTGCTCCCGCACCGTACGGACCTCGTCACGCGGGCGGCCACCCTCGGCGCGATGCCGACCGTGGCGTTCGCCTGGTTCTCCGCCGTCGCCTTCCTGGCCGGCAGCCCGTGGATCACCAGGGGCTACCGGCGGCTGAAGAAGCGGCTCGACATGCTCACCGGCGGCCTGTTCGTCGGCATGGGCGTGCATGAGCGCGCTGCTGATCCCACGCTGACGCGAAGACTGCGACGCTCAGGCGGTGATGCGGTCGATCACCAGCGGCAGCAGGTCCGCGCCGCCGTCCTGGCCGATCTCGTACGCGCCCTCGAGCGCCTGGAGCGCCCGGTCGAACCTGGCGGCCTCGTCGGCGTACAGGGTCATCAGCGGAGCCCCGGCGCGGACCGTCTCGCCGGGCTTGGCGTGCAGCACGATGCCCGCGCCGGCGGAGACCGGGTCCTCCTTGCGAGCCCGTCCGGCCCCGAGCCGCCAGGCCGCCACGCCGACCTTGAGCGCGTCGAGCGTGCGCAGCGTGCCCGAGGCGGGGGCGGTGACAACGGCCGACTCGGCGGCCTTCGGCAGCGGCGCGTCCGGGTCGCCGCCCTGGGCGATGATCATGCGCCGCCAGGCGTCCATCGCCGAGCCGTCCTTGAGCGCCTCCTCCGGGTCCTTGGCGCCCGGGACGGCGGCGGCCTCCAGCATCTCCCTGGCCAGCCGTACGGTGAGCTCGACCACGTCGGCGGGGCCGCCTCCGGCGAGCACCTCGACGGACTCCTCGACCTCCAGCGCGTTGCCCACCTTCAGGCCCAGCGGGCGGTCCATCGCGGTGAGCAGGGCGACCGTGCGCACCCCGGCGTCGGTGCCCAGCTCGACCATCGTCCGGGCCAGCTCGCGGGCGTCGTCCACGTTCTTCATGAACGCGCCCGAGCCGGCCTTCACGTCGAGCACGAGCGATCCCGTGCCCTCGGCGATCTTCTTGGACATGATCGAGGACGCGATCAGGGGGATCGACTCGACCGTGCCGGTGACGTCGCGCAGCGCGTAGAGCTTCTTGTCGGCCGGCGCGAGGCCCGCGCCCGCCGCGCAGACGACCGCACCGGCCGAGCGGATCACGCCGAGCATCTCGTCGTTCGACAGCGACGCCCGCCAGCCGCGGATCGACTCCAGCTTGTCCAGCGTGCCGCCGGTGTGGCCGAGGCCCCGCCCGGACAGCTGCGGCACGTACGCGCCGCAGGCGGCGACCAGCGGGGCCAGCGGCAGGGTGATCTTGTCGCCGACCCCGCCGGTGGAGTGCTTGTCGGCCGTGGGCCGGTCGAGGGAGGACCAGTCCATCCGCTCCCCCGACCTGATCATGGCCTGGGTCCAGTCCGCGATCTCCCTGCGGTTCATGCCGTTGAGCAGGATCGCCATCAGCAGCGCCGACATCTGCTCGTCGGCCACCTCGCCCCGCGTGTACGCGTCGATCACCCAATCGATCTGGGCGGTCGACAGCTCGCCCCGGTCGCGCTTGACGGTGATGACCTCGATCGCGTCGAACCCCACGTTTCCCCCTTATCGCGACAAATCATCCGGGCCGAAGGCGAACGGCAGGAAGCCGTCCATCCGCATCGGCCCGTCGGGCGTCTCCACCAGCAGGTCGCGCCCGCCGTGCTCGAACAGCAGCTGGCGGCAGCGGCCGCACGGCATCAGCAGCTCGCCGTGGCCGTCCACGCAGGTGAAGGCCACCAGCCTGCCGCCGCCGCTCGCGTGCAGCGCGGAGACGAGCCCGCACTCGGCGCACAGCCCCAGGCCGTACGACGCGTTCTCGACGTTGCAGCCGGTCACGATCCGGCCGTCGTCGACGAGCGCCGCCGCCCCCACGGGAAACTTCGAATACGGCGCGTACGCGTGGGTCATGGCCTCGCGGGCCGCGACCCGCAGCGCCTCCCAGTCGATGCTCATTTCGCCTGCCCCCTTCGATACGGGACACCGTCGGCCGCCGGCATGCGCAGCCGTTGCGAGGCCAGCGACAGGACCAGCAGCGTGGTCAGGTGGGGGGTGAACGAGGTGAACTGCTCCGGCACGGTGTCGGTCACGGCGAACACCACGAACACCGCGATCGCCACGACCCCGGTGATCAGGGCCGCGCGCCCGCGCCGCTGCCGTACGAGCTGGTAGACCGCCACGGCGACGAGCAGCAGCGCGACGACGAGCAGCAGCGCGTGCACCGAGATGCCGCCCTGCCGGAGCTGGAGCGCGTCGGTGTAGCCGAACAGCGCCGCGCCGCCGGCGAGCCCGCCGGGACGCCAGTTGCCGAAGATCATGGCGGCGAGGCCGATGTAGCCGCGTCCGCCCGTCTGCCCGTCGCGGTAGATCCCCGCCGCCACCAGCGACAGGAACGCGCCGCCGAGCCCGGCGAGCACACCGGAGACCAGCACGGCGGCCCACTTGTACAGGTAGACGTTGACGCCCAGCGACTCCGCCGCGACCGGACGCTCGCCGCACGCCCGCAGGCGCAGGCCGAACGGCGTGCGCCACAGGATGTAGAACGACAGCGGCACCAGCAGGATCGCCAGGATCGTGAACCACGACACGTCCTGGGTGATGCCCCGCAGCACGCCCGCGAAGTCCGACAGGACGAACCAGTGCTTGGCCTCGACGGTCCGCAGCGGGTCGTTGAGGAAGCCCAGGCTCACCGTGCCCATCTTGGGCAGCGGCGGCGAGTTCTTCGTGCCGCCACCAGGCATGCCGTCGAAGACGAGCTGGGACAGATACTGGGTGAAGCCGACGCCGACGATGTTGATCGCCACGCCGGAGATGATGTGGTCGACGCCGAAGGTCACGGTCGCGACGGCGTGGATGGCCGCGCCCAGCGCCCCGCCGACGGCGCCGGCGACCACACCCGCCCAGGGGCTGTGGAACTGGATGGCACCCCAGGCGCCGAACCAGGTGCCGAGCACCATCATGCCTTCGAGGCCGATGTTGACCACGCCGGCCCGTTCCGACCACAGGCCGCCGAGACCGGCGAGCCCGATCGGCACGGCGAGGCCGAGCGCGGCGCTGACCGTGCCCGCCGAGGTGATGTCGTTCGCCCCGGTCACCAGCCGCGCGATCGACAGCAGCACCACGAGCCCGGCCAGGCCGAGCAGGAGCACCGGGCCCGACAGCCGGAAGCGCCGCACCGGGGCCGCCTCGACCGGGCGTTCGACCGGGAGGTCCGTCGCCGTCATGCCGTCTCCTCGATTCCGTCCGGCCTGGTTGTCATGCCGTCGCCTCCGCCTTCGGCGCCTCCTGTGGCGCGGCGAGCTCGCGGCTGACCCTGCGCTGCTCCGCGACGATGCGGTAGCGGTGGACCAGCTCGTACGCGATGATCACGGAGAGCACGACGACGCCCTGCATGATCTGGACGATCTCCTTGGAGATGTCGAGCAGCTGGAGCTGGTTGGACGAGTTGTCCAGGAAGCTCCACAGCAGCGCGCCGACCGCCATGCCGACCGGGTTGTTGCGGCCGAGCAGGGCGATCGCGATGCCCGTGAAGCCGAGACCGGCCGGGAAGTTGTTGCTGTACTTGTAGGAGGCGCCGAGCAGCTCCGGCATGCCGATCAGGCCGGCGACCGCCCCCGACATGACCATCGTGACGACGATCATCTTCTTCACGCTGACACCGCTGGCCACCGCCGCGGACTCGGACTTGCCGGTCGCCCGCAGCTCGAAGCCGAACCGGGTGCGGTTGAGCACCACCCAGTAGGCGATGCCGAGCAGGACCGCGACCACGATGAACCCGTTGACGAGCACCGGCGTGCCCGCGATGAGCGGGATGCCGGGCATGTGCGCGTCGTCGGGGATGGGCCTGGTGCCGAGGTCGTTGCCGGTCAGCACGCCGAAGTGCTCGCTGACCAGCCACGAGCCGAGGCCGGTGGCGATCGCGTTCAGCATGATGGTCGAGATGACCTCGCTCACGCCCCGGTAGACCCGGAGCAGACCGGCGATCGCGGCCCACAGCGCGCCGACGACCACCGCCACGACGATCACGAGGACGATGTTGAGCACGCCCGGCACCACGGCGGCGCCGCCGAGCCCGGCGGCGATCACGGCCGCGAGCCGATACTGGCCGTCCACGCCGATGTTGAAGAGGTTCATCCGGAAGCCGACGGCCACCGCGAGCGCGGAGATGTAGTACATGACCCCGGTGTTGAGGATCATGGCCATCGACCGCGGCTGGGTGCCGTACTCCGCGAGGGTGGTGAACGCCAGCACCGGGTCCTTGCCCGCGGCGACCAGGACCACCGACGTGATCAGCACGGCGACGACGACCGCGATGAGGGGTGCGACGACGGCGAGCCAGCCGCTCAGCTTCACCCGGCCGAGCACCCGGTCGAGGAACCCGTTCATACCGTCTCCTCCCCGGCGCCGGTCATCGCCGAGCCCAGTTGCTCGGGGGTCACGTTCGCGGGATCGACGTCGGCGACGATCCTGCCGCGCAGGATCACCTTGAGCGTGTCGGACAACCCGATCAGCTCGTCGAGGTCCGCGGAGATCAGCAGCACGGCCAGCCCGGCGGCGCGCGCGGTGCGCAGGTGGTCCCAGATGGCGGCCTGCGCTCCGATGTCCACACCCCGGGTGGGGTGGCTGGCGATGAGCAGCACGGGATCGCCGCTCATCTCCCGCCCGACGATCAGTTTCTGCTGGTTGCCGCCGGACAGCGTGGCCGCGTCCACGTCGATGCCGGGGGTGCGCACGTCGTACTCCTCGACGATGCGCCGCGTGTCGGCCCGGGCACCGGCGCGGTCGATCCACGGGCCCTTGACGTTGGGCCGGCGGGTCTGGTGGCCGAGGATGCGGTTCTCCCAGAGCGGCGATTCGAGCAGCAGGCCGTGGCGGTGGCGGTCCTCGGGGATGTAGCCGATGCCGCCCGCGCGCCGCTTCAGCGTGGACCACTGGGAGATGTCGGCGCCGGCGAGCGTGAGCGCGCCCGCCTCGCAGGGGCGCATACCCATGATCGCCTCGACGAGTTCCGCCTGGCCGTTGCCCTCGACGCCCGCGATGCCGAGCACCTCGCCCTTGTGGATGTCGAAGCTCACGTTGTCGACCACCGGCCGCCCGTCGCCGGTGCGCACGGTCAGGTCGCGTACGGACAGGGCGACGACGTCGGTGACGGTCGACTCGCGGGTCTCGGGGCTGGGCAGCTCGCTGCCGACCATGAGCTCGGCGAGCTTGCGGGAGGTCACGTCCTTGGGGTTCACGGTCGCCACGGTGGTGCCGCGCCGGATGACGGTGATCTCGTCGGCCACCCGGAGGACCTCGTCCAGCTTGTGGGAGATGAACAGGATCGTCAGCCCCTCGCGGACCAGGCCGCGCAGGTTGTCGAACAGCTCGTCCACCTCGTGGGGCACGAGCACGGCGGTCGGCTCGTCCAGGATCAGGATGCGGGCGCCCCGATAGAGCACCTTGAGGATCTCCACCCGCTGGCGGTCGCCGACACCCAGGTCCTCGACCGGCACGTCCGGCTGCACGCCCAGGCCGTACGCGTCGGAGATCTCCTTGATCTTCTTGCGTGCGGCGGCGAAGTCCAGGGCGAGGCCGCCGCGGCGCGGCTCGCTGCCCAGGACCACGTTCTCCAGGACGGTCAGGTTGTCGGCCAGCATGAAGTGCTGGTGGACCATGCCGATGCCCACGGCGATGGCGTCGGCGGGGGTGTGGAAGCCCACGGGCGCCCCGTTGACGCGGATCTCGCCCTCGTCTGGGCGCTGCATCCCGTACAGGATCTTCATCAGCGTGGACTTCCCCGCGCCGTTCTCGCCTACGAGGGCGTGGATGTGCCCCTTGGCGACGCGGAGGTGGATGTCGCTGTTGGCGACGACTCCCGGGAACCTCTTGGTGATCCCGGTGAGTTCTACTGCGGGTTCCGTGGCGGTCGCGGCGGTAATGTCGGCCTCCTCTTCGCGGAGTGCCCGGTGCGGTCAAGTGATAGTGAGAGTAGAGCAAAGGGCCCGGGGCGGGTGCCTCCGGGCCCCTCGAATGCGCAGGTCAGGACGTCGGGACCGTGATCTCGCCGCCGACGATCTTCTGCTTGTACTCGTCGATCTTCGACTTGATGTCGTCGATCTTGCCGCCGGTCGTGGAGTAGTCCACGCCGCCCGCCTTGAGGTCGTAGACCGAGGGGCCGGACGTGACCGTGCCGTCGATGTACTTCTTGAGGAAGTCGAAGACGGCCACGTCGACCTTCTTGATCATCGAGGTGATGATCACATCCTTGAAGTCGGCGTACGCCGGGAGCGCCGCCTGGTCGGAGTCGACGCCGATCGCCATCGCGTTCGCGGCCTTGGCCGCCTCGAAGACGCCCGCGCCCGAACCGCCGGCCGCCTGGTAGACCACGTCCGCACCGGCGTCGTACATGCCCTCGGCGGCCGTCTTGCCCTTGGCCGGGTCACCGAAGCCGCCGAAGTCCGGGGGCTGGGTGAGGTACTTGGTCTGGATCTTGATGTCCGGCTTGACGGCCTTCGCGCCGGCCTCGTAGCCCGCCTCGAACTTGTGGATCAGCGGCACGTCGACGCCACCCACGAAGCCGATGTTGCCCTTCTCGGACTTCAGCGCCGCCGCGACGCCCACGAGGAACGACCCCTGCTCCTCGGCGAACATCAGGTTCGTGATGTTGTCGCCCTTGGCCGCGTCGTCGTCCACGATGGCGAACTTGACGTCGGGGAACTCCTTGGCGACCTTCGCCACGGAGCCGGAGTAGGCGAAGCCCACCGCGATGACCGGGTTGTAACCCCCGGACGCGAGCAGGCGCAGCCGCTCCTCCTTCTGTGCGTCGGTCTCGCCCTGGGTGGCCTCCAGCTCCTTCTTCTCGACGTGAAGCTCCGCCTCGGCCTTGTCCAGGCCGGCCGCGGCCGCGTCGTTGAAGGAGCCGTCGCCACGGCCACCGATGTCGTATGCCAGGCCCACCTTGACCTGGGAGGCGGCAGGCGCGCTGGACGCGTCGGCCGAAGCTCCGGTCGTGGTGGTGTCGTCGCTACCCCCACAGGCGGCGGCGGCCATGAGCAAGGCGCCGCTCACCGTGGCGGCGGCCAGTCTGCTAACTCGATTGCGGAGCAAGGTCGTGACTCCCCTTCCGTTCCCCGCCCGTCTGACTCTCGTCGCACGCACGCAGGAACGCACGGCAACCCTGCACGGAAGATAGTTGTTTGACCTGCATCGACCAAACCCGCACCGCAGTCCGCAACATGTCCGTTATGCAGCGCAGTCCACACCGTGACCAGGGCGTCAGCCTGGGGAAACCTTGACCCGGCCGTGGATGATCTCCTGCTTGAGCAGCTCCAGACGCGGCTGGATGTCGTCGATGTGGCCGCCGGTGAGGCTGTAGTCGACGCCGCCGCGCCTCAGGTCGTACACGACCGGGCCGCTGGTCACGGTGTGGTCGGCGACGCCGGCGAGGTAGTCGTAGACCGCGACGTCGATCCTTTTGATCATCGAGGTCATGATCACGTGGCGCACGGCCGGGTCGGCGCTCTTGGCCTGGTCGTAGTCGACGCCGATGGCCCACGCCCCGGCGTCGTTCGCCGCGCGGAACACCCCGGCCCCCGAGGCCCCGGCGACCTGGTAGACCACGTCGGCGCCGGCCCGGTACATGCGCCGTGCGACCTTCTCCGCCTTGTCGGGCCGGTAGAAGCCGTTCAGGTCGTGCGGGCCCGTGAGGTAGGCGATCCTGATCCGCACCCGCGGGTTCACGTGCTTCACGCCCTGGACGTAGCCGACCTCGAACTTCCTGACCAGCGGCGACGGGTTGCCCCCGACGAAGCCGACGTCGCCGGTGCGCGACTTCATCGCCGCCGCCGCGCCCATCAGGAACGACCCCTGCTCCGAGGCGAACAGCAGGTTCGTGATGTTGGGGCCCTTCACCGTGGGCTCGTCGACGATCGCGAACCGCGTCCTGGGAAACCTCGGGGCGATCCGCGCCAGCGCCGGTGCGTACGAGTATCCGACCGCGATGATCGGGTCGTATCCCGCCGCGGCGAGTGCCCGCACCCGCTCCACCTTGCGGGTGGCGGGCTCGCCCGGCGCGGCCTCGACCTCACGCACCCGCATGCCCTTCAGGTTGCGCTTGGCCTCGTCGACTCCGGCGGCCGCGGCGTCGTTGTACGACTGGTCGCCCCGTCCGCCGATGTCGTACACGAGCCCGACCTGCAGCGGACGTGTACGCGGGGTCGCCGTGCTCACCTCGCCGCCGCATCCCGCGACGGCGGTCACGGCGGCGGCGACGGCGCCCGCCATCACCGCCCGGAACGCCCGCAATCGGACCTCCATCCCGGAATTGTCCCAACCTCGCGATACCCGCTGGGCGTCCAGGAGAACGTGGGACACAAAGTCCCTGACAGATTTATCCCATTTGGGTCAATTCGTATGCGAAAGAGACCCCGAGTATCGGGCGTCCCGTTCTCCTTCGCGTGTCACCGCGAAGTCGGCCGCGGTGTCGCCCCGCCAGGTGATCGAAACGCTTCCGGGATAACACGCGTCGCCCTTCACCTGGTCGAGGGTCAGCACGAGCGTCTCGCCCGATTCGCGCGCGGGGGTGAGACGGCCGGAGCAGTGGAGGTCGGCACCCCACCTCATCCGTGCCGGGGTGGTCAGGCGGATCTCGACCGGGAAGATCCGGCCGGCCGAGGGATAGCGGGCGACGCCCGTCCACGTCCCGTCGAGGCGCCCGGCCAGGCGGGCTGGCTGGTGGGCGGATTCGCGGCCGGGTTCGCCGTTCGTCAGGACCCACGCGACACCCGCTGCGACGACGACCGCGACGAGGAGGACGAGCGAGGCGATCACCGCACGCGCCCGCCCGCGACCACGCCCGCCGGGTCTGGCGAGCTCCGTAGGCCGGTCCACCAGGACGCCCTCGGCTCCCCCGGGCTCCGTGCCGGTCCGCTCCGTACTGGTCCGCTCCGTACTGGTCCGCTCCTGGCTGGTCGGCGTCCGGCTGATCGGAGCCGAGCCGGTCGGCGTCGGGCCGGTCGGGCCCAGGCCGGTCGGACCCAGGCTGCTCGGATACGAGCCGGTCGGATCCAGGCTGGCCGGCTCGGTGTCTGCGGGTTCTCGGCCGGTCGGCTCGGTGTCGGACTCGTCAACATCGGTCCGGCCTGTGTCGGCCTGGCCTGTGTCGGCCTGGCCTGTGTCGGCTTGGCCTGTGTCGGCCTGGCTTGTGTCGGTCTGGCTTGTGTCGATCTGGCCGGTGTCGGCCCGCGCCCCGGGCGACGTAGCCCCCGGCTCCTGTCGTGGCGGTGCCGTAGACCCGGACACCGCAGAGCCGGACACCGCAGAGCCGGACGCCGCAAAGAAGGACGCTGCGGAGCCGCCGGGCCCCGGTGCGGTCATGCCCTGCCCCGCCCGCCCCGGGGGTCCGGGCCGGCCTGGGGAGGGCCGGTCGAGCAGGGCGCTGAGCACCTGTCCGGCGTCCGGCCGGTCGGCCGGGTCCGCGGCCAGGCACGCCACGACGAGATCTTTCAGCAGGCCGGCGAGCGGCCCGAGGTCCGGCATGCCGTACAGGATGCGGGCCATGACGGCCGCGTGCGTGTCACCGGTGTAGGCGTGCCGCCCGCTCGCCGCGTAGACGAGCGTGAGCGCCCAGCAGAACACGTCCGCCGCCGGACCGGCAGACCGGCCCTGGAGCTGCTCCGGCGCCATGTAGGCCGGGGTGCCGACGAGATTCCCGGTCGTCGCGGTGGCGTCGGCGAGCCGCGAGATGCCGAAGTCGACGACCCGCAGCCCGTCCGAGCCGAGGAGCACGTTGCCCGGCTTGAAGTCGCGGTGGACGATTCCCGCCCGGTGGATCGCGGCCAGCGCGGTCGCCGTCCCCACGGCGACCCGGTCGAGATCGCCGCCCGTCCGCGGTCCCGCCGCCGTCACGTGCTCGCGCAGCGACGGCCCGTCGACGTACTCGCTCACGACGTACGGCCGGTCGCCGTCGAGGTCGGCGTCGAGGACCTGGGCGGTGCAGAACGGCGCGACCCGGCGCACCGCCTCGATCTCACGGGCGAAGGCCCGCCGGGCGGCGGTGCCGTCGAGCCGGGCGTGCAGGAGCTTCACGGCCACCGGCACGCCCGACGGGGCGGTGCCTCGGAAGACGACGCCCTGGCCGCCCGCGCCGAGGCGGCCGTCGAGACGGTAGTTCCCGAGATGCCGGGGGTCCTCGGGACGCAGGAGGGAGACGTCGGGCACGGCGGCGTACGGCTCAGCGGGCTCGGCCGGTCGGGTGAGCGCGGTCCGGGAAGCGCGCGTCCGACGGGCGCCGGCTCGACAGACGCGGATCCGACGGCTGTGGATTCAACGGGCGCGCACTTAACAGGCGCGGGTCCGACAGGCGCGGGTCCGACAGACGCGGGTCCGACAGGCGCGGGTCCGACAGGCGCGGGTCCGACAGGCGCGGGTCCGAGAAACGCGCGTCCCACGGGCGCCGGCTCAACAGGCGCGGATCCGACGGCTGCGGATTCAACGGGCGCGGATCCGACGGGCGCGAATTCACCTGGGCTCGGTTCAGCGGGCACCGCCCCACAGCGCGGTCAGCGCGGTGGCGGCCAGAACCTTGACCCCGATCCCGATCGCGCGCTCGTCCACATCGAACAGCGGCCGGTGGATGTCGACCTCGTCGACGGTCCCCGGCGCCCGGGTGCCCAGCCGGGCGAGCGCGCCGGGCACCGACTCGAGATACCAGGAGAAGTCCTCGCCGCCGAGGCTCTGCGGCGTGGGCACGGCCGCGCCCTCGCCGATGACCTGGGTGACCGCGTCGTTCAGCATCTGGATGCTGGTGGCCTCGTTCACCGTGGGCGGCGTGCCGCGCCGGTAGTCGATCTCGGCGTCCACGCCGTACGCGCCCGCGACCGAGTCGAGCAGGGCCTTGACCATGTCGGGAGCCTGGTGCCAGGCGTCCTCGTCGAGCGACCTGACCGTGCCCTGGGCCACCCCGAAGTCCGGGATCGCGTTGGCCACGGAACCCGCGGAGATCTGGCCCCACACGAGGCTGAGGCTGGAGCGCGGGTCGACGCGGCGCGACAGCGCGGCCGGCAGCTCGGTGACGATCTTGCTGAGCGCGTAGACGAGGTCGACGGTCAGGTGCGGGCGGGCGGTGTGCCCGCCCGGGCCCGCGACACGGATCCGCAAACTGTCGCAGGACCCGGTGATCGGGCCGGTCCGCAGGCCGATGTGACCGACGTCGAGGCGCGGGTCGCAGTGCAGCGCGAAGATGCGGTCGACCTCGTTGAGGCCGCCGTCGCGCATGACCTCGAGCGCGCCGCCCGCGACCTCCTCGGCCGGCTGGAAGATCAGCCGCACCCGGCCGGGGAGCGCTCCCGCGTCGGCCTGCGACGCCAGGAACAACCCCGCGCCGAGGACGATCGAGGTGTGCACGTCGTGGCCGCAGGCGTGACACGCGTTGGGGTTCGTGGAGCGATAGGGGACGTCCTTCTCGTCCTCCATCGGCAGCGCGTCGATGTCGGCGCGCAGTGCGACCGTGGGGCCCTCGCCGCGTCCGAGGTCCACCCACAGGCCGGTGCCGCGCGACAGCGGGTGCGGGGTGAGCCCGGCGTCCGTCAGCCGCTCAGCGATCTTCTCTGTCGTGCGATGCTCGCTGAAGGCGATCTCCGGGTGCGCGTGTACGTCTCGCCGGAACTCGATCAGCTCATCGTTGTGCTCGCGAAGGAATTCCGCCAGCTGCCCGGCCAGGTCGTTACTTCCCGGCACGGCCGCGTCCGGCGTTGCGAGCTTCGATGAGGTGGCCACGGGTCTTCCCTTCTCCGGCGAGCCGTCCCGCCACGGATTGCCGGATCGTCCAATATGATCATGAAAAGTCACGAAAAAGCCCAAAAGGGTCGAGCGGGCGTGTCTCGCCTCCACCGACCCTTCATTCACAATCCTTCCATGCCGCGACCCTCCGATACGGCGGATTGCCCAGTATTTACACCGGGCGCCGCACGTTGTCAGAACTAGGCACTGTTGACGGACATATCAGGCCTACCCCGTCAGGTGGCTGATTGTCCGATCTCGCGGTTGGGGTTCGCGGTGACGAACCTGTCCTCGGCGAGCTCGATTACCGTGGCGTCGACCACGTCCTGGAGGGTTCCGCCGTCGGCGAGGATCGCTCGCTGGCGCTCGGATGAGCTCCCCTGCTCCAGCACCTCGGTCACGACCGCCAGCTCGTCGGCACAGCCGAGCCGCTCGGCGACGGGTTCGAGTTCACGCTGAAGTTCATACAATACGTCGCGCATCGGCGCCGTGGCGCCATGGTCGTCGGTGATGACGTCCATGTCGAGGCCGTAGCGCGTGGCGCGCCACTTGTTGTCGCGCACCACCCACGCCGCGGGATGCGGCAGCGTGTATCCCCGGTCGAGCTGCTGATCGAACTGCTGCACGAGGCACTGGGACAGCGCGGCCACCATGCCGACCTCGCGCGGCGTCGGGATGCCGTCGAACATCCGGATCTCGATCGTGCCGAAGTCGGGGTGCGGCCGGATGTCCCACCACACCTCCTTGATGCTGCGGATCGTGCCCGCCCGCAGCAGCGTGTCCATGTACTCCTCGAACTCGGCCCAGTCGGCCAGCAGGTGCGGCGGCCCGGCCGTGGGCAGCGAGCCGAAGACGATGGCCCTGCTGGACGCCAGCCCGGTGTCCTGCCCGCCCCAGAAGGGGCTGGAGGAGGTGAGCGCGAGGAAGTGCGGCAGGTACGCCGCGAGGGCGTTGACGATCGGGATGACCTTGTCCCGCTCCTTGACGCCCACGTGGACGTGCACGCCGAACGTCTGGATCCGCCAGGCGAGCCATTGCAGGTCCTCGATCAGCTCCACGTAGCGCTGGCTCGGCGCGTAGACCGCGTCGCGCCAGTCGCTGATCGCGTGGGTCCCGGTGCAGGCGAGCCCGATGCCGCGCGGCTCGACGGTCTCGGCCAGCCGGCCGATGCTCTTCTTCAGATCCTGCACCGCCTCGGCGACGGTGTGACAGACGTCGGTGACGATCTCGACCTGCGACTGCATGAGCTCGTGCATGGCCTTGGGCCGTTGCCCCTCACTGAGGTCGGGAACCGCGGCGAGCACCTCCTTGGCGTCCTGGCGGAGATGACGCGTCAGCCGGTCGACGAGCTGAAGCTCCCATTCCACGCCGAGCGTCGCGCCACGTGAAGGGTTGAAGTCGATCGCCAAAGCTTGCCTCCATCACGCTCGGTCCCTGCCGACCCTTCGGGTCACAGCGGACAAGGTCGTTCCAGGCTCAGGCCCTACCCTTCATCCATCCCCGCACGCCGACCGCCCCGAGCGCCAGCCCCAAGATGATGTTCACCGCGATGAGCACGCCGTGGACGACGTAGAAGGACGTCTCGTGCCCGTCGGCGAGGTTGAAGCCGAGGTTGATCCACTCGAAGATCGTGAAAACGCCGAGTGCCACAAGGAAGATCGATACACGTCTCGTCATGTCCACAGTATCGGGCTGCCACCAGCGTGGCCCTGTGGCATTTGGGGCATATGTCGCGTCATGCGAAGGCAGTCAAGGCTAGGCTGAGCGACCTATGGGGACGAACCTGCGGGCCCTCGCCGCGACCGTGACGACGACGGGGGTGCTGACGACGGCGCTGCTCTGCGCCCCTCCCACCGCGAACGCACGGGCCGTGCCAGACCTGGCGCCGCGGCAGACCGGCACGGCCACGCTCGGCACCGCAGTCACCGGAACCACAGTGGCCGGAACCACAGGGACGGGAACCGCTGTCACCGGAGCGACCGTCTCTGGAACGGCCGTCTCTGGAACAGGCAAGGCTAACGGCGCCATCGGCGGAGACCGGCTCGCCGGCCGCGGGATCATCCGGCCCGCCGGGATCAAGCCCCCGCCCAAGACCGAGGCCAGCGCGTACGTCATCGCCGACGCCGACACCGGCGCGGTGCTCGCGGCCAAGGACCCGCACGGGCACTACCTGCCCGCGAGCACGCTCAAGACGCTGACGGCCGTGACGCTGATCCCCCGGCTCGACAAGAACCGCAAGATCAAGCCGAGCGAGGAAGCCTGCAATGTGGAGGGCAGCGCCGTCGGCATCGTCCCCGAGCCGATCTACAAGGTCGACGACCTCTTCCGGGCGCTGCTCATGGTCTCCGGCAACGACGCGGCCGTCGCGCTGGCCGAGGCCAACGGCGGCGTGAAGAAGACGCTCGCCGACATGAACAAGGAGGCGCGCAAGCTCCAGGCGTACGACACGGTGGCCAAGACGCCGAACGGCCTCGACGCCCCGGGCCAGCGCAGCTCGGCGTACGACCTCGCCTTGATCGCGCGGGCCGGGCTGGCGCTCCCGGACTTCCGCGAATACATCAGCACGAAGGTCGCCAAGTTCCCCGCGCCCAAGGAAGACCCCAAGAAGAAAAAGAAGAAGAAGCGCCGCGACGACGCCGAGGCCAGCGAGTCTCCCGCGCCCGCTTACTACGAGATGGCCAACCACAACCGGCTGCTGGGCCGTTACAAGGGCATGCTCGGCGTCAAGAACGGCTGGACGTCCAAGGCCCTGGGCAGCTTCGTGGGCGCGGCCAAGCGTGACGGCCACACGATCCTCGTCGTGATCATGCATCACCCCGGTTCTTTCTGGGACGAGGTCGCCAAGCTGCTCGACTGGGGCTTCGCCGCGAGGGGCAAGGCGGCCCCCGTGGGCCAGTTGGTCGCCCCCGCGCCCGACCCCAAGCCCGCCTCCTCCCCCCTGGCCGTACGGGCCTCTCCGACGCCGGGCGGGGCCGACGTGGGCGCGGCCAGGGCACGTGGAGAGGACCCCGCCTCCAACGGCGCGGGCTCGACCACTCCCCTGGTGATCGGCGGCGGCGCCGTCGTGGTCCTCGCCCTCGGCGCGTACGCCCTGCGCCGGCGCCGCAGGACGCCCGGCGATGCCACCGGCTAACTCGCGGGCGGGGACGGCGTGCTCGGCGGCGCGGCTGACCTCCTCCCATCGGGCCCGCGTCTTCATGCGCTGACGGGAGACGTCGAAGGCCAGGTCGTAGGCCATGCCGCCCAGCAGCAGCCGTAGCGGCGGCTCGTCGCTGCCGACGAGCTTCAGCACGGCCTCGGCGGCCGGCCGGGGATCGGTGCCCACCGACCCCTCGGGCTGCGCCCCCGTCAGGTCGGGCCACGGCCGGTCGTGGGCGTGGTCGCGGGCGACGGCAGCGGGGTGGGCTGGGGCGGCGGGCCAAGAGTGGCCGTCGCCGTCCACGCGGCGGCGTAGAGGATCACCCGGGCCGACAGGTTGATCCACAGCAGCAGCCCCACGACCACGGCGAACGTGCCGTACACCGGGTTGCGCAGGGTGCCGGCCAGGATCAGCGCCGCGAGCTGCTTCAGCACGCCGAAGCCGACCGCCCCCAGCAGCGCGCCCTTGAGCACGACGAGGAACGGCTGCGGCGGCTTGGCCAGCCAGCCGAGGATGACCAGGAAGAGCAGCAGGTCGGCGACGAGGCTCGCGCCGATCCCGGCGAGCCAGATCCCGAAGCCGGCCAGTGGCGAGGAGCCCAGGCCGAGCCATCCCGCGACCGTGCTCGTGGCCCCGGTGGCGAACCCACTCGCGATCACCGAGACCAGCATGGCCAGGCCCATCAGCACGAGCGCGACGAGGTCGCGGAGCTTGCCGACGAAGTAGTTGAGCGGCGGCTCGCAGGTCATCCAGATGGTGCGCAGGGCCCCGCGCAGGGCGTCCATGGCGCCCAGCCCGGCGTACAGCAGACCGAGCAGACCGATGACCCCGGCCCGGGCGCGGGCCCCGGCCAGCTGGTCGATGTGGAGCTGGTCCGCGAGCCCGGGAAGCTGCTTGTTGATCGCCTCGGTGAGCGTGGCGAGCGCGTCCGGGCGGATCGTCACGATGTAGCCGAACAGGGCGAACGCCAACGCGATCAGCGGGAAGAACGACAGGAACGCGAAGTAGGTGATGGCGCCCGCAAGCCGGTCTCCCGACTGCACCTGGTAGCGCTGCACGGTCCGGATGAGGTGATCGAACCAGGGGAAGCGGATCCGGTCACGCTCGATCCGCATGCGGCCCCATGCCCTGACCTCATCGATCCGCCGCGTGACCCGGTCGACCAACGCCATTCCCATCGCCCTTGTGTACCCGGAGAAGGCGTCTCGATGCGTACGGCGACCGCGGCCCGGGGCGGGGCCGCGGTCTCAGACGCGGGTCGCTCGAAGGACGAAGCGAACGCGGCTCACTCGAAGAGCGGCCTGGGCGCGCTCACACGAAGTGCGGCGTGGGCACGGGCTCACTCGAAGCGCGGCGTGGGCGCGCCCACGAGAAGGGCGGAGCCGGCGCGGATCACTCGAAGGGCGGCGTGGGAAGCAGGCCGAGGCGCTCGCGGACCTGCTCCATCGTCTCGCGGGCCACCTTGCGGGCCCGGGCGGCGCCCGCGATCAGCAGCCGGTCGAGCTCGGCCTCGTCGGCCAGCAGCTTCTCCGTACGCTCCCGGATCGGCGAGAACGTCTCGACGACGGCCTCGGCGACCTCCTTCTTGAACGCGCCGTATCCCTGCCCGGCGAACCGCGTCTCCAGGTCGGGGATCGGCGTGCCGGTCAGCGCGGACAGGATGCGCAGCAGGTTGGTGACGCCCGGCTTGTTCTCCTCGTCGGCGACGACCTCGCTGCCGGTGTCGGTCACCGCGCGCATGACCTTCTTGCGCAGGACGTTCGGCTCCTCCAGCACGTCGAGGATGCCCTGCGGGCTCGACGACGACTTGGACATCTTGGCGGTCGGGTCCTGGAGGTCGGTGATCTTCTCGACCTCCTTGAGGATGTAGGGGCTCGGCACCTTGAACGTCTGGCCGTAGCGGCTGTTGAAGCGCTGCGCGAGGTCGCGGCTGAGCTCCAGGTGCTGCTTCTGGTCCACCCCGACCGGCACCTGGTCGGCCTGGTAGATCAGGATGTCGGCCGCCTGGAGGATCGGATAGGTGAACAGGCCCACGCTGGCCGAGCTCTCGCCATAGCGCGCGGACTTGTCCTTGAACTGCGTCATCCGGCCGGCCTCGCCCATGCCGGTCTGGCAGATCAGATACCAGGCGAGCTCACTGTGCTCACGCACGTGGCTCTGTGCGAAGACCGCGGCGCGCTCCGGGTCGAGCCCCGCGCCGAACAGCTGGGCGGCGGCGATCCTGGTGCGCCGGCGCAGCTCCTCGGGCTTGGGCGCGACGGTCAGCGCGTGCAGGTCGGCGATGAAGAAGAAGGCCTCATGAGTGTCCTGCAGCGCGACGTACTGACGGATGGCGCCGAGATAGTTGCCCAGGTGGAACGAGTCGGCGGTCGGCTGGATACCGGACAGGACGCGAGCAAGAGCCATACGGCAATTCTGTCAGCAGTCGCGGGCTGCCCGCGACAGACGCGGCCCGTGGCGGACGCTCCCGCCGCCGAGGTCCCTGAGCCGACAGGATCGCCACAGCTCGCGGTGGGGCCGCGCCTGTGGGGAGGACGCCTCCCTCGGGCGCCGGGCGTGGAACACTTCCCCGGCCCCGCGCCTGTGGGGAGGACGCCTCCCTCGGGCGCCGAGCGTGGAACACTTCCCCGGCCCCGCGCCGATGCCCCGCCCGCCGCTCAGCCGGTCGCCGCCGGCGCCGGGTCTTCCGGGGGCGTACGGGTGACGCGGACGCGGGAGACGCGGCGGCCGTCCATCTCCGTCACGGTCAGCTTCACGCCCGGCGCCTCGGCGACCTCGCCGCGCTGGGGCAGGTGGCCGAGGAAGCCCATGACGTAGCCGCCCAGGGTCTCGTACGGCCCGTGGGGCAACCGCACGCCCGTCTGCGTGTGGAACTCATCCAGGTTGACGAGCCCCTCGACCTCGACATCCCCGGCGATCACGCGTACGGCGTCGCCGCTCTCGTCGTACTCGTCGCGGATGTCGCCCACGAGCTCCTCGACCAGGTCCTCCAGCGTCACGATGCCGTCGGTGCCGCCGTACTCGTCCACCACGATGGCGAGGTGGTGGCCCTCGTCGCGCATCTCCGCGAGCGTGACGAGGACCCGCTTGCTCGCGGGCACGAACTTGACCGGGCGGATCGGCACCAGCTCGCTGATCGGCTCCAGCCGCCCGGTGCGCACCGGGTCGAGCAGGTCGCGCACGTGCACGAACCCGATCACGTCGTCGTAGGAGTCGCGATAGACGGGAAACCGCGAGTGCGGCATGGCCGCGGCGAGCACGGCCGCCTCGGCGAGCGGGGTGTCGGCCGCCATGAACTCGACCTCCGTGCGGGGCAGCATGACCTCCCTGAGCTGCCGTTTGCCCGCCGCGAACACCTCGGCGATCACGTCGCGCTCGTCCTGGGTGAGCTCCGTGTGGCCCACGACCATGTCGCGCAGTTCCTCGGTGGTCATGGCCGCCCTGTCGGCGGACGGGTTGCCCCCGAGCAGCCGTACGACGCCGTTGGTCGACTTGGACAGCAGCCAGATCACCGGCCTCGACAGCATGGCGATCCGGTCGAGCAGCGGGGCGGTGACGAGCGACAGGCTCTCCGCCCGCTGCCGGCCGAGCCGCTTGGGCGCCAGTTCGCCGAGCACCAGGGTGACGTACGAGATGGCCAGCGTGACGGCCACGAACGCGACGGGCGCGGCCACGCTCGGCCGCAGGCCCCACTGCTCCAGGACCGGGGCGAAGCGCGGGCCGAGCGCGTCGGCGCCGAGCGCGGCCGACAGCACGGTCGCCACGGTCACCCCGACCTGGATGGCGGACAGGAAGCGGTTGGGGTCGCGGGCGAGCTTCTGCACCCGCGCGCCGCGGCGTCCCTCCTCGCGGCTCAGGCGGCGGATCTGGCTCTCCCGCAGCGAGACCATCGCCATCTCGGCCGCGGCGAAGAACCCGCCGATCAGGATGAATATCAGGACCAGGGTGATGGTCACCGCGACGTTGCTCAACGTCATCAGTCCGTTCGGGTGTCAGGCAGGCCGGGCCGGTCGTCGCGATCCCCTGCGACTTGCTGGGATTGCGGTACTGGAGGCATTTAACCCGCTCCTCATGGGAACCGCGTAAGCTAGGCCCCGGACGTACATAATCCAACACTTCTGAACAGGAGCGAACAGTGAAGCTGCTGGTTACTGGTGGAGCCGGGTACATCGGCAGCGTCGTGGCGGCGCAACTCCTGGAGGAGGGGCACGAGGTCACGGTGCTCGACGACCTGTCGACGGGGCACGCCGACGCCGTTCCGGCGGGAGCCGCGTTCGTGCAGGCGTCGATCACCGAGGCGGGCGGCGTGCTGTCCGAAGGGTTCGACGCCGTGCTCCACTTCGCGGCCAAGTCCCTGGTGGGCGAGTCGGTGGAGAAGCCGGGGCTGTACTGGTCGAACAATCTCGGCGGCACGCTCGCGCTGCTCGACGCCATGCGGCAGGCCGGGGTGAACCGGATCGTGTTCTCCTCCACCGCCGCCACGTACGGCGAGCCCGAGCGCACGCCCATCCTGGAGACCGACCCGACCCGCCCTGGCAACCCCTACGGTGCGTCGAAGCTCGCCGTTGACACCGCGCTGACCGCCTTCGCCGGGATGTACGGCCTGGGCGCGGTCAGCCTGCGCTACTTCAACGTGGCCGGTGCGTACGGCGAGTTCCGCGAGCGGCACACGGTCGAGACCCACCTGATCCCCAACATCCTCAAGGTCGCCCTCGGCGAGCGCGAGTCGGTCAGCGTCTTCGGCACCGACTACCCCACTCCGGACGGCACCTGCATCCGCGACTACGTCCACGTCGCCGACCTCGCCCGCGCTCACCTGCTCGCCCTGGACGCCTGCACGCCCGGCGAGCACCGGATCTACAACCTCGGCAGCGGCACGGGCTTCTCGGTCAAGGAGGTCGTGGACGTCTGCCGCGAGGTGACCGGGCACCCCATCCCGACCACCGTCGCGGCGCGCCGTCCCGGCGATCCGGCCGTGCTGGTGGCGTCGTCGGAGAAGATCCAGCACGAGCTGGGCTGGAAGCCGGCCCACGCGTCGCTTCGCGACATGGTCACCGACGCCTGGACCGCCTCCACCAAGACCGCCTGAGCCCGGCGCCCGCATCGACGCCGCCGGGTCACGCTCGGCGCAGGGCCACCCGTACGCTCGCCTTGTTGTTGGCCGGGCGGCGGTCGCCGTACCGGCGCGAATAGACGGTGGCCATCGTCGCCACGGCGTGCGAGGCCCGGGACGGCACCCGGAACACGAGTTCGATCAGCCCCCGCGACCCCGACCTTATCGGCGGCAGCGAGCACCCCACGAACTGGCGGTTCCCCCGGCAGCGCCCGCCGCGCGCGGACAGCAGCCGGGCCCGGCGCGGCTGGAAGAACACGTAGGCGTCCCGCACGACGCGCGGCCCCCGGTTGCGCACCTCGGCCCGTACGGAGAACCAGTGACCCGGGCGGACGAACCTGGCCGAGGAGCGGAACCGCATCGACAGGTCGGCCCCCTCGTCGACCCGGGTCACCACCTCGGCCCTGTTGTCGGTCTCGTCCTTGTCGAGCACCTCGGAGGTCAGATCGGCCCGCGCCCGCAGCGGTCCGTGCGCGCCCGGCGCGATCACTCCGGTGATCGTCATGTCGCCCGAGCCGCCGGGCAGGACGTCGTCGGACGAATGGCAGACGACCCGGTTGCGCGCCTTGCCGGGCTCGCACTCGGCGACGCCCACGTTGACGATCTGGAAGTCCTTCGGCAGGGCGACCCGCAGCGTCGGCAGCACGGCGTCACCCGGGCCCTTGTTGTGCACGGTGACGTGATAGGTCAACGGCTGCCCCGGCTGCGCCACCTTCGGCGTGGCGGTGATGCCGACCGTGAGGTCGGCCATGCCCCACTGATCCTTCACCGGTGCCGGCCGGGGTGGCTCCCCGGTGACGGCGAGCGCCGGATGAGGCGCTCCGGCGGCGAACACACAGACCAAACCCGTGAAACCCGTGACGACCCTACGACCCACTGCCGCTCCCCCGAACGCTTGCGATCAATTCAACCGTGTCGGACGGGCCCCGCGCACCGTCCGACACGCCGCTCGAAGCGCCGCTGACGTGCCTTCTCACGCCGCGACGAGGTCCTCCTGCCGCGGCGCGCGCCTGTCGAGCGGCACGCCGCCCCGAGGCAGCAGGGCGAGCGCGAGGAGGGCGACGACCGCGCCCACGACCCCCAGCCAGGGGATGACGGTCGCGGTCGCGGCGGCGTGGGCCGCGGGCAGGCCGTGCATCGGCGCCTCCCGCGTCACCACGGACGTGTACGCCGTGCCCGCGACGGCCAGCGCCACCGAGCCGCCGATCTGCCGGAAGAACGTCAGGTTCGCGCTGGCCGTGCCGATGTAGCGGGCCGGCACGGAGGTCTGGATCGCCACGGTGAGGCCCGACAGCATGGGCCCCATGCCGAGCCCGATCAGCGCCATCCACACGACGAGCAGCGGAGTCGAGGTGCCGACTTCGAGGTTCGCGCACAGCGCCGTGCCCGCGACGAGGAAGACCGGCGCGATCACCAGCCAGGGCTTGTAGCGGCGGGTACGCGCGATCAGGGCGCCGGTGCCGGCGCTGCCCACGACCATCGCCAGCATCAGCGGATAGATGTGCAGCCCCGAGGAGGTCGCGCTCAGGCCGTGCGCCTCCTGGAAGTAGCGCGGCAGGAAGACCACCCCGGCGTACAGGCAGAACGCCGTGAAGAAAGACGCCACGTTGACCAGCGAGTATGTGCCGTTCGCGAACAGGTGGAGCGGCACGATCGGCTCCGCGACCCGCCGTTCGACGAGGACGAACACCACGAGCAGCGCGAGCGCCGCGCCGATCGGCCCGGCCACCGGCCCGCTCGTCCAGGTGTGGCCGTCGATCCCCTTCTCGGTAAGGCCGACGAGCAGGGCGCTGATCGCGGCGCTGAACACGGCGATGCCGAGATAGTCGGGCCGCGCCCCACCGTGCCCGGGACGGTGCGGCAGCCGCCACACGATGATGGCCACGAGGACGGCCCCGATCGGGACGTTGACGTAGAAGGCCCAGCGCCAGCTCGCGTGGTCGGTGAACAGGCCGCCGAGGAACGGCCCGGCGATGTAGCTCAGCGCCATGACGGCGCCCACGGCGCCCTGCACCCGCCCGCTGCGCTCCGGCGGGAACGAGTCCAGCGCCAGCGCCAGCGACAGCGGCAGGAGCGCGCCCGCGCCGAGCCCCTGCACGCCCCGGAAGGCGATGAGCTGCCCCATGGTCTGCGCCGCCCCGGACAGGATCGAGCCGAGCAGGAACAACACCACCCCGATCAGCAGGAGCGGCTTTCGCCCGTACGCGTCGGAGAGCCGGCCGTACAGCGGGACCGTGACGGTCGAGGTGAGAAGATAGGCGGTCACCACCCAGGTGTAGAGGTCGGTGCCGCCCAGCTCGGTGGTGATCCTCGGCAGCGCGGTGCCGACGATCGTCTGGTCGAGCATCGCCAGGAACATGCCGCCGAGCACGGCGAAAAGGAGGAGTCCGTTTCTGGATCGCATATGTCGAAGGTGACATGTAAGAGCTTACATGTCAATCCTTAGGTATAGTGGGGGCATGTCCCTGCGCATCGCCCTTCTCGGTCTGCTGACGGCGTACGGCTCGGCCAGCGGCTACGACCTGACCAAGGGGTTCGAGAGGTCGGTGGCCCACGTCTGGCAGGCGGGGCACAGCCAGATCTATCCCGAGCTGGCGAAGATGACCGCCGACGGGCTGGTCACGGTGGAGGCGGAGGGCGCACGGGGGCGGAAGATCTACTCGATTACGCCGGAAGGCCGCGCGGAGCTGCGCGCCTGGCTGATCGGGCACGACCCCACCGGTCCGACGCGCAGCGAGGTCGCGCTGCAGGCGTTCCTGCTCCCGCTACTCGAACCACGCGAGGCGCTCGACGTGCTGGAACGGCTGAAGAGCCACATGGAGCACAAGCTGGCCGAGCTGGAGGCCCTGCGGGCGTCCAAGCAGGCCGCCTCCACCCCGGAGAGGACGTCCGGGGTCAGGTTCGGCGACCTCGCCCTGGACCTCGGCCTCCGGCAGGTCCGCACCTCCCTGCAGTGGGCCGACGACGCCATCGCCCAAATCGGCCGCCAGACCTCCACGGAGGAGGGCGCGAACCCCTCCTGAGCCCGGACGCCTCCTGAGCCCCGACGGGCGACCGGGCCTCGGGCCTGGACCCCGCCCGCCCGGCCGGCCGGCCGGAGTACGGACATGAGGCGCCGCACACCCGGCGGACCGGAGTGCGGGCCCAGCGGAGCCAGGGCGCGGGCTCGGGCAGCCGTGGCGCGGGGCTCAGCCGATCAGAGTGCCGGCTCGGCGAGCCGGAGTGTGAGCGCTCGGCCGGCAGCGGCGCGCTCATGACGCACCACACGCCCGGCCGACCGGAGTGCGGGGTCAGCGGCAGGCGAGCTTGGGCGGGACGTCCTGCTCAGGAGCGAAGTCGACGTTGCCGAAGTGCTTGCGCAGCAGGTCACGCATCGTGCCGTCGCCGTACATGCCGCTGATCGCGTCCTCCACGGCGCGGCAGGTGCGCAGGTCCCTCTTCGGCAGGCCGACGGCGTAGCGCTGGTCGGTCAGCCGCACGCCGAGCACCGACAGCTTCAGGCTCGCCACGCGGTTGGCGAAACCGGCGATGATGAGGTCGTCCCCCGGGACGGCGTCGACCTCGCCTCGCGTCAGCAGGTTCATGCACTCGGCGTAGTCGTTCACCGGGACCTGCTCGACGCCCACCTTGTCGGCGACGAGCCGGGCGCTGACGCTGCCGACGGGCGCGCACATCCGACGCCCGGCCAGGTCCGCCAGCTTCTTGATGCGCGAGCCGGAGAGCACCAGCAGGTCGGTGTGGGCCGTGTAGTACGGCCCGGCGAACGTGACCGCGTCGTTGCGGTTGTCGTCGTAGGAGTAGGTCGCCACGACCATGTCCACCGTGCCGTCGGTCAGCGCGCGCACCCGGTCGCCGACGCCGAGCCTGCGGAAGGTGATCCCGTTCGCGGGGACGTTCAGGCGCCTGGCGATGGCCGTCGCGACGTCCACGTCGAACCCGCTGAACCCGCTCGCCTGCTCCAGACCGACCCCGGGCACGTCCCACCGCACACCGATCGTCAGCCGCTTGGTCTGCCGCGCCTTGTCATAAACCGAGCCGTACGCCGGCTTCGGCCGCGGCGTGACCACGGCGCCGGTGGCGCCGTCCTCGCTCGCGTCACCGAACGCGAAGCCGGTCTTGGCGGCCAAGATCGCGGTCCCGGCGGCCACGACGGCGAGCACGGCCGCGAGCGCGCCGAAGAGGCCCCTCCGGCGACGTCGTGCCCCACCACCCGGCCCTGTGCCGCTGGGCCCTGTGCCGCTGGGCCCCGTGTCGCCGGGCCCTGTGCCACCCGGTCCGGTCCCGCCCGGCTCCATCCCGTACGTCCCGGTCGCGTCCGGCACGCCGTATGCCCCGGCATCGCCCGGCCCCGTCTCAGCCGGCCCGGTGCCAGCAGATCCCGTTCCGCCTGGCAGGGGCCTGGCCGGTACGGGCCCCGCCGCGTCGAAAGCCGCCACAACAGGCCATACGGTGGCGTGACCACCGAGGCCCCCCGTGCCCTCGCGTGGGACAGCGCCGAACCTGGGGTTGGTGGGGCCGGACAACGAGGCGGACTGAGACGCCCCGGTCGACGCGTCGTTCCCGGCCTGACCGGCGTTCGCGGCGTGACCGCCCTGGCTGATGTTCCCCGTGTGACCGGTTTGGCCGACCTGACGGGCGTTCGCGGCGTGACCGCCCTGGCCGACGTTCCCGGCGTGACCGGCCTGACCGGCGTTTCCGCCGTGACCACCCTGGCTGACGCTCCCAGCATGACCCGCGTTCCGAGCCCGACCGGCGTTCGCGGCGTGACCGGCCTGACCGGCGTTCCCAGCATGACCGGCGTGGTCGCCTGTGCCGGTCCATACGCCGCTCCCGGCTCCTGGGCCGCTCCCGACCGCCGGGCCGCTCCCGGCCCCCGCACCGGTTCCGGTCCGTGCGCCACCCGTGGGCAGCCGACCGGCGCCGCCCGTCGCCGGGGCGCGGACCGGCCCCGTACGCGCGAGAGCGTCGGGGTCGGCGGCGTGCGCGGCGCCCTCGGACAGCACGACAGCCGACGCGTCGCCCGACACCGCGCGGCCCAGCAGGCGCAGCAGGATCTGGTCGGCCGCCGGGCGCTCGTCCGGCGACTTGCGCAGGCACGCGCGGACCACTCCGCCGAGCGGCTCGGGCAGCATCCCGGTGTCGATGTCGTGGTTGAGAATGCGGTTGAGCACGACCGCGATCGAGTTGCCTCCGAACACGACGTCGCCGGTCGCGGCGAACGCGATCGTGGAGGCCCAGGAGAACACGTCGGCAGGGGGCCCGACCGTGCCGCCGGAGATCTGCTCGGGCGCCATGTAGGCGGGCGTGCCGATCGCCCGGCTGGTGATCGTGGCGGTCGAGTCGAGGATGCGGGCGATGCCGAAGTCCACCACCCGCGGGCCGTCCACGGCCAGCAGCACGTTGTCGGGCTTGAAGTCGCGGTGGACGATGCCCGCCTGGTGGATCGCGGTGAGCGCGGTGGCCGTGCCGACCGCCAGCCGTTCCAGACTCGAACCGGTCAGCGGCCCGTCCTCCTCGACGGTCTCGCGCAGCGAACGCCCGTCGATGAACTCGCTCGCGATGTAGGGCGTGTCGCCCTCCAGGTCGGCCGCCAGGACCCGGGCGGTGCAGAAGCTCGCCACGCGCTGGGCGGCGCGCAGCTCCCGCGCGAAGCGGGACCTGGCCGTCGCGTCACCGGAGAACTTGACGTGCAGCAGCTTGACCGCGGCCCGCTCTCCGGCCTCGTCCTGGCCGAAGTAGACCACGCCCTGCCCGCCCTCGCCGAGACGGCCGGACAGCACGAAGGGACCGAGATTGGTCGGATCCCCCGGTTGCAACGGCGCGATCTGCGGCATTCCGTTCCCCACGATTCGGCAAACTACCGGCACCAGAACTTTACGGCCCCGGTGCGACGGTTCCGCGGCTCGATACCGCGCCGTGACGTCAGGAAACCGTGACAATGCGGCGAGCGGCCCCTACCTCCGAGTGACGGAAACGGGCCGCCCGGAAAGTTTCGGACGGCCCGGGGTGTGACCGCCCGGCCGTACGGCGCCCGCGCCGCCTTCCGCGCCGTCCAGGCGGCCGCTCGGCCGGCAGCCGGTCCGTAAAGCGAACGGGCCTCTGCCCGGCGGTGGAGAACCGCAGGCAGAGGCCCGTTTCCAGGCCCGTTACAGGGCACGTTTCAGGGCGTGTTCCGAGGCACGCCGCCAAGCGCGCACTCGTTACTGCGCCATCTTCTTCTTGAGGTTCTCGTCGAGAGCCGCGAGGAAGTCCTGCGTGGTCAGCCACTCGGCGTCGCCGCCGACCAGGAGCGCGAGGTCCTTGGTCATCTGGCCGCCCTCGACGGTCTCGATGCAGACCTGCTCCAGCTTCTCGGCGAAGTCGATGACCTCAGGCTGGTTGTCGAGCTTGCCGCGGTGCTGCAGGCCGCGGGTCCACGCGAAGATCGAGGCGATCGGGTTGGTGGAGGTCGGCTTGCCCTGCTGGTGCTGGCGGTAGTGACGGGTCACCGTGCCGTGCGCCGCCTCGGCCTCGACGGTGCGGCCGTCGGGGGTCATGAGCACGCTGGTCATGAGGCCGAGCGAGCCGAAGCCCTGCGCCACCGTGTCCGACTGGACGTCGCCGTCGTAGTTCTTGCAGGCCCAGACGTACCCGCCCTCCCACTTGAGGGAGGCGGCCACCATGTCGTCGATCAGGCGGTGCTCGTAGGTGATCCCGGCGGCCTCGAAGTCGGCCTTGAACTCGGTCTCGTAGACCTCGGCGAAGATGTCCTTGAACCGGCCGTCGTACGCCTTGAGGATGGTGTTCTTGGTCGACAGGTAGACCGGGTAGCCGCGGTCGAGGCCGTACCGCATGGAGGCGCGGGCGAAGTCGCGGATCGACTCGTCCAGGTTGTACATCGCCAGGGCGACGCCGGCGCCGGGGAAGTCGAAGACGTTGAGCTCGATCGGCTCGCTGCCGTCCTTGGGCGTGAACGTCAGCGTCAGCGTGCCCTCGCCGGGAATCTTCAGGTCGGTGGCGCGGTACTGGTCGCCGAAGGCGTGACGGCCGACGACGATCGGCTTGGTCCAGCCGGGGACGAGCCGCGGGATGTTCGACATGATGATCGGCTCGCGGAAGATGACACCGCCGAGGATGTTGCGGATCGTCCCGTTCGGGGACTTCCACATCTTCTTCAGGCCGAACTCCTCGACGCGGGCCTCGTCCGGCGTGATCGTCGCGCACTTCACGCCCACGCCGTACTGCTTGATGGCGTTGGCGGCGTCGATCGTGACCTGGTCGTCGGTGGCGTCGCGGTTCTCAATGCCGAGGTCGTAGTACTTCAGGTCGACGTCGAGGTAGGGAAGGATCAGCTGGTCCTTGATGAACTTCCAGATGATCCGGGTCATCTCGTCGCCGTCGAGCTCGACGACTGGACCCGCTACCTTGATCTTGGGCATGCGTGGGGTTCCCCTTCTGAATTAACTGGCCAGCACGTCCTTTTTGAGGCTCACTGGCCGTTGAGGCTATCGGACGGGTGTGGTAAGCCCGCGACGAGGTCGTGTTCCTACGAGTCGTGCAGCCGCAACAGCATGAGCAGCGAGCCGATGACGAGCGCCGCGCCGAACGCCGCCAACGTGAGCGCGTCCACCCGTTTGCCGCGGATCGCGAGCGCGCCCGCCCGCCGTTCGGAGACCGCCACCCGGACCAGGGATCCGGCGAGGAAGCCACATCCCATGATCGCACCACCCGTGGGCACCGGCGCACCCACGCCGATCGCGCACAGCCCGGCGGCCGCGCCCGTCGCCACCAGCAGGTACGGCCCCCAGGCCGTACGCTCGCTCGTTCTCACGTCTCTCCCATGCCTGCAACTGCGGTCCTCGGCGCTTCCTCGCTGTCACCGCTCGTCGATGGGCACCCACTTCTGGTCGCGCTCTCCGATGTACTCGCTGTCCGGCCGGATCAGCCGGTTGTCGGCGTGCTGCTCGATCACGTGGGCGGTCCACCCGGACATCCGGCTGACCGAGAACACGGGCGTGAACAGGTCCGTGGGGATGCCGAGGTAGTGGTAGACGGTCGCCGCGTAGAAGTCCACGTTCGGATAGAGGTGCTTCTCCGCGAAGACGACCTCTTCCATCTCCCGCGACATCCGATAGTAGGTGTCGTCGCCCGAGGCCTCGGCCAGCTCCTGCGACATCCGCCGCAGGTGCGTCGCCCGGGGGTCCTCGGTCTTGTAGACGCGGTGCCCGAAACCCATGATCTTCTCGCCCGCCGCCAGCTTGTCCCGTACGGCCTGCGCGACGCCGCGCGGGTCCAGCGCTTCCAGCGTACGCATGACCTGCTCGTTCGCCCCACCGTGGAGGGGGCCTTTGAGCGTGCCGATGGCGGCGACGATCGCCGAGTGCATGTCGGACAGGGTCGCGGCGCACACGCGGGCGGCGAACGTGGAGGCGTTCATCGTGTGGTCGGCGTGCAGCACCAGGCAGGTGTCGAAGATTTCGACCTCGCGCTGCCCGGGACGGCGGCCGGTGATCTGCAGGAGGAAGTTGGCGGCGGTGCTCAGCTCGGGATCGGGCGCCGGGATGTCGGCTCCCGTCCTGGCCGCGTGATAGCGGGCGACGAGGATCGGCTGCTGCGCCGTGAGCCTGGCGGCCTTGCGGAGGTTGGCGTCGGGGGCGTTGGAGTCCTTGTCCGGGTCGTCGGCCCCGGCCAGCGAGACGAGGGTGCGCAGCGCCTCCATGGGCGCCTGTTTCCCGGCGATTTCGGCGATGTTGCTCTCGACGAGCGAGCCCAGGGTGTGGCCCTCCGCCAGCTCCGCGCCGTAGTCCGCGAGCTGCTTGCGGGTCGGCAGCGTGCCGCGCTGGAGCAGGTGGGCCACCTCTTCGAAGGTGGCGTGGCCGGCCAGGTCGTGGATGTCGTAGCCACGGTAGAAGAGACGGCCGGCCGTGCCGTCGATGTCGCTGAGCGCTGTGGACGCGGCGACGACATCGGCGAGGCCTTTGGTGGGCTTGTCCGCCATAAGTGTTTCCTCCGCTTATCTCCGCCCGAAGTCTACCCGTGAGCAGGTAAAGCGCCCCTCAAAGGTCCAGACCAATTTCAGGATTGATTCTGCTCCTGGCAAAGGCGATTCCCCCTCGCCACGGGTGGGTAAGCCGCAGCTATAGGGAAAGTAACGGCGGGCTACCTGGGGAGGAACTGCCGTGGAGGGGCCGTTCATACGGATCGAGGACAGCGGCGAGGTGGTGCCGCTGCGCCCCGACGTCACCACGATCGGCCGCGGCCGAGGCGTGGACATCCGGCTGACGGATCCGAGCGTGTCACGGCTGCACGCCGAATTCGTCCGTCGCGGGCCCTACCTGTACGTCGTGGACCTGGGCCTGTCCCGCAACGGCACCCGGGTGAACGGCAGGCCGATCGCCAGGAGGGTGCTTGACGACGGCGACGTCGTCTCCTTCGGAGCCGCCCGGGCCCGGGTCGGCGGGATCCCGAGGGAGGACCTCGCCCCCGAGGTCGAGCTGCGCCGCGCCGCCGCGCCGGAGCTCACCCGCCGGGAGGTCGACGTCCTCACCTCGCTGTGCCGTCCGGCGCTGTCCGACGAGGCGTTCGTGGCGCCCGCCACGGCCCGGGAGATCGCCGACGACCTGGTGGTGACCGAGGCGGCGGTCAAGCAGCATCTGCTGCGGCTTTACCAGAAGTTCCGCATCCCGGAGGGCACCAACCGGCGCACCCGGCTCGCCAACGAGGTCGTCGCCCTCGGCCTGGTGCGGCCCACACCGGTCGTGCCGCCGCAGCGGGCCACCGGACCGGCCGAGCCGGAGCCGCAGCCCCGCCCCAGCGCGGGCCGCCGGGCGTCCTGAACCAGCCGCACACCGGCCGCCGGGAGCGGAAGCCATCCACCCCCGGCGGCCAATGGAGCGTTCCCACGGCCCACTAGCGCTCGCCGTCACGCCTTGGCGATCACCTGGGTCAGCGCGGCGAGAAACGCCTGCGGGTTCATCACCGCCACCACGTAGCGCTCGCCACCTCGCCCGCCGAGCTCGACGGCATGCATGCCCACCGGGACGTCGTACCCGCCGCCCAGCAGACGAGCTGCACGGCTCGTGGCCGGCGGGTGGAGCGTGATGTCGGCGACGGGAAGCGTGTGACGGCCCACGCGTAGCGTCCGGGGCGTCAGGGTGATGGCGTTGTAGCGGCGCTTGCTCAGCGAGACCAGCCCGGGGATCGAGGCGATGCCGAAGAACAGCGGAGTCAGGACGAGCATGGCATCGATCGGGAGCTCGTGATCCTGCACCCAGGCTTCCCCGAAGGACCAGATCAGCAGCACGGCGCACAGTGTCCAGGGCACTCCGAGCCACAACTTCGGCTTTCCGGGCCGCTCCTGGTAGACGATCTCGGTGTCGGACAAGTGACTCCCTTCAGATGATCAGCGACCGATTCGGCCGGCAGCCGGCAGGCGACCTCCAGCCGACGCGGGGCATGCCAGGCCCGGCGATGAGGTCGCGTATCCGCAGATGAGCAACGCACGATTCCCGCCGTACACGGGCGTCATATGTGACGACGCGAACCGTTCAGGAGCGACATGGCGCCGGAGAGGATCACTCCGCCGACGGTCAGCACATTCGTGTCGGCGCCTTGCATGACAAGGGCCAGCGCGAGATCGGTGGCATCGGCGTCCGGCAGGACCACCATGGTTCTTGCCGCGCCGGAACGAAGGGCCCCCCTGCACACCACTGGACCGCGTTCGCTGTCGCGCAGTTCCTCCCGCCCTGTTGGACCGCACAGGTAGGTGTAGTGGCGATCCCCCAGCACGACGCTGATGCCCCTGTCCTCCGCACGCAGAGCACGCCGATTCCGGGAGAGACGAGCGGTGATCCCGCCCACGGTCAACTGCGTGTGCTCATCGATGGTGATGTATCCAGAAGCGCCGAGCGGATTAGAGATCGTCGCATCCGGCAGCCCATCCCCGACCAGCGTGGCCTCTCGGGGGTAGTTGGGAATTTGGAGAGAGACCTCCCCGTATGGACCCGCCGTGCCGACCAGGTGCAGAAAGGTGACCTTCCGTTCACGACGGCGTTCAGGCACTCGCTCGACAAGATCAAAAGAGAAACCGGACACCGTACCTCACCGTCCAACAGAAGCGGGCAGTTGATCGAGGCCTGGGAGGAGCTCGGTGATCAGCTCCCAGACGCGCGGCGTCTCGACGGCCGGCAAGCGCTGGGGCTTTTCCGGCATCTGCTGAGAGCGCCATCTTCGCAGCGGCGCTAGATGTTGCCTTGCCCATTGTTGAAGACCGACATGATGCCGGACACGATCATCCCTGGCACGGTCAGCTGGGTGGTGTCGGCAGCCAGCAAAAGCAGGGCAAGGGCCAGGTCGGTGCCATCGGCTGGTGGCAGGACGACCATAACGGTCCTCGATCCGCGGAAGGGGCCGCGCCGCCGCGTGACCGCACCTCGTTCGCTGTCCCGTAGCTCCTCCTCTCCAGAGTCCAGGCGGAGGTAGGTGTATCGGCGATCACCCAGGCTGATGCCAAGACCACGTCCTTCCTTACGCAAGGCGCGCCGGTTTTGAGTGACAGTGGCGGTCACTCCGCCGACAGCCAGTCGCGTCCGGGCATCGACAGCGATGAGCCCTTCTGCGGGATTAGCAGGATGAGAGATGGAGCCGTCTGGCAGCCCCTCCGCAAGGAGCGTGGCTTCTTCGGGATAGGTGGTGATTTTCAAAGACACCTCCCCATACGGCCCCGCCGTGCCGGTCAGAAGCAGGAAGGTGGTCCTCCGCTCGGATCGAGAAGGCTTCTGCGGCACAAGCTCGAAGGTGAAATCCGACATCGCACATCACCGTCCCACCGGGGCAGCAAGTTGATCGAGGCTGGGGAGGAGCTCGGTGATCAGCTCCCAGACGCGCGGCGTCTGTGTGAAAACCAGCCTTAGCTCGCTGTCGGGCGTCACCGTCCCCGGCATGACCGGCTCGGCGGGACGTTCCCGTAGCCAGTAGCCCAGGGGACCGCAGTCGAGCACGGTGATCCCTCGGATGTCGGTGCCCCTGCCCTCGCGGTTGTTCCACGCTGCGGTCATCCGCCAGTTGCCGTTGAGCTGAAGCAGCAGGTGGGTGAAGACCGTCAGTTCGGGATCGGTGAGCCCGCCCTCGGCGGCGAGCGCCGCGCGCAACCGCGCGACGGTCTCCTCCACGTCGTCGGTGTCCGCTTCGGCGAGCGCCACGAAGCCGGCGTCCATGACACCGATCGTCGTGGTGATGATCGGGGCTGCCGGTGGCTTGGCGTCCCTCTCACGCAGACCCACCGCTCGCGCGAGTGACCATACGAGGGTGCTGAGTTCGGTGGGGACATACTCCGGCTCCGGCTCGCCGGGCCAGCCCTCGTACACGTAACAGGCCTCGTTGCCGACGACCGCGCCGTGGTTCGTCATGCCCTGGCCCCCGGTCATCTCGATCTGGACGAGCACGATCGGTTCGGCGAGGGCATCCGTCAGGTCAGCGAGCTCGGGGACGACGGCGTCATCGTCATTGATCAAACCGACGGCCCTCAACTCGTTCCGGGCAGTCACCAGGTCAGCCGTGACCGCCCTCCCCTCGTAAAGACAGCCCAGGACCCCCAAATGGGCCGGGCCAAGCCGGAACCGGCCACGTGCGCTGTCGAAGGACGGCATTACTCAATCTCCCTGCACTGAACGTTTTTCATCCGCCGGGCGGCTAAGCCGGTCACAGCATGATCGCGATGCTCGGGTTTTCCTCATGATGTGGCGAAGCTCCTGGTAGACGGGTTGATCACCACAACCATCACCGTCATCGCCAGGAGCTTCGGGTGCTGTTCTATCGTGCTGCCGTCGATTTGTCGCGTTCAACGCTGAACTACGTGGCCGGACTGATCCGCAGGCGGCGCAAGGCCATCGGATCGACGTGGCGGCGGCTCAACCCCGGGCAGCAGGCGCTCCTGGTGCTGGTCTATCTGCGCAAGGGCGAGACATTCGCCGAGGTCGGAGCGGGTTTCGGAGTGTCGGCGGCCACCGCGTGGCGGTATGTGGAGGAAACCGTCGCCCTGCTGTCGGCTCGATCACCGAAACTGGCGACGGCGCTGCGGAAGGCCACGAAGGACGGCCTGCACTACCTGGTCTTGGACGGCACGCTCATCCGCACCGACCGAGTGAAGGCCGACCGGCCCTACTACTCGGGCAAGCATCGCGTGCATGGGATGAACGTGCAGGTCATCGCGGGACCGGACGGGACCATCGTGTGGACCTCCGGTGCGCTGCCAGGCAAGACCCACGACCTGACCGCCGCCCGGATCTGGGGCATCCTGCGCGCGCTCGACCAAGCCGGGATCATCACCCTGGCCGACAAGGCCTATCAGGGCGCCGGGGCCGAGGTGCTGATCACGCCGTACAAGGGCAGGAACAAGCCCGAGTCTCAAAAGCAGGCCAACCGGTCACACGCCAAGCTCCGCGGGCCTGGTGAGCGCGCGAACGCCCAGCTCAAGAGTTGGCGCATCCTGCGCAAGCTGCGATGTAGCCCGAGCAAGACCGGCCACCTGGTCAAAGCCATCGCGGTCCTTCAGAACCATCGGGTAGCACACGCCTCCCGAGGATGAAATTGGCTCACTAGTCGAACGGGTTGAGGCTGCTGAAGACCTTTCTCGCCCCCTCGCCGATCGCCTCGCCCACCTTCTTCGCACCGGCCTCGATGTCATCCCAGTGTTCGATGACCTTCGCGCCGACGTAAACGGCACCCGTAATGACGGTAGCTCCGAGGGCGACGGGACTGGGGCAGATCATCGCGGCGGTTAGGGAGGCGTTGAAAGTAACCTCGGCGATATCCGCGACATATCCGGCGCCATTGCGCTTGAACGCGTCGATCGGGTTGCCCTGTGAGATAACGTTCGCCGCACTGTAGCCGGTGTTGGCGACCGCGCCCACAATGCCTAGCGACCGGAAGGCCCCAGCCGTACGGGCCACCACTCCTAGCCGGGTAAGGGCGGTGGGCTCGACCTTTAGGATCGCGGCGGCAGCCTCCATCTTTTTCGGGTCCGCGGTGGCCGACCAGACCTTGAGCAGGTTCGCCTCTCCGGCAGCTCGCACATCTACCCCGGCATGTGTCTTGCCACCCAGCAGCTCGGCGAGCCGGTTGTCGCCGAAGACGCGATTGAGAAAGTTGTTCACCCGGGCCCCAGCGAGCGCTCTGCCCGTTGTAACCGCCTTGGCGGCGCCGTCCATCTCCAGCTGATGAGGCAGCAGGGACACGTAGTCGCGGTAGAGCTTGCTCTTCATGAAAAGCTGCCGAGTGAGACCGGCGAGACCGGTGCCTGGAGCAGCGACAGATCTGGTGCGCGGTATCAGCTTTTTCGCCAGGGCGTTCGCCTTACCCTGCACGGCTGTGTCGATCAGTTTTGTGAGCGCCGGCTTCAGGATCTGATTGTTGAACAGCACGCGGCTGAGGGATACGGCCTGGGTGGTGACGATCGGGGCGGTGGCGGTGACCCCTTTGACATCGCTCACGATCTTGAGGATGTTGGCGACCGTCGCCTCGTGCGGTTCGAGGGCCGGGATGGCGTGCGCGACGGCGGCGGCCCTCAACCGCGTGAGGTAGTCGTCCAGCGACTCGCCGGGCTTGCGATGGAAATCCGTATTTCCCATCTTGTTCGCCCAGTCCGCGACCGAGTTGACGGAGATGAGAGTCGCCGGGTCGATCTTGTCGCCATTCGCGACGATTTCCAGCGGCGGAAAACCCGCCCACACGAGCCCGGCGAACGGGTCGCCGGTCTGCAGCCGGCCGATTGCGGCCCGCTGCCTCAGGTCCTTGGCCGTGTCGCTTCCCCAGGCAGGCAATTCCCGCAGTGGTGCGACGATTTGGGATGCCTGTAATGGCCAGGCGCGTTTAAAAACCTCATCCGCTGACCTGTTCAGGTCGTCCATAAGGCCGGCCAAGCGTTCGAGGTCTTCAGGCCTGAAGCTCCGCGTCACGCCTTCCCCCATGCGGCGGGAGCCTACCTGTAACTTATCCTCGAATAAAGCGCTGAGAGGAGAAAACGTGCCATCTCCACCCGAAGTGCAGGAACTCGAGAACAGGGCCGCCGAACTTCGGGAATTAGCCAACGACGTGGAGAAGCTGGTCGATGGAGTGAACGGCATGGCGGCCACCATGGAGTGGTCGGGCCCGTTGACCGACCGGATACGCGGCCAGATCGGCACCTGGAGGACGCGCTGCCGCACCGTGGCGGCCCAGCTTCTCGACGAGGCCGATCGACTGCAGCGCGAGGCCCGCGACCTGGTGAACAGGAACTGACGGAGACGTGCTGAACAAAAGCGGCGAGTGTTCCGTCGAAACGGGATGTCCGCCGATCGGCAAGGGAGCGTGCGATGCGCAGGGTTATGACGGCAGCCATGGTGACCGTGACGGCTACGGCGCTGGGCACGGGTCAGGCCGCGACGGCACAGGCGGCGCAGGTGACGGCCGGGGTGGCGAGCGCGGTTCAGGCCACGGCGAAGCTGCCCAGGGGATTCCTGCTGAACGAGGCCAAGTTGAACGGCCCGCGCAGGCCGTGGGAGCACTTGAAGCTCAGCAACAGCCTGAAGAAGCCCCTTGAGGTGAACCCGTGCGGCCGCAGGACCGCCCGCGACGGCCGCAGCGCGAGCCGTACGTTCACCTATCTGGCGGAGACCGTCTATCGCAGCGAGCAGGTCGTGCTCTACCCGTCCGCGCGGGCCGCGAAGGCGGCGATGCGGTCCGTACGCGCCGACCTGGCCGAATGCGGCTCGGGGGGCCGCGGCCACGAACGCTACTCATACCGCTGGAAGAGCACCGGGGTCGGCGACGAGGCCCTCCGGATCGGCGGCTTCTTCTTCGAGAACCGTTCCCGCTCGGTCGTCGTCCGCCAAGGCAGCGCGATCGCGGTCTACGTCAGGACCGGCCTGGTCACCAAGAGCCTTCCGATCTCCCAGTTCCGCCCGCTGATCAAGGACGCGCGCACGATGGCCGCCAAGCTCTGCGGCCTCCCCGGCGTCTGCGGGTAGACCCGGCTGCCGTACACCGACCGGCTTCCCGTGCGGACGGTCAGGCCGTTCTGCGGGTCTCCGGGCCGCTGTCGCCGCCGACGACGGCACCGGGGAGGAGACGGGGAACGGGAGCCGGTCGCCGGCGGCGGAGCAGGCCCCAGCGGAGACGCAGGGGCGTGAGGAACGCCTCTGCCCGCAGCGCGGCGATGCCGATACGTGGCAGATCGCGGGCGGCGGGATAGAGCAGGAACCGCGGCTCCCACGAGGGCCGGAACTTGGCGTTGAAGCGATACAGCGACTCGATCTGGAACCAGCGGGACAGGAAGACGAGGACACCGCGCCAGGCCCGCAGCACCGGCCCCGCCCCCAGCCGCTCACCCCGGGCCAGCGCGGAGCGGAACATCGCGAAGTTCAGCGAGACCCTGGTCACGCCGAAGTCCGGCGTGGCCTGCAGGGCCCACACGATCAGCAGCTCGTTGAGCCCGGGGTCGGCCTCGCGGTCGCGCCGCATGAGGTCGAGAGAGATGCCGTCGGCCCCCCAGGGCACGAAGTGCAGGACGGCCTGGATGTCCCCGCCCGGTGCCTCCTCGCCCTCGGACGTGGCCCGGTGGGCCGTGACCACCAGGCAGCCGGCGTCGGCCGGGTCGCCGAACCGGCCGAGCGCCATCGAGAAGCCCCGCTCGGTCTCGGTGCCGCGCCACCGGTCGGCCAGGTCGGCGATGCGCCGGCGCTCCGCCTCGCTCAGGTCTCCCGTACGCCGCACCCGGCAGGTGTAGCCGAGGCGCTCCACCCGCCTGACCATCTGACGTACGTTGCGCAGGGCCCGGCCTTCCAGGGTGAAGCCGGCCACGTCGACGACGGCCTCGTCGCCGATCTCCAGTGCGTCGAGGCCGCCCTCCCTGGCCCACACCTCGCCGCTGGTCTCGCCGCAGCCGATGACGGCCGGGACCCACGCGTGCCGCCTGGCCTCCTCAAGGAACCGCCTGATCGCCCCGGGCCACGCCTCCGGGTCGCCGATGGGGTCGCCGCTGGCCAGCATCACCCCTGCGACGACGCGGTAGGCCACGGCGGCCTTGCCGCTGGGCGAGAAGATCACGCTCTTGTCCCGGCGGAGCGCGAAGTATCCGAGCGAGTCCTGCCGGCCATAACGGTCGAGCAGGGCCCGCAGCCGCCGCTCGTCGTCCTCGTCCAGCGCCGCGACCGGCCGTTCCGGCCGGAGGGCGAGGTAGATCGTGGTGACGGCGGTGAGCGCGCCGAGCCCGGCGAGCGAGAAGTAGACCAGGTCGCCGGTGCGCTCGGACGTGAACACGACCGGCCCCTCCAGGCCCACCAGGCCGAGCACGACGTGCCACACCTGGTCGCCGAAGCCGGGGTCACCCGCGACCGTACGGTGATGTGCGGCGACGAGGATCCACCCGATCACGATGTCGAACGCGCCGAGCACCAGCAGGTTCCACAGCGCCCGCCAGCGCGAACGTGGGTCCGACAGGGCGTAGAACTCCCCTCTACCGGCCAGCAGCACCACCCACAGGAGCAGCGAGACCGACGCGGCGACCGGATGCCGGTGCAGACCTTCGAGCACGGCGTCCACCGGGAGCAGCACCACGACCGCGCGCCAAGCCCGCGCCTTACGCCGTCTGAGGGCGTGGGCGAGCATGATCAGCAGGATGCCGACCAGGAGCGACGCCGTCTCGGCGAGCGTCGTGACGGCACCCGGCAGGACGCTCGCGATCTCGCCGATCCGGCTCGCGCGCAGGCTCGGCACCAGGCCCCTGACGATGTCCAGGATGCCGATCAGCAGCGCGGCCCCGGCCGCCAGCCCCGGGACCCGAGACCGCAGGTCATACGCTAGCGTCCGACTGCTCACACACAGTGACGATAAGTCATGATTTGTCGGGTCGGCGGCCTCGAGCCCGATTCTTGGACCGGGCTTGACAAGGACCAACGGCCACCGCCCCCGCAGGTACGCCAAGAGGGCGAGCGGCCGCGGAAGGATCGGGGCCGGGCGAACACAGTGAAGCACGCGCGCCGGAAATATCCGGTGACGTCACGCACCGCCCGAGAAAACCGGCAGACCAATCCGGCGCACCAGCCCGGCGGAGCAGCCCGGTGAAGGCGCACCAGCCCGGCGGAGCAGCCCGGTTGATCAGGCGCGCTCGGCGGCTTCGACGACGTTGGCCAGCAGCATGGCCCGGGTCATCGGCCCCACCCCGCCGGGGTTGGGGGCGACGAAGCCCGCGACCTCGCGTACGTCGGGAGCCACGTCACCGGTGAGCTTGCCGTCGACCCGGGAGACGCCCACGTCGAGCACAGCAGCGCCGGGCTTGACCATGTCGGCGGTGATGAGGTGGGGCACTCCGGCCGCGGCGACCACGATGTCCGCCCTGCGCACGTGGGACGCCAGGTCCTGGGTGCCGGTGTGGCAGAGCGTGACGGTGGCGTTCTCCGCGCGGCGGGTGAGCAGCAGGCCCAGCGGACGGCCCACGGTGATGCCCCGGCCGACCACGACGACCTCGGCGCCCTTGAGCGGCACGCCGTACTCCTGGAGGAGGACCACGATGCCGCGCGGCGTGCACGGCAGCGGGGCGTCGACCATGTGGACGAGCCTGCCCAGGTTGACCGGGTGGAGGCCGTCGGCGTCCTTGGCCGGGTCCATGCGCTCGATGAGCGCCTGGGTGTCCAGGTGGCGCGGCAGCGGCAGCTGGATGATGTAGCCCGTGCAGGCCGGGTCGGCGTTCAAATCGTCGACCGCCGCCTCCACGTCGGCCTGGGTGGCGCTTTCCGGCAGGTCCTTGCGGATGGAGGTGATGCCGACCTCGGCGCAGTCGCGGTGCTTGCCCGCGACGTAGATCTGGCTGCCCGGATCGTCTCCGACGAGGATCGTGCCCAGGCCGGGGGTGACGCCCCGGTTCGCCAGGGCCTTCACCCGTTCCGCCAGCTCACCCTTGATCTTGGCGGCGGTCGCCTTGCCGTCCAGAAGCCGCGCGGTCATGGCACTTCCCGTCCTTCCAGGTGTGTTACCTTCCCCCCTCGCGCCGCTCGATGATCCGGCGGGTGAAGGGGATGAACTCCACGATCCGCCAGCCGAAGTAGGCGGCCATCGCGGCGACGGGCAGCAGCGCGATCGGGCTGTTCCACACGCCGCTCAACGTCGCGAAGGAGCTCATGATCGTATCAAGGGGCATGGAGAGACTCCGTGGAGAGGATGGGGTAGGCGCTTCAGATTAACCGCCCAAATGGGGTGATCATGCCGCTTTCACCCCATCCGCCCCAACAATCACCTCTCCATGCCGATAGGTCCGGCCTTCTCGATCAGTGGAAGAAGTGCCGCGTCCCGGTGAAGTAGAGCGTGATGCCCGCCTCCTTGGCCGCCTCGATGACCAGCTCGTCGCGGATCGAGCCGCCCGGCTCGACGATCGCCTTCACCCCGGCCTCCGCCAGCACCTGCAGGCCGTCGGGGAAGGGGAAGTACGCGTCGGAGGCCCCGACCGACCCGGCCGCGCGCTCGCCGGCCCGGGAGACCGCCAGCCGGGCCGAGTCGACCCGGTTGACCTGGCCCATGCCGACGCCGACGGTCGCACCGCCGGACGCGAGCAGGATCGCGTTGGACTTCACCGAACGGCAGGCCCGCCAGGCGAAGGCGAGATCGGCCAGCACCTCGGGCGAGGCCGCCTCTCCGGTCTTCAGCTCCCACGTGGACGGGTCGTCGCCGGGCGCGTCCACCCGGTCGACCGTCTGCACGAGCAGGCCGCCGTCGATGCGGCGGAACTCCGCGGCGTTCGACGGGCCCTCGGGGCAGGCGAGCAGGCGGATGTTCTTCTTCTCCCTGAGCACGTCGAGCGCGTCCGCCGCGAACGACGGCGCGACCACGACCTCGGTGAAGATCGGCGCGATCTGCTCGGCCAGCTCGCGGGTCACCTCGCGGTTGACCGCGATCACCCCGCCGTACGCGGAGACCGGGTCGCACTCGTGCGCCTTGCGGTGCGCCTCGACGACGTCGGCGCCCACCGCGATGCCGCAGGGGTTGGCGTGCTTGATGATGGCCACGCACGGCTCGGCGAAGTCCCAGGCGGCCCGCCAGGCGGCGTCGGCGTCCACGTAGTTGTTGTAGGACATCTCCTTGCCGTGGAGCTGCTCGGCGTTGGCCAGGCCGCCCTTCTCGCCGGTGTAGAGGGCCGCTGCCTGGTGCGGGTTCTCGCCGTACCGCAGGGCGGTCTTGCGCTTCCACGCCGCGCCCATGAACGACGGCCAGTCGCCCTCGGGCGCGTACACGTTGGCGAACCAGGACGCGACCGCGACGTCGTAGGCGGCGGTGTGCGCGTACGCCGTGGCGGCCAGCCTCTTGCGCTCGGTCAGCGTGAAGCCGCCCTCGGCGACCGCGGCCAGCACCTGGCCGTACACCGCGGGGTCGACGACCACGGCCACCGTGCCGTGGTTCTTGGCGGCGGCGCGGATCATCGCGGGGCCGCCGATGTCGATCTGCTCGACGCACTCGGCGTCGGACGCGCCGGAGGCGACCGTGGCGGCGAACGGATAGAGGTTCACCACCGCGAGCTGGAACGGCTCGATCTCCAGCTCCTCCAGCTGCTTGACGTGGGAGGGGTTGGCGCCGTCGGCGAGCAGCCCGGCGTGCACCCGCGGGTGGAGGGTCTTGACCCGCCCGTCCAGGCACTCGGGGAATCCGGTGAGCGACTCCACCTTGGTGACCGGCACGCCGTAGGAGGCGATCGCGGCGGCGGTGCCGCCGGTCGACACGATCTCCACGCCCGCGGCCTCAAGCCCCCGCGCCAGGTCCTCGAGACCCGTCTTGTCGTAAACGGTGATCAGCGCACGGCGGATGGCAATGCGGGTCACTTCGTGATCCTTCCTGGTGTCGGGCCGTCTGCGGCCTGTCCTGCGACTCGTCCCGTCCCGAGGCGCACGGTCCGCTCGGTCAGGGTCCAGCCTTCGCGGGCCATGCGGCCCACGGTCTCGACGAGAAGACGCCGCTCGACGGTCTTGATGCGCTCGTGCAGCGACTCCTCGTCGTCCCCCTCCCGTACGGGCACCGCCTCCTGGGCGATCACCGGGCCCGTGTCCACGCCCGCGTCCACGAGGTGGACGGTGCAGCCGGTGACGCGGACGCCGTACGCGAGGGCGTCGCGCACGGCATGCGCGCCGGGAAAGGCGGGCAGCAACGCCGGATGGGTGTTGACCACGGGAAACGCGCCCAGCACACGAGGACCGAGGATCTTCATGAAACCGGCGGAGACCACCAGGTCGGGCTTGTGCTCGGCGATGCGCCCGGCAAGCCCCTCGTCCCATTCATCCCGGGTCGGGTGGTCGCCCACCCTCTCGACGAACGTGGGGACGCCGGCGCGCTCGGCCCGGGCCAGGCCCTCGATACCGGTACGGTCGGCCCCAACGGCGACGACCGCCGCGCCGAACGCGTCGTCGGCCGCCGCGTCCAGCAGCGCTTGCAGGTTGGTCCCCGAACCCGAGACGAGGACGACAAGCCGGACGGACAGAGCGGAACTCCTTCGTGAGCTGCCTTCGTTTTGCAGGTGGTTGCCGGGAGATGGTTCCTTAGAGAGTGGTCGAGCGTGGAGGACCGTCCCTCGACGCAGCTAAAGCGTATCGGGCGCCGGCCATCACGACTGACGACGGGTTATGCGGAACGCGAGGCGAGGAGACCGTGACAACACCCCTGCAGACGCCGACCCCTGCGACCGGAGGTCGCCGGGCGCTCGCGCTCGCCATCATGGCCCTGGTCTTCACGCTGATGCTGCCTGCGGCCGGGCTGGCGCTGTCGATATTCGCGATCGTCATCGCGATCCGTGACCTCCGCCTGCTCAGCCGCGAACGACGCGGGATCGGACTCGCGACCGGGGCCGTCGTGCTGTCGTCGCTCGCGTTCGTCCTGGGGATCGTGACCACGGGATTCCAGCTCTACTTCTCCGACGAGCTCAACGCCTACAACGAGTGCCGCAAGGGCGCGGGCACGGTGGCGGCCCAGCAGGACTGCTCCGAGCAGCTGATGCGGTCGTTCGAACGGAAGATGGGCATGGCCTGGCCCTCCGGGGTCCCGGCTCCCGCCTGACGGCCACGGGCAAGCCGTACACGCCGTAGCCCCGGCCCTCGCCTGACGGCCACGGGCAAGCCGTACACGCCGTAGTCCCCTCCCCCCGCCTGACGACACGACGGCGGGTGAGCCGCGCGGCGTCGCGTACGGCTCGCCGGGCTTGCCCTTGACGCGCGGGTCAGGGGTTAGCGTCGCGGGGCTTGTGCGGCCGTGGCCGTACGAGCGGTCCCTTTCCCGACACCGTGGGAGTCGCCATGCCCCCGACCCTGCCCCGCGCCACGACTTTGGCCACCACCGCGAGCCTGCCCCGCACCGCGCGGGAGATCCGCCTCGCCGAGGTTCCGTCCGGTGGTCTTCCCGGCCCCGAGCATCTGACCATCGCCGAGGTCCCGCTGCCCGTGCCGGGGCACGGTGAGGTGCTGGTGCGCAACCGCTGGTTCCAGGTCTTCCCCTCGCTGCGCACGCTGATCGCCGGAGGGGTGCCCGGCACGCCCTTCCCCGCGCTCCACCCCGGAGACACGCTGTTCGGCCCGGCCGTCGGCGAGGTCGTCGCGGCCCCGGCGGACGGCGACCTGCGGCCGGGCGACCTGATCGCGCATTTCCAGGGCTGGCGTGAGTTCGCCGCGGTGCCCGCCACCGCGCCGCTGGGCGACTCCCTGCCCGACCCCGCCGCGCATCTCGCGTCCGGCGGCGCGACCGCGTACGCGGCCCTGGCCCGGATCGCCCGGCTGCGCGCGGGCGAGACGGTGCTCGTCACCGGGGGCGCCGGAGGCGTCGGGTCGCTCGCCGGGCAGATCGCCCGGCAACTGGGCGCAGGGCACGTGATCGGCACCACCGGCTCCCCGGCCAAGGCCGGGCGCATGACCGCCGAGCTCGGCTACGACGCGGTGGTGCTCCGCGACGGCGGCCCGATCGGCGGACGGCTGGCCGAGGCCGCGCCCGACGGGGTCGACGTGGTCGTCGACACCGTGGGCGGCGAACAGCTTCAGGCCGCGGTGGCCGCGGCGCGGCCCGGCGCCCGCCTCGTCGTGGTCGGCACCCTGGCCACCCAGCTCTCGCCCGCGTCCGGCGGCACGACGGCCCCGGTGGAGCTGGACGCCTTCCAGCTCATCGCCAGGAACATCACCATCCGCGGCCTCGTCGGCGTCGACGGCGAGGTCCACGCGGAGTGGACGGAGCGCTTCGGCGCCTGGCTGCGATCGGGCGCCGTCACCTTCCCGCACACGCGGATCGCGGGCATCGAACGCGCGCCGCTGGCGTTGCGTGAGTTGTTCGAAGGACGACACGTGGGGACGGTCGTCATCGAGATGTGACCACAGCCGGGAGGTCTCATGCGGATCGGCGACGCCGCGGCGGCGGCCGGGACCACGCCACGCGCCCTACGCCTGTACGAGCAGCGCGGGTTGCTCCCGCCGCCCGCGCGGACCTCGTCCGGCCAGCGGGAGTACGGCCCGAGGGACATCGCCCGCATCCGCCTGGTGCGGCAGTTGCTCGCCCTCGGCCTGACCATCGAGGACGTCGCCCGCTGCGCCGACCGCCTGCACCTGCTGGAGGGCGACACGCTTCCGCCGTACGGCAGCCCCGGCTGCTCCGGCAACGGCGACGGCAACGGCGACGGGAGTGGCGGCGGCAGGAGGGTCGTGCAGCGCCGGATCGCCGCCCTGGACGCCGAGATCGCCCGCCTGACGGACCTGCGGAACCGGCTCGCCTCGGCCATCGCCGGGCCGGAGCGCACAGACCACACAGACCGTACGGAACGGGCGGATCAGTCGCGGTCCCAGGCGTAGGGATCGACGTAGATGACGTGACCCCCACGGTCGTCGGTCTCGTCCACGATGTCCTTGCGCGGCGCCGGCGGGGGGCTCGGGTCACGGCGCTTCGGCGCCGGTTTGCGCGGCTTCCCGGGGGTCTGGGATGCGGACCCGGCCCGCCGTGCGTCCATGGCGTCGAAGGTCTCCGCCGCCGCCGCGGCGTGCTCGTCGGTCCAGTCGTCCCTGATGACCGGGATCGGCTGGGTGTCGGCCTCGGTGGCGTCCAGCCAGTGGCCCGGCAGGTGGGCGCCGCGTGTGGGCCGCACCCGCCCGGCCGCCTTGGCGATCACGGCTCCGGCCTTCCGCACCGGCTCGGGCGGGGTGGCAGGACGCCGGGAGATCAGCCACCAGTTGGCGATGCCGGCCGAGATCCCGGCGGCCACGCCGACCTCCAGTGTGACCGACAGCGCCACCTCCCAGGGGGACGGCCCCACGGCGGCCAGGCCCGCCCCGCCGAGCGGGCCGCCCGACAGCGCGGCGAGCGTTCCCGCGACGAGCCCGGAGGTGATCCCGCAGACGAACCCCCACAGCGGCGCGGCCTCGATCGAAGGGGTCGGCGCGACGCGGGCCGTCACCACGCCGGCGACCGCACCGGCCGCGAACGGCACCGCGATCACACTCATGACCCACGGGGGCGCGGCTCCGGACGACGGCAGGGCGCCCAGCAGCGGCAGCATGGGCACCGCGCTCAGCTTGACCCCGGTGGGCGCGACCAGCGTCCCGGCGCCCACCGCGAACCCCGGCCCGGAGATGTAGGCCATGCCCCAGATGACGGCGTTGAAGAAGTAGAGGACCTCCAGGAGCAGGAGCAGCAGGCCGCCGACCACTCCGGGGCTGAGCACCTCCGACATCTGCTGGATCCGGGCGAAGTTGACCACCACGGCCGCGAGGACCAGCACGGCCCCGGCCACGAGCATCAGCGCGGTCGCGACGGCCGTGCCCGCCACGAGCGAGCGCGGCCGCTCGGGCAGCAGGCGCAGCATCGAGCGCCACGGCCCGATCGTGCGGGCGGTGGCCACCGATCCGGTGACGAACGCCAGCAGCAGGTGGCTGACCAGCGCCTCTCCGAGGAACGGCTCCATGATCTCGTTGCCGGAGACGAGGGCGATCACCCCGGCGAGCAGCGCGTACGGCGCGGCCAGCGAGATGCCGGCCTGGGCGATGAGGGCGAGCTGAGCGCGGCGCCGGGCGTTCTCGACGTCGCGCGGCGTGCCCTTGGGCAGCCGGGCGGGCATCCGCACCCGCAGGTCGGCGTCGCGCGCCATCCACAGGCCCGCCCGATAGAGCAGCACCCCCGGCAGGATCATCAGGCCGATGGGCAGCAGGCCCACCCGGCCGCCGGGGATCGCGAAACCGGCGTGGTGGGCGGCGAGCCAGAGCTGGCAGGCCGTACGGAAGACGCCGGGCAGGCCCTCGCCGAACGGCCCGCGGGGCGCGGCCATCCAGCCGATGAGGGTGAGCGTGGTGAGCACGGCCAGGCCGACGCCGAGCGTCCCGACCGCGGCCAGCATGCCCGAGACGGGGAGCGGCCGGCGGGTCTCCTCGTCGTCCCCGGCTCCCATGCGGCCGAGCACGGCGCGGGGAGCGGTCCTGAACTGGTCGAGAAGGCCCGTCACGTTACCGCATCATCCCAGCCCGGCGGCGTTGCTCCACGTCGCCACGCCGGGGAGTACGCAATCCGGACGCATCGGCACGCGCACCGGCCGGGCCCCGGAAACGACCGCGACCTTGCGCTCACACCACCACGGCGGTGGGAGCACAAGGTCGCGGACGACAGCCGGATGTATGAGATCAGCGGCTGGACATGATCTCGCGCATCAGGCGGGCGGTCTCGCTGGGCGTACGGCCGACGCGGACGCCGACCTTCTCCAGGGCCTCCTTCTTGGCCTGGGCGGTGCCGGCGGAGCCGGACACGATCGCGCCCGCGTGGCCCATGGTCTTGCCCTCGGGCGCGGTGAACCCGGCGACGTAGGCGACGACCGGCTTGGTCACGTGCTCGTTGATGTAGGCAGCCGCGCGCTCCTCGGCGTCGCCGCCGATCTCGCCGATCATCACGATCGCGTCGGTCTCCGGGTCGTCCTGGAACGCCTGGAGGGCGTCGATGTGCGTCGTGCCGATGACCGGGTCGCCGCCGATGCCGACGCAGGTGGAGAAGCCGATGTCACGCAGCTCGTACATGAGCTGGTAGGTCAGCGTGCCGGACTTCGACACCAGGCCGACGCGGCCCTTGGTGGTGATGTCGGCCGGGATGATGCCGGCGTTCGACGCGCCGGGCGAGGCGATGCCGGGGCAGTTCGGGCCGATGATGCGGGTCTTGTTGCCCTTGGAGACGGCGTACGCCCAGAACTCGGTGGTGTCGTGGACCGGCACGCCCTCGGTGATGACCACGCACAGCGGGATCTCGGCGTCGATGGCCTCGCGGACGGCGGCCTTGGTGTGGGCCGGGGGCACAAAGACGACCGACACGTCGGCGCCCGTCTGCTCCATGGCCTCCTTGACCGTGCCGAAGACCGGCAGGCCCTCGTGCGTGACGCCGGCCTTGCGGGCGTTCACGCCGCCCACGACCTTGACGCCGGCGGCGAGCATGCGGCGGGTGTGCTTGGTGCCCTCACCACCGGTCATGCCCTGAACGATGATCTTGCTGTTCTCGGTGAGCCAGATAGCCATTACGCACCTACCGCGGCGAGCTCGGCGGCGCGCTTGGCCGCTTCGTCCATCGTGTCGACCAGCTCGACGCGCGGAAGCGCGGCGTCGGCCAGGATCTGCCGCCCCAGGGCGGCGTTGTTGCCGTCCAGGCGGACGACCAGCGGGTGGGTCACTTCCTCGCCCCGGCTCCGCAGGAGCTGGAAGGCCGAGACGATGCCGTTGGCGACGGCGTCGCAGGCGGTGATGCCGCCGAAGACGTTCACGAAGACCGACTTCACCGACGGGTCGGACAGGATGATCTCCAGGCCGTTCGCCATGACCTCGGCCGAGGCGCCGCCGCCGATGTCGAGGAAGTTGGCCGGCTTGGGCTGGCCGGGGAGCTCCTCACCCGCGTACGCCACGACGTCGAGCGTGGACATGACCAGGCCCGCGCCGTTGCCGATGATGCCGACGTTGCCGTCGAGCTTGACGTAGTTGAGGTGCTTCTCCTTGGCCCGGGCCTCCAGCGGGTCCTCCGCGGCCTTGTCGACGTACGCCGCGTGCTCCGGCTGGCGGAAGTTCGCGTTGTCGTCGAGGGTGACCTTGCCGTCGAGGGCCTTCACCTGGCCGTCGGCCGACAGGATCATCGGGTTGACCTCGACGAGCGTGGCGTCCTCGTCGACGAAGACCGCCCAGAGCTTCTCGATCAGCTCGGCGGCGCCGTCCAGCGCCTGCTGCGGCAGGCCGCCCGCCACCGCGATCTCGCGGGCCTTGGCGCGGTCGACGCCCGTCAGCGGGCTGACCGGCACCTTCGCCACCTTCTCCGGCGCGGTGTGCGCGACCTCCTCGATGTCCATGCCGCCCGAGGCGGAGCAGATGGCGAGGAAGGTGCGGTTGGCGCGGTCGAGCAGGAAGGAGAAGTAGTACTCCTCCGCGATCTGGCTGGCCTCCTCGATCAGGACCTTGTGGACCGTGTGGCCCTTGATGTCCATGCCGAGGATCTGCGTCGCCTTCGCGTGGGCGTCGGCGGCGTCGTCGGCCACCTTCACGCCGCCGGCCTTGCCGCGCCCGCCGGTCTTGACCTGGGCCTTGACGACAACGCGTCCGGTGAGCTGCTCTGCAGCCGCCCGCGCCTCCTCCGGCGTGTGCGCGACGATTCCGCGCGGCACCGGGATGCCGTACTCCGCGAAGAGCTCCTTCGCCTGATGTTCGAACAGGTCCACGAGGGTCCGTCCCTTTTGATGTCCGAGGCCGGGCGCCGTCGTCCCGCCCGGCGTTTCCGCGCATGAAGCCTAGTCCCCGTACGAGCGTGGCCGCGTCGTCGGGTCCCGCCGGAGCCTTGCCAACAACCCTGGAGTACGGCAAGGTTGGGCAAAATGCCTAAACGGTGGCTGGAACCGCCGAACGGACCCATTCCACGATCTCCTGGGTCGTGGAGCCGGGCGTGAAAATCCGGGCGACTCCCATCTTCGTGAGTTCGGGGATGTCCGCTTCGGGGATGATGCCGCCGCCGAACACCACGATGTCCTCGGCGCCCTCCTCCCGCAGGACCTCGAAGAGCCGGGCGAACAGCGTCATGTGGGCACCGGACAGGATCGACAGCCCGATCGCCGCCGCGTCCTCCTGGATCGCCGTACGGACGATCTGCTCCGGCGTCTGGTGCAGCCCTGTGTAGATGACTTCCATGCCCGCGTCGCGCAGCGCCCGCGCCACCACTTTGACGCCGCGATCGTGCCCGTCGAGCCCCGGCTTCGCGATGACGACCCGAATCCTGCCTGCCATGAAGACCTCCCGCAGATGGTGCTCGCTGCCCGAAGCGTAACCGCCGCCCGAGGCATGGCCCCGGAACGCCCCCGCAGGTCGGCCGTTCCCTCTCCATGGGGTGATCCGTCCGCCCGCTCGGCGGCAACGCGCCCGGCCTTTTCGCAGTGGAATGCAACCTTCCGAATTCGGATCACAAATTGAAAACTCACAGGAAATGCTGATTTTCGTGACGCTCTCGTGATCATGAGCCGCAATGATTTCCCAGCTGCCCTCCTGATCTTGAGGGCACCTACGGGAGGAATCACTTTGAAGCGAGCATTCATGGCGCTGGCGTGCGCCGCGACGGCCGCGCTCGTGGCGCCCGCCGTCGCCGCCCCCGCGCAGGCTCACACCTCGACTCAGGCGCAGGCGCCCGCCGCCGACCCGGTGTCGGCGCTGCGCAAGCAGTTCGTCTCCGGCCACGGCGTACGCTTCGTCTCCACGGGCAAGCTGAGCCTCGCAGGCGTCACGGCCATCAAATACACCTCGAACGGCGGCTACGCTTTCGGCCGGTCCGGCGTCGTCGCCTCGGACAGCACGCAGAAGTCCAAATACAGCGAGCTGCTGAAGGACGAGGATGAGGACCTGAAGGACGCGGAGAAGCCTCTCCGCATGATCGTCATCGGCTCGACCGCCTACTTCTCCGGCGGGGTCTACACGAGCCTGCTCCCCGAGGGCAAGACCTGGCTGCGGCTCCCCGGGGTGCGGCCGAACGCCTCGGCGAGCCCGCTGAACCCCCTCGACTGGCACAACCTCAAGGCGGTCCTCGCGACCACCAAGGCCAAGGGTCCCGGCGGCAGGGTCAACGGCGCGAAGACCACGCTCTATCGCGGCACCATCACGCTGGGCCAGCTCATGAAGGCCAACCCGGATGTCAAGAACAGCCTCGCCGCCATTGGGTCCAACCCCGCCAAGAACGTGGTGTCCTGGAAGCTGTGGATCGGCCCCGACCAGCTCGTCCGCCGCGCCTCGGCCAGCGTCGACCTGAAGATGAAGTCCGAGGGCGAGACCTTCACCTTCAACCTGTCCACCGACAGCACGTACGCCGGCTGGGGCAGGAAGGTCACGGTCAAGGCGCCGCCGAAGAGCAAGGTCGCCAAGCTGTCCGACCTCGACGGTGACGTGCCGGAGACGTCTGGCACCGTAATCCTGCCCGACTGAACCGCGCGGCCGATCAGGCACTGAACCGCGCGGCCGAGCCCCCCCGCACGGCGCTCGACGAAGGCGGCCGGTCTCCGGGTGATCGTCACCCGGGGCCGGCCGCTTCGTTCGTTCCAGCCGGGCGCGCACCGCTCCGGCCGGCCGCTCCGTTCGTGCCGGCCTCCCGCACATGGCGCGGAGACCCGCACATGGCGCGGAGACCTGCAAGGCTCAGAGGGCCACGCACCGCTCCGGCTGGGCTCGCATGGCCCACCGCCCGGGACATCCGGCGCAGACCATCCGACTCCCGACACCCGCGCTCGGCGCGCTCGTCCGCACAACACACCCGGGCCCGAGCTCCGGCTCCGGGCTCAGGTCAGAGCTTGTCGATGGGGGCGTAGGCGAGCAGCAGGGTCTTCTCGCCCTCGCTGCCGAAGTCGATCTTCACTCTCGTCTTCTCGGCCTGGCCGTCCACCGCCACCACGGTGCCGAGCCCGAACGTGTCGTGGGTGACCCGGTCGCCGGGCGACAGGCTCGGGATCTGCCGGCCGCCGGTCTTCGGCGCGGGAGCCGTACGGGCGGCCGGGCGCGAGGTCGCGGCCGACCAGGCGGTCTTGCCCGGGTCGCCGCGCCACTCGATCAGGTCGCCCGGCACCTCGGACAGGAAGCGCGAGGCGGGGTTGAACGACGGCGCGCCCCACGCCGAGCGGACCGCCGCCCGGGACAGGTAGAGCCGTTCCTTGGCCCGGGTGATGCCGACGTACGCCAGCCTGCGCTCCTCCTCCAGCTCCTTCGGGTCGCTCAGCGAGCGCATGTGGGGGAAGACGCCGTCTTCCATGCCGGTGAGGAACACCACGGGGAACTCCAGGCCCTTCGCGGTGTGCAGGGTCATCAGCGTGACCACCCCGCCGTGGTCGTCGGGGGCGCGCTCCCCCGGGGGTACGACCCCTCCGGGCCCTCCCGGGATCTGGTCGGCGTCGGCGACCAGCGAGACCTGCTCCAGGAAGTCGACGAGCGTGCCATCCGAGTTGGCCTCCTCGAACTCGGCGGCCACCGCGATCAGCTCGTTGAGGTTCTCCAGCCGGCTCTCGTCCTGCGGGTCGCCCGAGGTCTCCAGCTCCGTCCGGTAGCCGGTGACGCGCAGCACCTCCTCCGCCAGGTCGGACAGCGGAAGCTCCTTGCCGCGCAGCTCGTCGAGCATCGCGACGAAGTCGCGGATCGCGTTCAGCGAGCGGGTGGCCACGCCCGGCGCCTCGTCGGCCCGGCGCAGCGCCTCCCAGAAGCCGATGCGCTCCCGGTTGGCGAACGCCTCGACCATCGCCTCGGCACGGTCGCCGATGCCGCGCTTGGGCACGTTGAGGATGCGCCGCAGCGACACCATGTCGTCGGGGTTGGCCAGGACCCGCAGGTAGGCGAGCAGGTCCTTGACCTCCTTGCGCTCGTAGAACCGCACCCCGCCCACGACCTTGTACGGCAGGCCGGTGCGGATGAAGATCTCCTCGAACACACGGGAGGCGGCGTTCGTGCGGTAGAAGATCGCCACGTCGCCGGGGGAGACACCGTGGTCGTCGCAGAGCCGGTCGACCTCCTGCGCGACGAACATGGCCTCGTCGTGCTCGTTGTCGGCCGCATAACCGATGATCTTGGGGCCCGCCCCCTGGTCGGACCACAGGTTCTTCGGCTTGCGGCCCTCGTTGCGGGAGATGACCGCGTTGGCGGCGTTGAGGATCGTCTGCGTGGAGCGGTAGTTCTGCTCCAGCAGGATCGTCCGCGCGTCCGGATAGTCGCGCTCGAACTCCAGGATGTTGCGGATCGTCGCGCCGCGGAAGGCGTAGATCGACTGGTCGGCGTCGCCGACCACCACGAGCTCGGAGGGCTCGACACCCTCCCGCACCACGTCGCCGTCGGCGGTGCGCACCTCGGGCCGCCCGACCAGCTCGCGGATCAGCATGTATTGCGCGTGGTTGGTGTCCTGATACTCGTCGACCATCACGTGCCGGAACCGCCGCCGGTAGTGCTCGGCCACGTCGGGGAAGAGCTGGAGCAGCGTGACCGTCAGCATGATCAGGTCGTCGAAGTCCATCGCGCCGGCCTCGGTGAGCCGCCGCTGGTAGGTGCGGTAGGCCTCGGCGAGCGTCCGCTCCAGATGGGTCGATGCCCGGTCGGCCGCCGTCTCGTAGTCGATCAGCTCGTTCTTGAAGTTGCTGACCTGGGCGGAGAAGGACCGCGGCGGATAACGCTTGGGGTCGAGGTCGAGCTCGCGGCACACCATCGCCATGAGCCGCTGCGCATCGGCCTGGTCGTAGATCGAGAAGCTGGACGAGAAGCCCAGCCGCTTCGCCTCGCGCCGCAGGATCCGTACGCAGGCGCTGTGGAACGTCATGACCCACATGGCCCTCGACCGCGGCCCGATGAGCTTGTCGACCCGCTCCTTCATCTCGCGGGCGGCCTTGTTGGTGAAGGTGATCGCGAGGATCTCCCCCGGCTGGACGTCACGCTCCGCCAGCAGATAGGCGATGCGGTGCGTCAGCACCCTGGTCTTTCCGGAGCCGGCCCCGGCGACGATCAGCAGCGGACTGCCCTGGTGGGTGACGGCGTCCCGCTGCTGCGGGTTGAGGCCGTCGAGCAATGGATGAGTGGCGGCTCGGGTGGACACTCTCCTTAGGTTATGACCGCGCACCGACATCCGGGGCCCACTCGCCCGGCATGTCACGTTTAAGGTGATGTGCCGGACCTTGAGGAGGACTGCTCGTGCTGGACGAGGCGGATATCAAGAAAGTGCTGATGGTCGTCGCTCACCCCGACGACATCGACTTCGGCGCGGCGGGCACGGTCGCCCGGTTCACCGAGGCGGGGGCCGAGGTGACGTACTGCCTGGTCACGGATGGCGACGCGGGCGGTTTCGACCGTGCGGTGGACAACGGCGGCATGGCGGCGCTGCGCCGTGCCGAGCAGACCGCCGCGGCCAAGTGCGTGGGTGTGAGCGACCTGCGCTTCCTCGGCTATCGGGACGGCGCGGTCGAGCAGACGCTCGGCCTGCGGCGGGACATCGCCCGGGTGATCCGCCAGGTGCGGCCCGACCTGGTCATCACCTCGACCCCCGAACGCAACTACGCGCGGATCAGCCCGAGCCACCCTGACCACCGCGCGGTCGGCGGTGCCACCCTCGACGCCGTCTATCCCGACGCCCGCAACCCCTATGCCTTTCCCGAGCTGCTCGCCGACGAGGGCCTCGACGCCTGGACCGTACGCGAAGTGTGGCTCACCGGCGGCATGACCCCCAACCACTACATCGACGTCACCCTGACCGTGGATCGCAAGATCGCCGCGCTGCGCGCGCACGAGAGCCAGACCTCGCACATCCCCGACCTGGACGGCATGGTCAAGGGCATGCTCTCCAGCCACGCCGCCGCCGCGGGCCTCCCCGAGGGCTCGTACGTCGAGGCGTTCCAGCGGGTGGTCACCGCCTGAGATCATCCTGCGCGAGGCCGAACCGGGCCGGGCGGAGCCGGGCGCGCCGGACCAAGCCGGCGGGCTGGCTGGCCGGACTGGGCTGAGCAGGCCGAACCGGGCCGGACTGAGCGAGCTGAGCCGAGGTGGGCGGTACAGGCCGGGCTGAGGGGGGCTGAGCCGAGGTGCGCGGCACAGGCCGGGCTGAGGGGGCTGAGCGCGCCGGGCCCAGCAGGCCGGACCGGGCCGGGGTGAGCCGGGCGGACGGGTTCTCCACCCCCGGGTGGAGAACGGCCGGGCTCCGCCCGGTTTTCCACCCCAGCTTTCCACCCGCGCGCCGATCCGGTGCGCGCCCGGCATCCCTACTTTCGTGGGCATGGAAACCACGCAGATCGTCCTCATCGCCCTCGTCGTCGTCGCCATCATGATCTACCGGCAGATGAGGCCGAGGCCCGTCGCCAGGCCGCAGGGGGTGATCATCCCCGTCGTGCTGGTCCTGATCGGTGTCAGCGGCGGCGGGCTCGTCGACGCTCATCACATGTCGCTGAGCGTCGCCGTGCTCGTCGTGGAACTCCTCGTGGCCGCCGGTCTCGGCGTGCTGCGGGCCATGACGACGCGCGTGTGGCGCGACCGGCAGGGCGTGGCGTGGTCGCAGGGCGGCGTCCCGACCCTCATCGCCTGGGTGGGCTCCATCGCCGTCCGGGTCGCGATGATGGTCCTGACCTCCTTCCTGGGCATCGCCTCGTCGCAGAACTCCATCCTCCTGTTCGTCGGAGTGACCCTCGGTGTCCAGTTCCTCGTCGTCGCCCGGCGGGCGAACGCCCTCCCCGGCGCGGCCGTACCCGGCGCTCAGACGGCCCGCTAACGTCGGGACGTGCCCACTCGTGACGGATATGTCCAGGCCGCCTGGGAGTCCAGCCGCGGGAACGCGATCGCCGGCGCGTTCCTGCGGCTGGCCGTGATCGCCCTGCTCGTCGGCGGGCAGGCGACCAGCCCGCCGGGATTCGGCCTGACGGGCGACCGGCTCGCCATCACCACGCTGACCGCCGCGATCGCCGTCACGCTGACGCTCATGGTCGTCATCCGGCTGCGGCCGATCCTGCCGATGCGCTGGAACGCCGGTCCGGCGGAAGCCGTCCTCATCGGGCTCACCCTCGCGGCGAGCATCGCCCTCGACAGGGTCTCCGACAGCAGCCCGGCCGTCGCCGTGCTCATGTTCTGCGTCGGGGCCGCCGCCGTACGGCACCCGCTGAAGTGGTCGCTGCCCATCCTGCTGCTGGCCCTGGCGGGCCTGGGATCGAGCGTCCTGGGGCTGCTGCCGCCACCGATCGCCCCGCAGGGGCAGGACCGCGACCTCGGCCTGTGCGTCTCGGTCTTCGTGGTCTTCGCGGTCGCCTACGCCATCAAACAGCGCAGGGCCGCGACCGCCGCGCAGGCGGGCGAGGCCGTGCTGGCCGAACGCGCCCGGATCGCCAGGGAGATCCACGACATCCTCGCGCACTCCCTGTCGGCGCAGATCGTGCATCTGGAGGGCGCCCGGCTGCTGCTGCGCGCCGACCGGTCGCAGGAGGCCCTCGACCGGGTGGAACGCGCTCGTGAGCTGGCCAAGAAGGGCCTCGAAGAGGCGCGAAGCGCCGTGGCCGCGCTCCGCGACGACGCCCAGCCGCTGCCCGCCGCGCTGGAGACGCTCGCCGAGGAGTTCCGCGACGCGACCGGCAGGCCGTGTGACGTCGTCGTCCATGGGCACGAACGCCGCCTGCCGCCCGAGACCGAGCTCGCGATGATCCGCACCGCCCAGGAGGCCGTCACCAACGTGCGGCGGCACGCCCCGGGCTCCCCCGCCACCGTACGGCTGAGCTTCGGCGACCGTACGTGCGAGCTGGAGGTGGTCAACCCCCCGAGCGAGAAACCGGGGACACCCGGAGGAGGATACGGACTCGTGGGTATGCGCGAACGCGCCGAGCTCCTGGGCGGCACCCTGGAGGCCGGCGAGACCGAGGACGGTTTCCGGGTCAGGCTGCGGGTGCCGGCGTGACCGCCCGCGTGCTCGTGGTCGACGACCAGGCCGTGGTGCGCGACGGGCTCGTCCTGCTGCTCGGTCTGCTGCCGGACATCGAGGTCGTGGGGTCGGCGTCCGACGGCGAGGCCGCGCTCCGCCTGGTCGCGGACGAACGGCCCGACGTGGTGCTGATGGACCTGCGCATGCCCCGCATGGACGGGGTCGAGGCGACCCGGAGGATCCGCACCGGCTTCCCGGAGACGCAGGTCGTCGTGCTCACGACCTACACCGACGACGAGTCGGTCTTCGCCGCGCTGCGCGCCGGGGCGCGCGGCTTCCTCACCAAGAGCGCCGACGCCGAGGAGATCGCCCGCGCCGTGACCACGGTGATGAACGGCGACGCGCAGCTCGACCCCGGCGTGCAGCGCCGCCTATTGAACACCGTCACCGGCGGCGGCACCGGCACCGCGCCGACCACCGAGGGACCCGTCGAGACGACCGGCCCCGCCGCCGCACCGCCGCACCGGTCGCGGTTCGCATCGCGCCACACGCGCGAGGCCCGGCACGCGGACCGGACGCCCGGCACACCCACGGATGCCGGCACACCGCCCGACGGGCTGACTCCGCGCGAGGCGGAGGTCCTGCGGCTCATCGCGCGCGGCCTGTCGAACGCCGAGATCGCCGCCACCCTGTTCATCGGCGAGACCACGGTCAAGACGCACATCAACAACCTCTTCGCCAAGGTCCGGGTGCGCGACCGGGCCCAGGCGGTCGCGTACGCCTACCGGACCGGCCTGGCCGATCCCCGCGAGGGCTGATCGAGGCGGCGGGCCACCCGGGCGGCGGCGTACCCGAGGGAGTTCGTCGCCACGTGGAGCAGCGCGGGCGCGAGCAGCCCGGCGCGGTGCCGCAGGCCGTGGAACACGAGCCCGGCGACCGCGGTGGAGGCCACCGTCCCCGCCACCAGCCGTCCCGTCTCCGCGAGCCGTCCCGCCTTGGTCTGGGGAGCGGCCTCGTCCGGGGTCTCCCCGGCGGCCGGCCTGCCGAGGGCGGGGTTGGCCGCGGCCATGTCGACGGCGGGCAACACGTGCCACAGCCCGAACAGCGCGGCCGAGACGGCGACGGCCGCACCGGGCGGCAGCGAACGGCCGAGCAGGGCGGGCAGCGCGCCGCGGAAGCCCACCTCCTCCAGCAGCACGGTCCCAAGGGGCACCTGCACCAGGGCCTCCTCCAGCACCCGGCGGCGCGACAGCGCGAGCGCGCGCTCGTCGCGGAAGAGCGCGCGGGTGCGGGGGCAGGCGACGCCCGCCGCGTAGACGGCCGCGACGCCGGCCGCGAGCGCGCCCCCGGTCACCGCCCCGGCACGGGCGTGGCGGAAGCCCAGCTCCCGCCAGGTGACGCCCTCCCTGCGGGCGATCAGCACCAGTGCACCGGTCGCGACCGCCGAAGTCAGCGGCGCCCACCGCCGGGCGACCCGGTTGTTGAGCACGTTCGCCGCGGCGAGCACCCCGAGAACCGCCGCCGTCGCGGGCTTCACCCGTCACCGTCCGGCGAGAGGAGCTCGCACAGCGCGTCGACGTACGGCTGGGCGGGCCCACGGTCACGCAGGGAGGTCGCGATGCCGATGAACCGGGACGGGCTGGGCGCCTCAAGGGGGATCGCGACCACGTCCGGGCCCGGCGTGAGCGAGATCTCCGGGATGAGCGCGACGCCCACCCCCGCGGTGACCAGGGACTGCGCGAAGAAATAGTCGGTGGCGCTGCACGAGATCCGCAGCTCGAATCCGGCCAGCTCGGCATAGCGGCGCAGGAGGTCCATGGTCTTCAGGCAGCCGAGGATCCAGCGTTCGGCGGCGAGCTCGGCCAGTTGGAGGCGGGCGCGCCCGGCCAGCGGATGCGTACGCGGAAGGACGACCCGGAGCGGGTCGGTCATCAGCGGGGTCCACGTCATGCCGGAGCGGTCGCCCGGACGGATCGGCGGCAGCCCGTCGAAGTGGTAGGCGAGGGCCAGATCGGCACGGCCCTCCCGCACCAGGGGCAGGCTGTCCTCCGGTTCGCGTTCGAGGATCGTCAGCTCGGCCTCGGGGTGCTCGGCGACGAAGCGGCTGAGCGCCGGCGGCAGGAGACGGCGGCCCCCGCTGGCGAACGTCGCGATGGTGAACCTGGCCCGCGCGGTCGAGAGCCGGTCGATGCGCTCCTGAGCGTCGGTCAGCTCGGCGGCGATCGTCTCGGCGGTGTCGACGAGCATGCGCCCCGGCTCGGTGAGGACCACTCCGCGCGTGCTGCGCCGCACCACGGGGACGCCGAGGCCGCGTTCGAGTGCGGCGATCTGCTGCGAGACGGCCGAAGGGGTGAGCCGCAGCGCGGCGGCCGCACGGTTGAAGCTGCCGTGGCGGGCGACCTCCCGCAGCACGCCGAGCCGATGCACGTCGATCAACAGATTTCCTAACGACCGGCTAAGAAGATCGCCACTACCGCTGACGACTATACGCGACCACCCTGATCGTCATGAGCGAGATCTGCGTCATCGGCGGAAGCCGATACTTCGGCAGGCGGCTGATCGAGAACCTGCGCGACGCGGGGACGGCCGTCACGGTCGTCAACCGGGGATCGGCTCCGGCACCAGAGGGCGTGACGCATCTGCGGGCCGACCGCGACGACGAGGACGCCCTGCGCCGCGTCCTGGGCGGCCGCCACTTCGACGTGGTGATCGACCAGGTCTGCTACACGCCGGTGCAGGCGGCCGTGGCGCTGCGGGCGTTCGCGGGCAGGACCACGCGCTACGTCATGACCTCGACCGTCGAGGTGTACGCCCACCTCGACGGCCCGCCGCACACGGAAGACGTGGTCGATCCCGCGACCTGGCCGGTGGCGACGGACCTGCCGTGGGACGACCCGGCGTTCCTCGACGCCAGCTACGGCGAGGGCAAGCGCCAGGCGGAGGCGGTCTTCACACGTGACGCGGCGTTCGGCTTCGTCAGCGTCCGCACCGCGCACGTGCTCGGCGGCGCGGACTTCACCGGACGGCTCGCGCACTACGTCCAGAGGATCCGGGCCGGACTTCCGGTGATCGTGCATGAGAACCCCCGGCCGGCGTCGTTCGTCCACGAGCCGGAGATCGCGCGGTTCCTCGCCTGGGCCGCGCGGGCCGACTTCACCGGCCCGGTCAACGCCGCCTCCCACGGGACCCTCGACGTACGGGACCTGTGCGCGGCCATCGGCGAGCCCGTGTACGCCGTCGGAGAGGACACCTCGCCGTTCTCCTTCGACCGCGGCTATGCCATGGACAACGGCCGGGCCACGGCGCTCGGCTTCCGCTTCTCGCACGTCGCCGACTGGCTGCCGTCGGCCGTCCAGTCGGCCGTCCAGTCGGTCGTCCGATCGGTCGTCCAGACGACGCCGGCCGGGGAGGAGCGGACGTGCGCACCCGCCTGATCGGAGACGTCCCGGTGAGCGCCGTCGGCCTCGGCGCCATGCCGCTCTCCGTCGAGGGCAGGCCCGACGAGGCCAGGGCGATCGCCACGATCCACGCCGCCCTCGACGCGGGCGTCACCCTGATCGACACCGCGGACTCCTACCACTGGCACGCCGGCGAGATCGGCCACGACGAACGGCTGATCGCCCGCGCTCTCGCCTCCTACGGCGGCGACGTGAGCGGGGTCCTCCTCGCCGCGAAGGGCGGCCGCGGCCGCCCCGGAGACGGCTCGTGGACGGTGAACGGCGACCCGCGCCACATCAGGCGGGCGTGCGAGGCGTCGCTCAAGCGGCTCGGCACCGACGCGATCGGGCTCTACCAGGTCCACAAGACGGACCCGGACGTCCCCTTCGCCGAGTCGGTCGGCGCGCTCCGCGACCTGCTCGACGAAGGCAAGATCCGGACGGCCGGGATCTCGAACGTCGGCGTGCGGCAGATCCGCGAGGCCGACCGGGAGCTAGGCGGCCGTGACTCGACCGGCCGTGACTCGATCGGCCGTGAGAAGTCAGCAGGTCACCAAACCCTGGTTGTAGCCCTGGGCGAACGACCGCTGGCGCTGTTCCGGAGTGCCGTGGGCGTCCGGAGTCCACCAGACGTCGGTGGGGTCGCCCGCCGCCTGGAGGTTGATGAGCAGCTCCTCCTCGTCGCCCTGCTCCGCTCTCAGCACTCCCGCCTGGATGAGGCCGCCCAGCGCGGCGCCCGCGTAGCAGTCGGCCTGGAGCTCCCGCTGCACGTTGAAGCTGAAGTTGTCCAAGACCTGGGCCTGTACGGCATGCCCCAGCTCATGCGGAATCACGACGTAGACCGCCCCGTCGCCCAACTGGTCGTACATCGCCTTGAGCCAGACCGCGTCGTAGGCGATGAAATGGCCGATCGGGCAATAGAAGGCGTTTTCCGGCACGGCCGCCTGCCCACCACAGTCGGGACCATCCGTGCCCTGATAAGCCACGAAGCGGGTGATCGGGCGATATACCGTGTCGTTCTCCTGGAAGCGTTGCGCCCAGAACCACTCGGTCAGGCACCGGGCGAGCATGACGTCGCCGGGAAAGTCGTCACCGTTGCTCTCGCACGGCGCCCCCTGGGACGCCACGTCTCCCGGCTCAGCCCGGTCGGGCGGAGAACCGGTGAGCGTGCCGCAGGAGACGACAAGGGTCGCCAGGAGCACAAGCGCGGCGAGCATTCGGCGAGTCATTGCCATACGAATACCCATCAATGCCCGCAAAAAGTGGGCACCGTAGCCGAATTGAAAAGTTTCACATGCCCCAGGTGTGGACGGGCTCGTTGGTGTGCATGTGCTCCAGATAGCGCAGGGTCATCCGGCGCAGCGCCTCATAGTCACCGCCGAACGCGCGGGCCGTCCTGACCTGCCAGTCCGCCCCCGTACGGCCGGTCACGCAGCGCCGTTCGATGATGCCGAGCAGCCGGTCGCGCTGGACCGGGTCGACCCCCCACAGGTCGAGCCCGTGATAGGCCATGGGCAGCAGCCTGCGCAGGATCAGCTCGGCGGCCGGCACCTCCCCCATGCCGGGCCAGTAGAGGCGGGCGTCGAGGCCATACCGCGCGGCGTTGCGGAGGTTGTCCTCGGCCGCGGCGAAGGACATGCGCGTCCACACCGTCCGCTCGGCCGCCGGGAGCACCCGCATGAGCCCGTAATAGAACGCGGCGTTGGCGGCGATGTCGGCCACCGTCGGCCCGGCGGGCAGCACGCGGTTCTCCACGCGCAGGTGGGGGACGCCGTCGGAGACGTCGTACACGGGCCGGTTCCAGCGATAGACGGTGCCGTTGTGCAGGCGCAGCTCGTGCAGCTCGGGCACCCCGCCGTCATCGAGCACCCGCCTCGGGTCCTCCTCGTCGCACAGCGGCAGCAGCGCGGGGAAGTATCGGACGTTCTCCTCGAACAGGTCGAAGACCGACGTGATCCACCGCTCCCCGAACCAGACGCGCGGCCGCACGCCCTGGACCTTCAGCTCCTCGGGCCGGGTGTCGGTGGCCTGCTCGAACAGGCTGATCCTGGTCTCGCGCCACAGCTCCTTGCCGAACAGGAACGGCGAGTTGGCCGCGACCGCGACCTGCGGACCGGCGATGGCCTGTGCCGCATTCCAGTGGTCGGCGAACCTCTCCGGGCTGACCTGCAGGTGGAGCTGCACGCTCGTGCACGCCGCCTCGGGGGTGATGCTGTCGGCATAGGTGTCGAGCCGGTCCACCCCCTCGATCACGAGGTGCAGGTCCTCACCCCGGGCGGCGAAGATCTGCTCGTTCAGCAGCGCGTAGCGGGGGTTGGCCGACAGCGTCCCCTCGTGGACGTCGCTCTCGCGCAGCGTCGGCAGGATGCCGACCAGCATGAGTTGCCCGCCGACCCGCGCCGCCCGCTCCTGCGCCCGGTTGAGGCGCAGCCGTACGGACTCCTCCAGCAGGCGGCCGCCCTCGCCGGCCAGCACCTGGGGCGGGATGTTGATCTCGACGTTGAACTGGCCCAGCTCCGTCGCCCAGTCGGGCTCCGCGATGGCGGCCAGCACCTCGGCGTTCTTCATCGCCGGCTCGCCCCGGGAGTCGACGAGATTCAGCTCGATCTCCAGGCCCGCCTGGGGCCGGTCGAACGCGAACCGCGACTCCCGCAGCATCTCGGCCAGCACGTCGAGCGACAGCTTCACCTTGTCCCGGTAGCGACGGCGGTCCTCCCGGCTGAAGGAGACGGAGGGTACGTCACGGCCCATGCACTGAGCGTCGCACGCCGGTAGGCGATCGCACCAGACGGGTCGGCGCGGACGGGTTCGCGCATACGGCTTCGCGCGTACGGGTCGCGCGTACGGGGTCAGACCAGACGTCGTGCGGTGGCCCAGCGCGACAGCTCGTGCCGGTTGGACAGCTGCAGCTTGCGCAGCACGCTCGACACGTGCGTCTCGACGGTCTTCACCGAGATGAACAGCTCCTTGGCGATCTCCTTGTAGGCGTAACCCCGGGCGATCAGCCGCAGCACCTCGCGCTCCCGCTGGGTGAGCGAGTCGAGCTCCGGGTCGATGGGCGGGGCCTCCGTCGAAGCGAACGCGTCGAGCACGAACCCGGCCAGCCGCGGCGAGAACACCGCGTCGCCCTCGGACACCCGGATGATCGCGTCGGTCAGCTCGGCGCCGCTGATCGTCTTGGTCACGTAGCCCCTGGCGCCGCCGCGGATGACGCCGATCACGTCCTCGGCCGCGTCCGAGACCGACAGCGCGAGGAAGCGCACCTGGGAGCCGGAGCCGAGCACGCGCCGCAGCACCTCCTGGCCGCCGCCGCCCGGCATGTGCACGTCGAGCAGCACCACATCGGGCTCCAGCTCGCCGATCGCCGTCACCGCCGACTCCACGTCCTCGGCCTCGCCGATCACCTGGATCGACGGACCCAGCTCGGCCCGTACGCCGGACCGGAACAGCCGGTGGTCGTCAACGATCAGCACGCGTACGGTCTTCATTTTTCCCTCTTCATGGTCAGCATGACCTCGGTTCCGTCGCCCGGCTCGGTCCTGACCCGGGCGCTTCCCCCGTTGCGTTCCATCCTGCCGATGATCGACTGGCGGATGCCCATCCTGTCACCGGGGACGTCGTCGAGCACGAAGCCCTTGCCCCGGTCACGGACGAACACCGTCACCTCGTCGGGCTCGACCTCGGCGTAGACGGAGACGACCGGAGCCCCACTGTATTTGCACGCGTTGACCATCGCCTGCCGGGCCGCGTGCAGCAGTGCCACCAGGCCCTCGTCGAGCTCGCAGTCGCCCACGCAGACCACCTCGATCTGCACGCCGTGGGCGTCCTCCTCCTCGGCCGCGACCCGCCGTACGGCCGCCGCGAGGGTGGCGTCGGCGTCCTGCTTGGGCTGGTAGAGCCAGTTGCGCAGCTCGCGCTCCTGCGACCGGGCGAGCCTGGCGACCTCCCGCGCGTCGTGGGCGTTGCGCTGGATCAGGGTAAGCGTGTGCAGCACCGAGTCATGGACGTGAGCGGCCACCTCGGCCCGCTCCTCCTGCCTGATGCGCTCGGTGCGCTCCCGCTGCAGCTCCTTCATGAGCGTGGCCAGCCAGGGCGCGGCGATCATCAGCATGCCGCCGACGACGACCGCCGTGAACACGAGCCCGGTCCTGGCCTTGGCCAGCTCGCCGCTCGCGGCCAGGAAGCCGATCGCGCCCACGACCACCAGCAGCGCGCCGATACCGGTGCGCACCCAGGTCGTGCTGACCTGCTTGACCGCGCCCGACATCCACCGCTGCCGCCGTCCCGGGTCGGCCTGCTGCCACAGGATCAGCGCGCCGATGCCGCCGACCGCGATCGGCCACGTGCCGAACCCCCCGCTGGAGGCGCCCGTCATCCACGCGAAGCCCGCCAGCGCCAGCCACAGCACGCCGTACGCGGCGAGCTGGCCCCATTCACGGGCCGGCGCGCGGCCCTTCACCTCCTCCTTGGGGGTGAACACCCACAGCGCGGCGTACGCCACGACGCCCAGCCCGTCGATGACGGTGAGCAGCACGAACGCGAGGCGCAGCACGACCGGGTCGAGCCGCAGCTGGGCGGCGGCGCCCTGGGCGACGCCCGCGACCACCCGGCCCGAGGCGGGCCGGACCATCCGGGGATACGCCGCGGGGGCGTTAGGCATCTCAGACATCTCGGAAGCATCGTCACACGTCACTGGCCATGAGCGCATCAGGGCATGCCCTGACGCCACCCCTGAGGGCTCGGGGACGAGTCAGGGGTGAGCGCGTCCGTCGTCTTGCGGCATTTCGTGTGCTCTACCTGGAGGTTTGCCCCGGCAGAACCACTCGCGTTCGCATGGTTACGGATACTGTTGGATCACGCCATCGGCTGTGGAGCGGCCAATGCGTGTATGGCGTATCACTGCTGGAGGAGCGGCGGGGCATGTCCGAAGAGCCACTGGATCGCGAGAACGAACCGGAAATTGCGGTCGAGTTGGATTCGACCGGGCACAGCATCGGCGTCGAGCGGGAGATGGAGGACGAGGAGGGCCCCTCGGAGCCGTTCGACCCAGAGAAGATCGACGTCACGACACGGACCCCCACGGTGGATTTACTCCTTTCCCGGATCCGGCGTAACGTCCTTGATCTACAGCCGGATTTTCAACGGTTCGCGGGTATTTGGACCCAACAAGCACAGAGCCGACTGATCGAGTCCATGCTGCTGCGCATTCCGCTACCGACCTTCTACGCTGCCGAGACGGACGACGAGCGCTGGGTCATGATTGACGGGGTGCAGCGGCTCACCACGATCGCCCGCTTCGTCGATCCGGACAGCATCGGTATGCCGCCTCTGACCTTGAAGAAGCTGGAGTATCTGGGAAAGGACTACGAGGAGAAACGATTTTCCGACCTTCCCGGCCGGCTCCAGACCCGGCTGCTTGAGACCGAAGTAGTGGTCCACCTCATCCGGCAGGGCACACCAGAATCGGTCATGTTCAATATCTTCGCCCGGATCAACACGGGAGGACGGCCCCTGAGTCGCCAAGAACTGCGGCATGCGCTGATCCCCGGTCGCGTACGGGGCCTACTACGGGAGCTGACAGAGTCCGAGGCATACCAGAAGGCCACGCTTGGCTCGGTTCGCCCAGAACGCATGGATGATCGCGAAATGGTGCTTCGCTTCATCGCATTCCGGCTCACCGGGCCGGAGCACTACCTGCGGCAGGACTTCGACGACTTCCTCCGCGATGCGATGCACAAAGTCAACGGGCTCGGGGAGGGGGACGTATCACGGCTGCGAAACGAGTTCGCCCGGAGCATGCATGCCGCGCATGAAATCTTCGGAGACTACGCCTTCCGCAAATTCAATCTGAGAGAATCCCGACGGCGGCCAATCAACAAGGCCCTCTTCGAAGCGGTCTCCGTCGGTCTCGCCCGGCGAACGGACCACGAACTCGGCATTCTACGCAAACGACGGGAGCAGGTGTTGTGGCAGCTTTCCGCGCTCCTCGAGGAGCCCGCCTTCGAACGGTCCGTATCCCTGGCCACCGGCGACATCGGGAAGGTGAAGCTACGGTTCGGCGCGGTTGAATCTATACTGAAGGGGCTGGCCCGTGATTGACCGGCTCACCATCACGAACTTCAAGGCGTTTGCCAACGCGCAGATCCCTCTCAGTCCTTACACCTTGCTCTCCGGATTGAACTCCAGCGGCAAAAGCACGGTGCTTCAAACCCTGGCCCTCTTGAGACAGTCCCATGACGCGCTTCACGAGGAGGACGGAGGCTTCCTGCTGAACGGCGATCTGGTCGAGCTTGGGGTGGGGCAAGACGTTCTCCACGAGGACTATGTCGCATCGGACGGCGCGGAACCACGAATCCAGCTCGCCTTGCGCTGTGAAGGCATCGACTACTCCTGGTCCGCCCGGTATGAACGTGAGGCGGATCTCCTCCGGCTGGATGAGCCGCGTGATCGTCCTGCCCCCGTCCTCCCCCCAGCACTGTCCGGAGCAGGCTTCCAATACCTTCGCGCCGACCGCATCGCTCCCGCGGTGAGTTACCCCCGATCCCACGAAATCGCCGTCAGGCGCGGATTCCTTGGGTCGCGCGGCGAGCATGCGGTCAATTTCCTGCGCCACTTCCAGGACGAGCCGGTTCTGCATGAGCGCCTCCATCATCCTCAAGGAAAGTCCCGCCGCCTGCTCGATCAGGCTGAGGCATGGATGCAGGAGATATGTCCCGGTGTCAACCTTCAGGCAGACGCGATCGAGGGCACCGACTCGGTTCGCTTGAGCTTCCGTTTCGGCACTGCCGGCCTCTCCGCCAGTAACCGATACCGACCGACCAACGTCGGTTTCGGACTCACGTACGTCCTGCCAGTGGTGGTGGCCTGCCTCACCGCGAAGCCCGGTGGTCTCCTGCTCATCGAAAACCCCGAGGCCCACCTGCATCCTCGCGGGCAAACCGGGATGGCCATGCTCACCTGCGCGGCCGCGGCCGCCGGAGCTCAGGTGGTGGTCGAAACCCACAGTGACCACGTGCTCAACGGCGTCCGGCTCGCCATCAAGGAGCGGCATTTCCCCGCTGAGCACGTCCTTCTGCACTACTTTCGCAGAAGCACTCGCGGGATAGAGATATTGAATCCCACCGTGGGATCCGACGGGATGCTGTCTGATTGGCCCGAAGGCTTCTTCGACGAGTGGGAGCGTTCACTGGACCGTCTCCTGGATTGACCCGCGCCGGAAGGAACCCCCCGTGACCGTCCTGCTCTTCTTCAACGAGCTTTCCACTGCCGTGGAAGGGCCCCACCACCGGACCGACGAGGTCATGGCAGAGTTCGTAGACCTTCTCAGGGCCATTCATAGCTGGCGTAGAGACCTCGCCCTCGTCACTCCTACGCCGTTCAAGTCCATCGAGCTCACGCCGGGCTACTCGGTTCAGCGGTGGATCGCGTCCAGCGGCGCCAACCAAGATCGTTGGCGACTGATCCAGGCGATCCGAAATCGTGCCCCCTTTCAAGCCGTCCTGCCCGAGGGCGCGGACGCGGACGTCGAATATCGACACGGCGGTCGGCTTGCTGGAGGACTCGGAGCGGCACACCTTTCAGACGGTCTGGCGGTCAGCCTCTCCTATGACACGGTCTGGAACAGCGCCTGGGTCGGCCTGCACCAGAAGATGGTCGCGGAGGACGACCACGGTGAGGTGAAACTACACGAGGACACCGTCAAGGTTCGCCACGCCACCACCCACCAGCATGCTCTGGAACACAAAGACTGGGTCCAGGAGATCGGGCGGGACGGCATCACATCAGGGTCCGCAATCTGGGAAATCAGAGAAGATCGCTTTCCTCACCTCACATTTCTTCCTCGCATCGAGGGTGATCTACACAACCTGCGGCAGGACTGGATACAACCTGTTTTCACCGCATTGCTTAAATTGGAACGATCCATCGCAGACTGGGGCACCAACGCATCCGCCTTACCCTTTTGGCACACGAAGGTCAGCCAGGAGTTCGAAGGCCGGGAGCAACTGTGCCACTTCGAGGATCTCGACGGATCGACGAGGATCTTCGAATGGCATGCCCGATTCACTCCGGGAGCGGGTCGTCTCCACTTCCGTCTGGTGACTGAGGATCGTACGGCCAGGGTCGCCTACATAGGCCGCAAGCTCGGCATCTGAGAGCCCTGACGCCACCCCTGAGGGCTCGGGGACGAGTCAGGGGTTCCCCCGATGGCACGGGCATGGCGCGCGAGGCCAGGATGGGACCATGACCGAGGCACCACCGACACCCGCTCCCGACTCCCCCGGCACGCCCGAGCCCGAGAAGGTGCTCAGCCGCTCCAGGGACGGGCGCATGATCACGGGCGTCTGCGCGGGCCTCGGCAGGTTCACCGGCATGGACCCCGTGCTCTTCCGGGTCGGCTTCGGCGTGCTCGTCCTCGCCTCCGGCATCGGCGTCCTGCTGTACATCGCGGCGTTCCTGCTGATGCGCCAGCCGAGCGGTGGCCCCGGCCATCTGGAGCAGTGGACCCGGCGGATGTTCGACGCCGAGACCGTGCTGGCGCTGCTGGCCGCCGTCTTCGCGTTCGGCCTGATCATCAACGTCGCGTCCGGAGGGATCAACCGCGGCACGATCGTGGTCGGCACGCTGCTGGCCATCGTGCTGATGGCCGCCCACGCACGCGGCGTCGACCTGCTGACGATGGCCAAGTCGATGCCCGAGCGGGCGACCGGACGGCGTGGCATGACCCGGGCCACCACGAACTTCGCGCCGTTCACGCCCTTCGCCGAGCCGCCCACGCGGGAGCCGTACGCGGGGGGAAGGCCGGCGACGGAGACGCCGCTGCGGGAGACCCCGGCGCCGCAGGCCCAGCGGCCCGCAGCCGGCACGACGGACAACGCGGACACGGCGGATACGGCGAACACGATGGGCGCGGCGGGCACCGCCGGCACCGCCGGGACGGCGGACCCCGCAGCCCCTCGCCCGGCCGCGGAGAACGCGGCGGGCACGGCCGACCTCGGCCTTGGCACGGACAACGCGGCGAGCACGGCGGACTCCAGGGCTCCGCGCCCGGCCTCGGACGGTGCGACGGACCTCGGTCCGGCTGCCGACAGCGCGGAGACCACGGCACACCCCGGCCTGGCTGAGGACGGATCCGCAGACAGTGCCACGGACACGACCACGGACACGACGGCGGACACGACGGCGGACACGACCGTGGACAAGGTCGCCGACGAGACCGCCATCCACGACAGGACGGTCCCGGCCGCGTCCGAGGGCGACACGGCGGTCCACGACACGATCGTGCAGTACCCGGTGGCGGCGCCCTCGAAGTCCGTGGACGACACGCTCATCCAGGAGACCGTCTCCAGGGACGCGACGGCACCGGTGGGACGGGCCGACGGCGACCCGCCGACCCGGCCCTTCGAACCCCTCGCCCGGCTGGCGGCCGAGCCCGCCCCCGGCACGTTCACCCCGCACCCGAACACCCCCGACCCGACGAACACCCCCGACCCGACGAACACCCCCGACCCGACGAACACCCCCGACCCGACGAACACCCCCGACCCGACGAACACCCCGGACCCGAATCTCCCCGGTCCGGACGCCCCGCGCCTCGGCGGCCCGGCCGGCTGGGCTCCGGGCGCGCCGGGGCCCTCCGCCTCCGCCCCTCCGGCCGGCGCCGGCTATCGGCGGCTGTCCGACCTGGCCCGCGAGGCGCGGGCGGGCGCGTACGGCGACGGCGGCGCCCGCGGCCACGGCCACGGCCTGCGAGGGCAGGACACCCGGGCGCAGGGGGCAGGCGGGCACGGAGCAGTCGGGCATGGCGCAGGCGGGCACGGCTTCGGGGCCGGTGAGCCCTTCGCCCCGCACGGCCCCTATTCGCGGCGGGAGCCTCACCAGCCCTACGGGACGCCCTATCCTCCTCCGCCCAGCCTCTACGGCCCGCCCGTGCCGCCGCCCCCGCGGCCGCCGAAGGCCAAGCGGCCCAGGTCGTTCGTCGGCGGCCTCACCATCTGCCTCGCCCTGATCGTTGGAGGGATCATGGTCACCATGCAGCGGACCGGCTCAGGCTCGGTCGGCCTGCCGGTCGTCGGCGGGGCGGTCCTCGTCACGATCGGGGTGGGCCTGCTGGTCGCGGCCTGGGTCGGCCGGGGCGCCGGGCTGATCGCCACGGGGACGATCGTGGCCCTCGTACTGGTGGGAAGCTCGACGGTGAACGGCATCCCCCGCAAGATCGGCAGCTTCGTCTGGCATCCCGTCGGCGTCGTCCAGACACCCGGCGCGTACGAACTGGGCATCGGTGAGGGCAAGCTCGACCTGAGCGACGTGACGCTCAAGCCGGGCGGCCGGGTCAGGTTCGATGCCTCGGTGTCGATGGGGCAGCTCACGGTGGTCGTGCCGTCGACCGCCCGCGTGGAGGTGCACGGCTTCGCCAAGCTGGGCGAGGTGAGGATCGACCACAAGGTCGAGGACGGCACCGACGTGCAGTTCGACCGCGTCCTCGAACCGGAGACGCCCGTCGAGGGCGACCTGCCGACGATCGAGCTGTACGTCAAGGCCGGGCTCGGCGACGTGGAGGTGCGCCGTGGCGCCTGAGTCCCGACCCGAGCGTCCGCGCCGGGTGCACCGTACGAACTGGATGTCCCTGCTGTGCGGCCTGCTGTTCATCGGCATGGGGATCCGCTATCTCACCGCGCCAGAGCCCGACGCCGTCGTCATGGCGCCCGTCCTCGTCGGCGGGCTGGGGTTCGCGGCCTTCGTCGCCATCCTCGCCAAGGCCATCCGCCGCTGACGCCTCCGGCACATCCGCCGCCGACGCCTCCGACCGGCCTCCAGTCTCACGGATTCACTCGGCCGGTCACGTTAGACTGAACCGGTGTCCTCTCTGCTGGTCCTGGAATTCGTGAGCACCGTCCGGGCGAACCGGTCAGGACTCGTGGACGCGCTGGAGGACGTCGGCGGCCTTGCCGCCTGGGTCGGCGACCACGCGTCCGAGCTCGGCATCGACCCCGCCACGTTCGTCGCCACGGCCGAGATGCGCGACGAGGTCGTGGCGCTGCGGCAGGCGATCCGCGCGCTGTTCGCCCGGGCCGTGGCCCCCGGGCCGGCGAGCGGCGCGGACGCGGCCCGGCTGCCGGCCTTCGAGCCCTCCCTCGATCTCGTGAACGCCACCGCGGCGGCGGTGCCCGTCGCCCCCCGGCTCGAATGGCCGCCGGGCGAGGCGCCCCGCGCCCGGACCCTGCCCGCGCGGACCGCCGCCGACTCCGTACGCCTTCGGGCGGCCCTCGCGTCCGCCGCCGTCGAGCTGCTGGGCGGGCCGCAGCGGGAGCACCTGCGCGCCTGCCCGGCGCCCCGGTGCGTGCTGTATTTCGTCAGGGAGCACCCGCGCCAGGAGTGGTGCTCCGTGGCCTGCGGAAACCGCGCCCGCGCGGCCCGTCACTACCGGCAGCACAAGAACGCCTGAACCCCCGGGCCTCCGCCCTCCCAACTCGGACCGCCACCCGCTCTCACCGGGCCCACTCACCGGACCCGCTCTCACCGGACCCGCTCTCACCGGACCCGCTCTCACCGGACCCGCTCTCACCGGACCCGCTCTCACCGGACCCGCTCTCACCGGACCCGCTCTCACCGGGCCCGTTCTCCCTGCCCGTTCTCCCTGCCCGTTCTCCATCGCCGCGCCCGCGCCCTGCCAATCCGCGCTCCGGAAGCAACCCTTCTCCTAATGGACTTTGACGTCGATTTCCGTTAGTCTGCCGTCATCTTCTAACGGAATAGCCCGTTAGAATTTGTGGACGAAGGAGCGGTCATGAGCTTCACCACGGGACACGTCGGGCTGAACGTCTCCGACCTCGACAGGTCGGTCGGCTTCTATCGGAAGGTCTTCGGCTTCGACCTCGCCGCGGAGTCGGCCGACGAGGCGCACCGCTACGCCTTCCTCGCCCAGGACGGCACGCTGGTGCTGACGCTGTGGCAGCAGAGCGAGGGCGCGTTCGCCGCCGGCCTGCCGGGGCTGCACCACCTGTCGTTCCAGGTGCCGGACATCGAGGCCGTACGCAGGGCGGAGGCCGTCGTCCGGGAGACCGGGGCGACGATCCACCACGGCGGCATCGTCCCCCACCGCGAGGGCGGCCCCTCGGGTGGCCTGTTCTTCGAGGACCCGGACGGGATCCGGCTGGAGATCTACGCGCCGAGCGGCGCCGACGACCGCCCCGCTCCCCGGTCCGACGTTCCGACCTGCGGTTTCTTCTAGAGATGCGGCACCCGGGAGAGATCGCGGTCCAGCGCCGTACGGGCGTCCGGCTGGAGGGGCACGGATCGGCCCGCGTACGCGCCGAGATACCGGAGGCCGCCGCGCGGTTCCTGGAGTCGCAGCGCATGATCGTGATCGGCGCGGAGGACCACGAGCGCCGGGTGTGGGCCGCGCCGCTCGCCGGCCGGGCGGGCTTCGCCGCCGCGGCCGGCGACCGCACGATCGTCGTGGACGCGGTGCCCGGCGCGCCGCTCGCGGGCGTGTTCGACGAGGAGCACGACATCGGCATGCTGGGCATCGAGCCCTGGTCCCGGCGCCGGATGCGGGTCAACGGCCGGGCCCGGCGGGACGGCGAGCGCCTGGTCGTACGGACCGAGCAGGTGTATTCGAACTGCCCCAAATATCTGCAGAAGCGGACGATCATCGATGACCTGGAGCCCGGCGAGCGGACGTCGTGGTCCGGAGACCGCCTGACGGAGGCCCAGCAGAAGTGGATCGGCGCCGCCGACACCTTCTTCGTCGCGACGCACGCGCCCGGGCTCGGCTCGGACGTCTCGCACCGGGGCGGCAACCCCGGGTTCGTCGAGGTGGTGGACGCCCGGCGGCTCGTCTGGCCCGACTACGCGGGCAACCTCATGTACATGACCCTCGGCAACCTGGAGCTGAACCCCGCCGCCGGACTGCTCTTCCTCGACTGGGCCACCGGCGACGCGCTGCACCTGACCGGCAAGGCGCGGGTCGACTGGGACCCGCACGAGGTGCCGGGCGCCCAGCGGCTCGTGGAGTTCGACGTCGAACGGGTGCTCCAGGTCAGCGGCGCGAGCCCGCTGCGCTGGGCGTTCGAGGAGTTTTCCCGGTTCAACCCGCCCGTCAGGGGTGCGTGAGGGACGCGCCCCCGAGGGGCTCGGAGTAGCCAAGGGCATACTCAGTATGCATACTGAGTATCCATGTCAGTACGACACGGCCTGCTCGCCCTGCTGAGCCGGGGACCGCGCTACGGCTACCAGCTCAGGGCCGAGTTCGAGGCGTCCACGGCGACGACCTGGCCCCTGAACATCGGGCAGGTCTACACGACGCTGTCCCGCCTCGAACGCGACGGCCTGGTGTCCCGCGACGACCAGGGCGGCCAGGACGAGCAGGGCCGGGTCCGCTACGCCATCACCCCCGAAGGCCGTGACGAGCTCGACCGGTGGTTCGCCAAACCCGTCTCCCGGGCCGACCGGCCCCGTGACGAGCTCGTCATCAAGCTCGCGATGGCGGTCACCACCCCCGGCGTGGACGTCGCGGCGGTCATCCGGGCGCAGCGCTCAGCGACCATGCGGAGCCTGCAGGAGCTCACCCGCGCCCTGCGGACCCTCGACGCGTCCACCGAGGCCGCCCAGCGTCTGGTCATCGACTCGATGATCTTCCATGCCGAGGCCGAGCAGCGCTGGCTCGACCACTGCGAGGCCGTCCTCGCCCGTCCCTCCGAGGAGAACCCGTGACCGAAACCCGACCTCCGGACCGGTTGCCCGCGCCGGACGGCGAGCCGGTCGTGCGCATGACCGGCGTCGTACGCGTCCACGGCGAGGGGACGGGTGCCGTCCACGCGCTGCGGGGCGTCAGCCTGGACGTCGCCGCCGGGGAACTGGTCGCGGTGATGGGCCCGTCCGGGTCCGGCAAGTCCACCCTGCTCAACCTCGCGGGCGGGCTCGACCGGCCGACGGAGGGATCCGTCGTCCTCGAAGGCCGGGAGCTGCGGGATCTGTCCCCGAAACACCTGGCGGAGCTGCGCCGCAGGAGCGCCGGATATGTCTTCCAGGATCTCAACCTCATCCCGTCGCTGACCGTCGCCGAGAACGTCGCGCTCCCGCGCGAGCTGGACGGCGTCCGTACGGCGAAGGCCAGGGCGGAGGCGACGGCGGTGCTGGAGGAGGTCGGCCTCGGGGACCTCGGCGACCGGTTCCCCGACGACCTGTCGGGCGGCCAGCGCCAGCGGGCCGCCATCGCCCGGGCCCTCGTCGGCCGGCGGAGGCTGCTGCTGGCGGACGAGCCGACCGGCGCACTCGACACCCGCGGCGGCGACGAGATCATCCAGGTGCTCCGGCAGCGGGCCGACGCGGGGGCCGCCGTGCTGCTGGTCACCCACGAGCCCCGTTATGCGGCCTGGGCCGACCGCGTCGTCTTCCTCAAGGACGGGCAGGTCGTCGAATCGTCCGCCGCGGGGATGGAGACCGCCCGATGAGCCCGATCCATGCGAGCGGGGTGAGAGCGGCGTTGCGGATCTCCCGCCGCAACGCCCTGCGGTCGAAACGGCGCAGCGCGCTGATCCTCGCGATGATCGGGCTTCCGGTCGCCCTCGCCGTCCTCGCGCTGACCGCGCTCTTCCCCGCGGCGGGAAGCGACCGCGAGCACTACCCGATCGGGCAGGCCGACGCGGTGGTGACCGGCGCCCACGGGTGGGCGGGCCTCACCCAGGACGCATGGGGCAACACCCGGGACGCACAGGGCAACGGCGTCTCCCCACAGCCCGGCGACGTGCCGTTCACACAGGCCGAGGTCACGGTGCTGCTCCCGCCCGGCAGCCGGGTCGTCCCGGTGGCGCGGGGGACGTTCCGCTACCTGACCCCGCAGGGGTACGAGACGGGAGAGATCCGTCAGGTCGATCTCCGCGATCCGATGTCCCGGGGCACCTTCCGGCTGACCGAGGGCAGGCTGCCCGCTGCCCCCGGCGAGGCGGTGGTGTCCGCCGACCGGCTGAAGAGGGACGACGCGCGGGCGGTGGCTCCGGGAGTGACGCTCCTCGTCGGCGACGAACGCCGCCCGGTGCGGGTCGTCGGCGTGGCCCTGTTCGCCCTGGCGGGAATCGGGCCCACGCTCGCGACCTTCCCCGGCAGCCTGCCGGACGACGCCTTCGGGCCGGCCGACCCCGAGCTGATGTCACGTGCCTGGCTCGTGGACTCTCCACGGCCGGTGACGTGGGCGGACGTGCGGCGGCTGAACGCGCAGGGCCTCGTGGTCGTCAGCCGGGCCGTCACCGACCGGCTCACGGCGGACGAGCCGCCCTCGCGCGTGTCCGACCCCGTGCGGGCCGTGCCGTGGGTCGCGATCATGCTGCTGGAGGTCGTCTTGCTGGCAGGGCCGGCCTTCGCCGTCGGACGGCTGCGCAGGTCGCGCGAGTTCGCGCTGGTCGCCGTCCAGGGCGGCTCCCCCGCACACCTGCGGACGATCGCGCTCGCCGACGGCCTGCTGTTCGGCGTGGTCGCCTCCGCACTCGGCGCGGCGCTGGGCGTCGTCGCGTCCCGGCTCGCGACGCCGCTGCTGGAGTGGTGGGCCGGGGTCCTGCTCGGCCCGTTCCGCGTCCCCTGGGCCGAGGTCGCGACGACCGCCGTGCTAGGCGTCGTCGCGGGACTGCTGGCCGCGCTCGCCCCGGCCGTCGCGGCGAGCCGTACGGACCCCGTCGCCGTGCTGTCGGGCCGGCGCGAGCGGAGCCGAGAGCGGGCGGGCCGCCCGCTGCTGGGAGCCGTGCTCGTCGTCGCGGGCACGGCGGCGACGATCGCGAGCGCGGGCCACGACATCGCCTGGACCGCGACCTCGGCCCTGGTCACCCAGCTCGGCCTGGTCGCCCTGGTGCCGGTGCTCCTCGCGGCGACGGCCCGGCTCGCCGCCCGGCTTCCCCTGCCGCTCCGGTTCGCCGCCCGGGACGCCGTACGCAACAGGGGCCGTACGGCGCCCGCCGTCGCGGCGGTGATGACCGCGGTCGTGGCGCTCGTGGCGGTGGGAGTGGCCGGGCACAGCGTGGCCGGGCAGAGATCGGTGCTGGACTACGCACAGGCTCCGGCCGGGGCTCTCCAGGTGACCGGGCCGGACCTCACTCCCGAGCTCTGGGACCGGGTGCGCTCCGCCGTGCGCGAGGAACTGCCCGCCCGCGTGCCGCTGATCGAGGCGCGGATGCTCGCGACCCGCTCCGGCACCCCGCTGTTCGCCTTCGTGCCGGACGACGCCTCGGGGACCAACCGGGTGGAACTGCTCGACGCGACCGGGTCCGGCGGATTCCTGGTGGGCGGCGAGGACCTGCTCCGCTACGTGCTGCGGCGCGACGACCCCGCCGCGGTGGCGGCGCTCCGCGAGGGGAAGCCGGTCGTGCTCAACCCCGATGTGATCCGTCAGGGCGAGGTGCGCATCGGGCTGACACCCGCGACCGGAGGGGAGCCTCTGGCGCTCACCCTGCCCGCCGTCGGCGTGCGGCCCACCGGGCAGGGCTGGGCCCGCGTGGTCGTCTCACCCGAGGCGGCGGCGAAGAACGGGTATGCCGCGGTCACCTGCATGCTCGTGGTGGACCCCGCGGACTTCCGCACTCCGCGGGCGACGGCCGACCGGATCGCCGCGAAGGTGGAACGGATCACCGGCAAGGCCGCCGTGCGGCTCGAGACTCTGGAGACGCCCGGCGACACGCTTCTCCTGGTCGTGCTGGGCATCATCGCGGCCGTGCTCGTGCTGGGGATGACGTCGGTCGCGACCATGCTGGCCGCCGTCGAAGCGCGCCCCGACCTGGAGACCATGTCGGCCGTGGGGGCGGCGCCGCGCGTGAAGCGGGCCGTCGTCGCCGGGCAGGCGCTGGTGATCGCGCTGCTGGGCTCGGTCACGGGCGTGCTCGCCGGCCTCGCCCCGGGCGTCGCCGCGGCCTCGCGGCCCATCCCCCACCCGACCATGGTTCTGCGCCCCGACGGGGTGACGACGATCGTGCCCGCGGAGGCGCCGACGATCGCGATCCCCTGGGCGCTCATCGGCCTGCTCGTCGTGGGGCTCCCCCTGCTGGCCGCACTCGGCGGCGCCGCGTTCACCCGGTCGCGCCTGCCGCTCCCCCGCCGCAGGGCGACCTGACGTCACGAACCCGGCGGGCCCCTCGGCATCTGGCGGGAGGCCGAGCGACGCACACGCCTCGTCGTGCGCCGGTCGGCCCCCCGCCGGGCGGTTGAGATCGTCGAGAGGGGTCGTCAGCGGGGGAGCAGTTCGTAGGAGCGCTGCTGGGGCAGACCCGCGAGCTGCCGCTGGCCCTCCGTCAGCAGCGCGGCGATCGGACCGGGCTCGCGCAGCCGGGTGAGCCGGTCGCGGTTGTACTTGCGCAGGCGCGCCGCGCGGCGCTTGGCCGCCGCCGCCTTGAACGCCGCGACGTGCTCGCGGTCGGCCTTGCGCGCGCCGCTCAGCTCGTAGCCGTACGCCGTGAGCCGATCGGCGAGCACCTCCTCGCACAGCGAGATCTCCCAGGGCTCCAGCCGGGAGGCCCACTTGCCCGAGTGGGCGGTGGTCACCTCCTCGTGCGTGTTGCTGTGCCACACCTTGTGCTTGGGCACGGCGAGCTCGGCCACGTGGCGCGGCTCGCACATCGCCGGGTCGTAGTCCTCGCCGAGGTACACGCACAGCTTCTTCAGCTCGGTCTCCGGGTCGGCGGTGAGGTCCTCGTAGCGCAGCTCGTAGAAGCTGTCGGCGGGCAGCTTGCGCGCGTGCCGGCGGCCGAAGTCGATCGCCTCGGCCCAGTTGGCCATCGCGTGCACGGCGTCGGCCTTGTACCAGGGCATCTGCTTGAGCGAGGCCACGCAGTCGCGGCCGTCCCTGACGAGGTGGACGAACTGCGCGTCGGGGAACATCCGCATCAGCATCTCGACGTGCCGGTAGTAGCTGGGCCGCTTGTCGCCCCAGCGCGGCTTGCCGAAGCGCTCGGCGTAGCACTTGAAGACCATGCCGATGACCGAGCCGAAGCTGCCCGGGCCGAGCATGGCCGCCTGGACGAACTCGGGGCGGCTCAGCCCGAGCTCGTGGAACTTGGTGGTGCGGCCCTCGGCGATCCAGGTCGCCAGCCTGCGCCTGTTGTCGGCCAGCCGCATGTCGCCGTACGCCCTGCGGGAGAAGTAGGCCGGGACGAGGAACCGCGTCTCGGGCGGGACCGCGATGCGCGGGTGCGAGTGCAGCATGAGCTGCAGCATGGTGGTGCCGGAGCGCGGGCAGCCGACGACGAAGACAGGTCTGTCCGAATGCATGAGTTCTATCCCCCGTGGTGAAATTTCCGGACGTCACGCCGCCGCCCGCCCCCCGGGCGCGGCTCGTGACGCGGGCGGCGTCACGCCGTACAAGTAGTGGATCATCAGGCCGAGAAGGCCGGTCAGACGAGGATCTTCTCTCTCTCGGCGGCGGTGCGGGGCACCTGGCGGGACGCCAGCCAGACGCGGTAGACCAGGAACATCTCGAACGTCAGCAGCAGCGTGCCGGCCACGGCCGCGACCGGCACCAGGGCCGCGGCTCCGAACAGCGGGGCCACGACGAAGACCGCGGCGTGGAACTCGATGCCGCTCACGACGTGGGTGCGCACGCGGTGCCGCACCAGGAAGACGCGGAAGCGGTCATACCAGGGGAAGCGCGCGTGGAACGCCTTCTGCAGGTCGACCACCGTGGCGCCGGTGTCCTCGGCGGTCTGCTCGAACTCCGCGGCGGCCTGCTCCAGCTCGCTTCGCGGCCGGGAGCGCAGGACGCTCTCGGCGAGGACGTACTGACCCTCCAGCCGTGTCTCCAGCAGCGCGCGGGTGGCGTCCTTGACCCGCTTGAGCTGCGGGCCGTTGATGTAGCGGAACAGGTCGAGCACCACGACGCCGACGGCGGCGAGCACCACGTCGGTGTCGCCCGTGCGGGTGTACTCCCCGAATCCCCACCCGAAGGCGCAGCAGACCACCCGCACCCGGTCGCCGACGTAGTCGAGCCACAGGCCGAAGGGCGTCCCCGTGCCCTTGAGCCTGGCGATCTTGCCGTCCATGCAGTCGACCGTGAAGCTCAGATAGAACAGCACCGCACCGGCGACGAGCATGCCCTCCGTGAAGGCCGCCGCCGAAGCGAAGCCGATCAGCATGGACAGTCGTGTCAGTGCGTTCGGCGTGATCGAGGTGTGATTGGCCACGAGCAGCGCGAGCCGGCAGGCGAGCGGATCGACCATGAAGACGGTCCACCACGAGTCTCTCGGCTTGCGCGTCGCGAGTATGTCGTCCAGCGTGAAGCCTCCCATGCAGGCAAGAATGACTACAACGGGTAGCCGTTGGCCTGCTCTTCGGTAACAGGCAGGGCATCTCATTGCCGCTTCTTGACCGTCTCCCCCATCTGGGTAAACCAACCGCCATTCCGGTCGCCAATCGGTTACAGTCCGTGGTCGAGGGGGAGACCATGCCCGTTGTCACGTTGTACCGGCGGCTGCAGGGGCGGCTGCCGTCGTGGGAGCCCGCGCCGCGCGCCGCTCTCATCCGGGCGGACGCGGGTCCGCTCCAGGCCCAGCGCGAGACGCTGGACGTGGTGTGCGCCCTGCTGGGCGAGGCGGCGGTGCCGTACTTCTGTGTGCGCCCGCAGCCCAACCGGCCTCCGGTGATCGCCGTGCCCGAGGACGACCGCACCCGCGCCCTCGCCGCGCTCGCGGCCGGCAGTCATCCGCTGTTCGCGTCGCGGCAGCCGTACGGCAGGCAGCGGGCGCGCCAGGCGGACGCGGGCCGGATGCGCCCGGTGCGGCGCGCGGCGGCGCTGCTCGGCGACGCCAAGGTCGTGCGGCTGGCCATGTATTTCGCCAGCCCCTCGCGCACACTGACGCTCGGTCCGGAGCACGGGTGCGACCTGGAGTTCTGGGCCCGGGAGGGCGACGAGCTGGTCGCACCGAGGCCGAACCCCGCCTGCGACCGCGTCCCCGTCGACGGCCCCGCCGTGGACGGCGGCGAGGAGCTGTTCACCCCGCTGGCGTGCGCCGCCCGCAGGGCCCGCGCCTACCGCACCCGGCCCGAGTTCGTCCGGCGGCTGCTCGACGACATCGACTTCCCGATCGACGCCGTCTACACGTGGGTGGACGGCGCCGATCCGGCCTGGCGGGCGCGCCGCCACCAGGCCGAGCGCGCCGAGGCGCTGCGCACCGGCGCCCCGCCGAGCGAGATGGCGACCACGGAGGCCAGGTTCACCAGCAGGGACGAGCTGCGTTATTCGCTGCGCTCCCTGCTGATGTACGCCCCCTGGATCAACCGGATCTGGATCGTCACCGACGGGCAGACGCCGCCGTGGCTCGACACCACCCACCCGATGATCGCGGTGGTCGACCACAAGGAAATCTTCACCGACCCGTCGGTGCTGCCGGTGTTCAACTCGCACGCCATCGAGACGCAGCTGCATCACATCGACGGGCTCAGCGAGCACTTCCTCTATTTCAACGACGACTTCTTCCTAGGCCGGCCGCTGCCGCCCCGCACGTTCTTCGAGGGCAACGGGATCACTCGTTTCTTCCCCAGCACCGTTCACGTGCCGTTCGGCGTGCCGGAGACCGAGGAGTCGCCGGTGCACGCCGCCGGCATGAACAACCGGCGCATCCTGGAGAACCTGACCGGCCGCACGATCACGCAGAAGCTCAAGCACGTGCCCTACGCGCTGCGCAGGTCGGTCATGTACGAGCTGGAGGGGCGGTTCGCGGCGGAGTTCACGGCGACCGCGCGCAGCAGGTTCCGCACGTCGCGTGACATCTCGGTGGTGTCCTCGCTGGCGCACTACTACGGCTACCTGAGCGGGCGGGCGGTGCCCGGCACGGTCGACTACACCTACGTGGACCTGTCGCTGCCGAAGACGCCGGCCAAGCTGCGCCGCATGCTGGCCCGGCGCAGGCACGACGTGTTCTGCCTCAACGACACCGCCCCCACGACGGCCGAGCAGGACGCGCTGCTGGGCCGGTTCCTTGAGGCCTACTTCCCCACCCCGGCGCCGTTCGAGCGGTGAGCGGGCCGCGGGTCATACCTGTCGTACCTGTCCACGAACATGCCCCGGAAGGTCCAGCGGCCGGCCGGGGCGAACGAACGCTCGACCAGGGCGCGCCTGCGGGCGGGCATCGCGTGCTTGCCCGTCTGGCCGACGACCCAGAGCGTACGCAGCCCGTCGAGCCGGGCGGCGAGCACCCGGGGGCCCACATTGCGGCCGGAGAAGCTGCCGTCCCGCTCGGGTGACCGGGCCAGCGCCACGTCACGCAACCTGCCGAAGACCGACGGATAGACCGCTTCGTACTTCCTGACCTTGGCGGGGACGAACAGCACCCCGTCACCCGGCTTCGCCTCGGCCGCGAGCATCGCCATGACCGGCCGCGGATCGTCCTGCCTGCCGTCGGGCCCTCGCGTGGCGAAATGCCCGGGAACCGACAGGCCGAGCCAGGCGGTCAGCATGGCCGCGCCGAGACCGGGAGGCAGCGCGGCGAGGCCCGCCCCGGCGAGCAGCGCCGCCGCCGGGACGCAGTGGAAGACGTAGCGGAACACGTACACGGGATGGATCGCCCACGAGGCCGCGAGCAGCACCAGCGCGGGCACGAGCAGCCACGGCAGCGTCAGCCGCACGAGCGCCGCCTGACCGGAGCAGGCCGCAGCGGCCCGCGGCTCTTCCAACCGTCCCACGGCGGTCTCCGGGAGTTCCCGCGCGCTGCGCGCCCGGCGGACGCCCGCGACCGCGGCGTACACGAGGCCGAAGAGCACCAGCGCCCAGGTCAGGGGGGCCACTCCGGGTCCGGTCGCCCCGCCGAGGTCGCCCGACAGCCGGACGGCGAGCGTAGCGACGTCGGCCGCCTCCGGCCGGGGAATCCACCCCACCTGCGCGCTCTGCCGTGAGCCGAGCCAGGCCAGCGGCGCCACGGCCGCCAGCGCCGGGGCCGCCGCGCACGCCCACCGGAGCACCGGTCCCCTCGACAGGACCACGGCGAGGCCGTGCGCCCCGGCCAGGAGGAACGCGAACAGGTTGAGGTAGGCCAGCACGGTCAGCGCCGTCGCGTACGCCGCCAGGACCGCCGACGTGGGCGACCGCATCAGGCGCAGCAACAGCAGGGTCGCGCCGACGGCCGCCGCCGCCGTCAGCGCGTACGGACGAGCCTCCTGGACATACCTGGAGAAGATGGGCATGAGGGCCAGCAGCGCGCCGCCGTACAGGCCCGCCCGGGGGACGCCGAGCGCGCGGCCGATCGCGCCGGTCCCGGCGGCGGCCAGCGCGCCCGCGACGACGGACGGCAACCGCAGCGCCACCCCGGCCGTGCCGGACAGCCCCGCGACGACGTGCATCAGCGCGTAGTAGAGGCCGTGCACCACGTCGACCGACTGCAGCATGTGCACGAGCTGGGGAAGGGTGCGGCCGGCCGCGCTGACGGTGGCCGCCTCGTCCCGCCACAGCGGCGGCCCGCCGAGGTCCCAGAGCCCGACGACGAGCGCGAGCACGGCGGGGACGACGATCACGGCGGCGGACCGGGCAGGCCGTTCGGGTTCCCCGGCGGGGCGCCTCACGGGAGCGGCGGGCACGGCGCGGCGTGACGCGCCGGCCGTACGGCGAGGCGGACGGGGGGCGGCCTGCCGGGACGTGCGACCGGCGGCGGCCTGTGCGGCGGCCTGCCGGGTGGCGCGGATCATGGCCGCAGGCGCGCGACCACGCGCGCCGAGGCGTGCCCGTCGTCCCAGGGGCAGTAGGTGCGGGCGAACCGCTCGTAGCGCGCCGCGAACCGCCCCAGATCGCCGTGCCGCAGCACGTCGAGCACGTCGTCGCCGGTTCTGAGCACCGGCCCGGGGGCCTCTGCCTCGAAGTCGAAGTAGAAGCCGCGCACCTCGTCGCGGTAGCGCTCCAGGTCGTGGGCGAAGAACACCATGGGCCTGCCGGTGCACGCGAAGTCGAACATCGCCGACGAGTAGTCGGTGACCAGGACGTCCGCTGCGGCCAAGAGATCCGCCATGTCCGGAAATCTGGAGACATCGCGGACGCGGTCGCCGTCCGGGATCGTCATGTCCCGCGCCATCAGATAGTGGGCCCGCACGAGCAGCACGTCGTCGTCGCCCAGCGCCCCGGCCGCCCTGACCGGGTCGAGCGCGAGCCGGCCGGTGGTGTCGTCGTCCCGCCACGTCGGCGCGTAGAGGATGACCCGCCGGCCGTCCGGCAGGCCCAGCCGCCGCCGCGCCGCGCGGGCGCGTGCGGGATCGAAGAGCGCGTCGTTGCGCGGGTAGCCGGACTCCAGGATCTCCCCCGCGTAGCCGAACGCGCCGCGCAGCGCGCCGGTGGCGAACGGGCTCGGCGACAGCAGCAGGTCCCAGGTCGCCACCTGCCGCGCCAGCTCGTCACGCGGCACCCGCTGCGCGTACGGCATGCCGTCGAGATCGAGGCCCAGGCGCTTGAGCGGCGTGCCGTGCCAGGTCTGCACGACCGTCTGCCCGCGCGGCTTGCGATACCACCCCGGCTGGGTGCGCCGGTTGGCCACGACGAAGCGGCTGGTGCGCAGCGCCTCCTCGTGCTCGCGCGAGCCGTACAGGACCAGCCGCACGCCCGGGGGGACCGCGAACTGTCCGTCCCTGGTGACCCAGACGATCTCCACGTCCGGGTGGCGGCGCGCCAGCTCCTCGGAGACGGCCCGGGGATTGCACGAATACTGCCCGCCGCCATAGCTGTCGAACACCGCCGCGTTCCGCAGGGCCGTGCGTCGCGGCGCCGCCGCCCGCCGCCTGCGCGTCGCGTACGGCCCGCGCTCGTGCGGGCCGAGCGCCGGGCGTACGGCGAGGCTGAGGTCGCCGTCGCGCGAGGTGCGGACCGCGATCTCGTGGAACCCGGTGACACGCGGTCTCGGCGGGTCGGCGATCAGCGCCGGGCTGAGGCGCACGCGCTCCTCCCCGCCCGCCGGCGACAGGGCGACCACCCGCCAGGTGCCGCTGCGGAGCGGAAGTCCCTCGGCCGTCCTGCCGATGACGGCCGTCCACGTCGCCTCGTCTCGGCGTACCGGCCAGGAGTGCCGTTCGGCGCCGCACTCCAGCACGATCCGGTCCGCCGGGCACCGGCCCGTCCACTCCAGGAGCAGCTCGCCTGCCTCCGTCCACCGGACCGCGCTCACGAGGCCGCCCGGGTCGGGAGCCGGGTCGCCGGTGGTGCGGGGGCCGAGCATGAGCCCGCGGTCGCGGGTGAGGGAGACGCGCACGTTCCCGGCGTCGAAGACCCGCTCACTCGGTGCCCCGATCGCCCGGCCCGTCCGGGTCACACCCCGCGCGTGGACCCGCGCGTGCAGCGCCCACCGGCCGGCGGGCAGGGTGTCGAGGGCGACCACGGTCTCGAAGCCGGCGTCGTCGTGGCAGGCGACCGACTGGCGGGAGTCCGCGGTCACGTCGGGCCTGCGGGTCCGGTGCACCGGCAGGGTGATCCGTTCCTCCCCGCGCTGGAGCCACAGCTCGATCCGGCTGCGCCGGCTGTCCAGGTGGGCGATGTGCGCGTGGCCGGTCAGGGCGAGCCTGCCGTCCGCGTGGCGTACGTCGTCGACGCAGGCGACAAGCCGCAGGTCGCGGGTGGCGTCGAACAGCGAGCGCGGGAGCCGGGGGTCACGGCGGAAGGGGTAGTCGAGATACCAGCGGCGGGGCCGCAGCCCCCGCCGGAGCACGCCCCGGTGCCTGATCTCCGACGCGGCGAACGTCCGCAGCTCCGCCAGCTCGCCGGTCATGCCGTGCGCGGCGAAGTGGATCTGGAGCCTTCTCAGGACCGGCAGCCGTTCCACCGCGCCGGGGTCCAGGCGGCCCAGGCGGCCCAGCACCTCGGCGAGGCCGTCAGGCACGTGGTCGCGTACGGCCTCCAGCACGGCGTCGAGGTCGGGCCCCTCCGCCAGGCGCAGGTCGTAGGCCGCGCGGAGCTGCGGCGCGTGCCGTGCGAGCAGGTCCGACACCTCCAGCATCGCCTCCAGACGGCGCAGCGGGTCGGCCGGCGGCCGGGACCCGCGCGTGAGGCAGACCACGTCGCCGAGCACGTCGGCCGAGGTGGACAGCACGTGCGCGGGAATCGTCACGGGGAAGTCCTCGCCCAGACCCACGGGGAAGGCGAACTCGTGCCGGTTCCAGAACTCCCGGCGGAACACCGTGCCCCCCGCCCGCGGATCGTCCAGCAGCTTCTGGTGCCGGGTGATGTGCGTGCGCAGCCTGGGCTTCGGCGCAGGGCCCGACGACCGGCCCGGGTCTTTCGGCGTCCAGGTGCGGATCCGGCCGCAGGCGAGGTCGGAGCCGGTGTGGTCGAGTGCGCCGACCAGCGCGCGGTAGGCGTCGGCGGGGACGACCGAGCCGGGGTCGGCGAAGGCGAGGTAGCGCCCGGTGGCACAGCTCGCGCCCGCGTTGCGCGCCGTGCCGGGGTCGTCGCCGCCGTCGCCGAGCGTGAGGAGCGTGAACCTGTGGTCGGGCGGGCGAAGGCCCCGCGGGCGGCCGACGAGGATCACCTCCAGGTCGTCCAGGGTCTGGTCGCGCAGGGATTCGAGGCACTCCTCGGCGTGTTCCTCCCCGCCGTGCAGGGGGACGACCACCGAGAGCCTGACAGGCACCGTCACGCCGTCAGAATGCCGATGGGCGGCCTCGCGCCACCGGCCCATCCCCATGGCCTTACGCTCGCTTGGTCAGCTCTTGACCCGAGCGAGCCCTGATCGCTTTACGGCGCGTGGGCGAGGACGAGCCGGGACGGCCGACGCATTCCGGTTCGAAGGCGGTGGGGCGTTCAGCCGAACAGCGCGTCCACGACGCGGCGGGCGGCCTGCCCGTCGGCCATCGGGCGATAGCGGGCCAGGAACGCGGTGTACGCGTCCCGGTGTTTGTCCGTGACCTCGTCCAGGTGCGCGAGCGCGTCGAGCACCGCCCCCTCGTGCCGCAGCACCGGCCCCGGCGCCTCGGGGAGGAACCACAGGTCCCGCGGCCGGCCGGCGTGCAGGAGCACCGGGCGTCGGGTCACGGCGAAGTCGACCACCGCCGCCGCGTCCCCGGCGATCAGGACGTCGGCGGCGAGATACAGCTCGTGCGGGTCCGGGTGGCCGCCGACGTCCCACAGGCGGGCGCCGTCCGTTCCCGGTCCGCCGCACCCCGGCACCGCGCCGCCGTGCCTCGCGAGGCCCGTGGATGCCGACGCGAAGCCGACGGCCGCCGGGCGGGTGCTTCCGGAAGGGGACTGGCGGACCAGCAGGACGTGGCCCTCCGGGAGCCGGGCCGCAAGACGCCCGGCGTCGAGCGTGTCGTGCTCCCCCGCGACGTACAGCAGGACACGGACGTGCGCCGGCAGGCCGAGGCGGCGGCGCACGTCGGCGGCGCGCTCCCACGCGCCGGGGCCGGTCAGCAGGTCGTCGCCGGGCACGCCGGTCTCCAGCACCTCACCCTCATAGTCGAACGTCCGCCGCAGCAGCGGCGTCCACCACGGCCCCGCGGAGACGAGATGGGTCCACTGACCCGCCCCGGAACGGCCGGAGGGCTCCTTCGGCGTGCACGCGGGCTGCTGCCAGGTCTGTACGACCACCTGGCCGGGCCTGCGCTCGAACCACGGCGGCAGCGGCGCGTCGGTGACGACGTAGCGGCACCGGGCGAGGGCCTCGTAGTGCTCCCGTCCGAGCGTGCGCACCGATTCGACGTCACCGGGCAGGGCGACCTGGCCGTCCCGCACGTTCCACAGCAGCGGCAGGTCGGCGCCCCGGCGGCGCAGCTCCTCGCAGACCGCCCTCGGGCTGCCGCCGAAGCGGGTGCCCGCGCCGCCGTCGAACAGGACGGCGTCCCGCAGCGGCCTTTCCCGCATCTGGGGATAGGTCCTCGTGCGCAGCGCCCGCTGGGCCTTCCGGCCACGCTCGTCGGCGGTCAGGTCGCCGCTCACGGTCAGCACGGCCCGCCCCGGGCCCGACGTGACGACCCCGAACGTACGGCGGGCCGTCTGGTGCGCCGCCGGCAGGTCGGTGTCGAACTCCAGCGGCAGGTCCGTCCACTCTCCCCCGGCGGTGCGCGCCCGGATCGCCAGGGCATACCGGCCGCGCGGCAGCGGCAGCCGCCCGGCGGGCGAGGCGACCTGCTCGGGCGTCAGCCGCGCCCGGAAGCGGGTGCCCGCTCCCTCGATCGGCAGCAGCCACTCCCCGCGCCGGGGAGTGGAATGTGCACCGTGGTCGAGGGCGGTCACCACCAGCGCCGACATCTCGTGGGGCACGGTGAGGCCGCCCTCGATGAGCAGCTCGCCGCCGCCCCCGCAACGCGCGGGCAGCCATTCGGCGAGGTCGGCGTAGGCCGCGGCGGGCTGGTCCCGCAAGACCAGGCCGCCGGTGCGGTCGCGGGTCACGACGATCTCCCGGCCGGCCAGGCCGTACCGGCCGGTGGGCACGTCCTCGGCGAGGGTCACGGGCGTCACGGTGCCGTCGGCGGCCCGCACCTCGATCTCCCACCACGCCTCGGGCGCGGCGACCTCGTCCGGTACGGCGATCCGCGGGGCCGGGCACGCGGGCAGCAGGTCCCGCAGGTCGACGGCGGTCTCGAACGTACGCCGGTCGACGTGCACGGGATAGGTGCGGGGAACGCCGCCGGGACGCCGGGTGACCTGGAGCACCGGGCTCGGGCCGAGGTCGTTGACGACGTGGCCCACCAGGCGCAGGCGGCCGTCGCGCACGTCCCGCGTGACGACCCGGGCGGTCTCCCGCTCGGCCCGCAGCACGAGGACGCCGGTCTCCCCGAGCAGCGGGGCGACGTAGTGATCGGACCCCACGGTGCGATAACCCGCCTGCTCGACGGTCGAGGCGGCGGCGCCCGGATCGGTCAGCCGTCCACGTCGCAGGACGCCCCGGTGGAGCACGCGCAGCTCGACGTGCCACCGTCCGAGCCGGCCCGGCCTGGCCAGCGCCGCGGGGTCGATGACGAGCCGGAAGCCACCCCAGTCGCGTGCCTTCGACTTCGTGGACACCTGGGCCCTGGTGACCGAGGCGGGCACCCGGACGCGCCGCCCGGTGCGCTCGTGGACGAGGGTGGCGAAGACCTGCTGGTGGACCCGCCGGGTGGGGCGCAGGTGGGACGGGGCCGCGCGTCCCTCCACCACGAGCGCGCCGTCCTCCCAGCGGACCGCGTCGATGCGGTGCCGCGGGACGAGCTCGTCCCTGGCCCTGGTCACGGCGGCGGGCATCTCCCGGTCGGCGGAGCGGGTGAGGGGCACGTTCAGGTGGTGGCCGCCCATCCTTCGGACGAGCCTGTGGTCGGGCGGCACCTCCCGGTCCCAGGCCAGGACGTCCAGCAGGTCGTCCATGCGGCGCAGGCGCACCAGGTGCCACTGCACGCGCCGCAGCGCGGGCAGCCCGTCGAGCACGGGGGGTGCCACGTCCTCCAGATAGAGGCAGGCGAGGTCGAGGAAGCGCTCCCTGAACGCCGGGGTGGCCTGGTCGAGCACGTCGAGGAAGTTCGTGAGGTCGCCGTCGAGCACGGCGTGGTCCCAGGCGTGGATGTGCGCGGTGAAGTTGTGCTCGCTCAGGAAGCGGCGGACCTCGGTGACGGCCGCGAACCGGTCCTCCAGGTGCGGCACCCGCGTCTTGTCCTGGGTGATGGAACGGCCGCCGTCCTCGCGCCGCCGCCACAGGTAGACGGGCGTGGGCAGCACGTCGACGGCCCGTGCCAGGAAGTGGGCGCGCAGGGCCACCGCGATATCCTCGTACAGCACGCCTTCGGGGAAGGCGAACCCGTGGGCGTCCCAGAACGAGCGGCGCCACAACTTGTTGGTGACCAGGCGGTCGCGCAGCAGCGCGTGCGTCCGGGTGATGTGGGTGGCCGCGGCGGCGTCGGCGAAGACGGAGCGGTGCAGGGCCGACTGGCGGGGGCCGCGCCCGTCGAGGCGCAGCACGTTGCCCGTGGCGAGGTCCGATCCCGTCCGCTCCAGGGACGCCAGGAGGCATTCGAGGGCGTGCGCCGGCAGCAGATCGTCGCTGTCGAGGAACATCAGGTGCTCCCCGGTCGCGTGCCGCACGCCCGTGTTGCGCGCCGCCCCGAGCCCCGCGTTGGCCTGGCGGATCAGCCGGAACCTGTCGTCGCGCGCCGCGAAGCCGGCGGCGATCTCGGCGCTGCCGTCGGGCGAGCCGTCGTCGACCATGACGACCTCGATGTCCTGCCAGGTCTGCGCCGCGACCGAGGCCAGGCAACCGGCGAGGTACGGTTCCACGTCGTAGATCGGGATGATCACGCTGAGGCGGGGCACGGGCGCTCCTTAGGGTCGGAGAAGCGGGAGACACAGCGGCTCAGGCGGTGCTCACGAGCGCGCGCAGGCGCCTGCGGAGCAGCCGGGCGGTGCGGCGGAGCGGCCGGGCGCCGGACCGGCCCCCGGGGCGGGAACGCCGGGGCGCCCTCACGGCGCCGGCGTCGCCGGTGACGTCCACCGGGGCGGTGCCGGGAACCCGCGAGGCGGTGGTCGCGGCGAGCCCGGCGGGCAGGAACCCCCACTTGTCGCCCGCGTCCCACACCGTGCCGTACATCTCGTGGACCAGGTCGCCGAGGTCGTCCCCCGGCCCGGCGCAGTGGCGGGCCCGGCTCATCGCGGCGGTGCGCTCCAGCCGGGCGTGCACGACACGGCCGTCCTCGCGCTCGTCCAGCGCGAGCGAGACGATCCCGAGCCGCTGCCGGTCGGCGTGCTTGACCACCGACCCGATGGTGCCGCGCGACGGCACCCAGCCGGGCGGGCAGTGGAAGCGGAACGGCACGGGGAAGCAGTCGTCCGGCACGGCCTCGCGGAACCGCACGCGCGGCTCGCCCTGATAGCAGGCGAGCACCAGGCGCAGGTCGAGCGAGGGGTCGCCGAGCGGGTCGCGCCGCCCTCCGCCGAGCCGTCCCCACGGCCCGACGACCGTCACCCGCACGTCGGGCAGCCGCCCGGCGAGCACGGCGTCGACGGTCGCCCTGACCTCCTCGAACGACGCGTCCCCCACCTCGACCACGACGTCGACGTACGGCACGAGGTAGGTGCGGTGGGGATGCCTGCGCAGCCAGCGGAAGGTGGGGACGCGCTCGGCGAGGTGAGGCCAGTTGTGCCGCTTCACCTCGGGCTCGCGGCGCATCACGGTGGACCGGCCGAGGTGCCAGCACCGGCTGGCGCGGTCGGGCACGAACACGGCCCCCGCCTGGGCCAGCCGATAGCCGAGCTCGGTGTCCTCGCCGAGGACGAGCGAGGCGTCGAGCCCTCCGGCGGCGCGCAGCAGGCGGGCGGGCAGCGACGCGGTGGCCCCCACCATGACGGAGAACGCGCCGAACCCGGCCGCCCGCAGGTCGTCGGTCTGGTCCCAGCGCCGCTCGGTCCACTGCGGCGTGGCGTCCTCCTCGGAGAAGAGCTTGGGCACCGCACCCGCCTCGATGGCCGCGAGCACCTCGCTCGCCGGGACCTCGTCGAGGCCGGGCACGAACCGCAGGTGCCCGAGCACGACCAGATAGCCGGCCAGGTGGTGCCAGCGCATCTGGGCCTCGACGTGCTCGGGGAACAGCACGAGGTCGGCGTCCAGGTAGAGGATCACCTCGCCCTCGGCCGCCTCGGCCCCCGCCGCGCAGGCGCTCGCCCTGCCCCACGCCCCGCCGCGCGGGCGGACCACCCGCAGCCGCTCCGGCAGCGGCCCGGCCGACGACTCGGACGTCGGCTCCATGGGCCGCTCGCCGTCGTCCACCACCACGACCTCCATGAGGTGGGCCGGGTAGGTCTGCCGGGCCAGACCGGCCAGCGTCAGCGGCAGCGTGCGCTCCGCGCGGTAGGCGGGGATCACCACGCTCACCGTGAGCGTGGGAGTCCAGCTCCCCAGCGCGGGTGGCTCTCCGAGCACCCCGTAGTCGTTGAGCGGGATGCGCGCAGCCCCCGTCACCTCGTCACCTCCGCCCGCCATCGGGCACCGTCCTCCATCAGTTCGTTGAAGACCAGCCCACGCCACTGCTCCTGGAAGGAGGCGAGGAACGACTGCACGGGCTGGCGCCAGGTGTGGCCGTACGCGCTGCGGCGGCGCAGCACATAACCGAGGCCGTGGGTGCGGTAGATCCGGCCGCCGACGGCCTCGACCGCCTGGAGCAACTGGCCGTCCACCGTCCTCGCCAGGGGCCGGAAGCCGCCGGCCGCCTCGAACGCCGCCCGGGTGACCAGCATCGTGCCCCCGGCCACCAGCGGCACGAACCGCTCGGTGCCGATGCACCGCCTGATCGTCACGTCGAGCGGCTCCAGGTAGACGAACTCCGCGGCCGAGCCGACGAGGTCGGCGCCGCTGTAGCGGCGGGCGAGCAGGAGATCGGCGAGGTGATCGGGGCCATACCAGTCGTCGTCGTCCACCTTGGCGAGGCAGGACCCGGAGGCGACCGCCGCCATCCGGTTCAGCACCTCCCCGAACGGCGTCGTGGCGGGGGCCTCGATCACGGTGAGCGGCAGCCGCGTGCGGGGGATCGCCGCCTCCCGTGCCGTGAAGCCGTGCAGCCCCACGATCAGCTCGGCGCTCACGCCGCGCTGGCGCTCCATCTGCTCGACCGCGAACGGCACCATCTCCGGACGTCGCGTGCACAGCAGGATCGAGACCTTCGGGTCCGGCGGCACCGGCAGACCGGCGGCCAGAGCCAGCCCCCTCCATCGGGCGGCGGCCCCGTGCTCGCGCAGCGCGGCCCGGCGCAGCCGGATGCTCAGCTCCTCGCGGCGCAGGTCGGACGCGAGCGCCTCGCCGGTCACGGCCACGAGCGCGGTGGCGAGGGCGGTGCCCAGCGCCCGGTCGCGGGCGGGATCGGGCGCGGCGAGCACCGGGATCCCGGCGGCCGAGAGGGCGGCCACGACGCGGGCGATCTCGCCGGTCCGCCCCTCCGCCGCCTGTGGGCCGGGCACCTCGACGCCGCGTACGTCCCGCAGGCGGGCGATGTCCACGTCCGTGACCCGCCCACTGGCCGGGAGGCGTACGAGCTTGTCGGTGCCGAGGGCGACGACGAACCCCTCCCGGCGTACCGCGAGCACCGCGATGCCCTGCGCGGGATTGCGGCGGAATCCGATGGGGTTGATCACGGCCTCGTCCAGCGGCGGCAGCAGGCCGTCGGCCACCGAACCGGTGCTCCCGGACCCGGCGGGCACGGACCCGGCGAGCACGGACCCGGCGAGCACGGATCCGGTAAGCCCAGTCGCGGCAGGCGCAGAGCTCGTGACCCCGGGGCTGGTAGCCGCAGAGCTCGTGACCCCAGAGCTCATAACCGCAGCGCCCGTGACCCCAGGGCTGGTAGCCGCAGCGCCCGTGACCGCAGGGCCGGCGACGACGGAGCCGTTCGCCTGACGCAGCGGCAGGTCGCAGCCGGGGGCGTCGCGACGGTCCGGCACCGGCCCGCCGGGCGGCGACAGCGTGACGTTGGGATCGCCGGGCCGCCAGTCGGCCGTGACGCCGCCCTCCAGCCCCGCCACGGGAGTGGTCGCCGCGCATCCGCCGAACAGGCCGTTCGCGACGTGGGCCACGACGTCACCGGCCGGCACCGGCTCGCTGAAGGCGGCGTCGAGGTGCCAGCCACGGCCCCGGCGGGTCACCCGCATCTCGGTCAGGTGCCGCCAGCAGGCGCCCGGCGCGGCGACCGGCAGTGGCTGCGCCGCCCAGGACGGCACGTCGGCGACGGCGATCCGCACCCGGGTCGCGGTGGGCAGCAGGCCGCGCAGCGGCACCGCCCTGCGCAGGTCGGCCGGGGAGCGCGCGGCGAGCAGGACGCATCCGATCGCGCCGGTTCCGCCCGGCGCCGCGTCGCGGGTCACATTCCGTGCGGCATCTCGCGCGGCATCCCGTGTCGTGTCCGGCGCCGCGTCCAGTGCCCCGTCCGGCGCCGCGTCCAGTGTGCCGTCCCGTGCCGTGTCCGCGTCGCTCGCCGGAACGGCGGACGCGACGGACACGACGGGGACAGGGACGGGGACGTCCTCAAGCGGGATCCAGGGACCGGCGAAGCCCTCCACGAGGCGGCCGAGCAGCGTGGGACAGGACTCGAACCCGATCCACGTCCCCCACGCCGACCGGGTGGTGGCGGTTCGTGTCACCCGCCCTCCTCACACTGCCCGGTTCCTCTTCCGACCGGCCCAGCATCGCGAAACCCGCCTGTGAGGGGGCAGGCTTAGTCCCTTCCTTGGCCGAAGGTTTAATCGCTCCCGTCCCAGGTGGACGAAGGTTTCCGGCCCGTACGAAATCGGACTGAAGAGGAGGAAGCAACCCGGAGCGCGTTACGATGCCGCGTTATAGATCCCCCGAGGAGTACCCCATGGCTGTACGTCGTCTGATCCCTCTGGCCGTAGCGTGCGCTCTCGCCGTGGCCGCCACCGCCACTCCTGCGCAGGCTCGTACGACCGATGAGCCGTTCTGCGCGACCCACAAATGCATCGCCCTGACCTTTGACGACGGTCCGGGGCCCTACCTGACGACCCTGCTGAAGACCCTCTCCGAATACAAGGCGAAGGCGACCTTCTTCCTTATCGGCTCGGAGGTGAAAAAGCATCCCAAGCTCACCCAGTTGATCGCCAAGTCGGGCCACGAGATCGGCAACCACTCGTGGGACGGCACCTATCTGACCACGCTCAAGTACGCCGACATCAACAAGAAGATCGGCGACACCCAGCGGCTGATCAAGAAGACGACGGGCAAGGCGCCGAAGCTCTTCCGCGCGCCCGGCGGGCTGCGCAACGGCGGCGTGGAGCAGGTCACCGCCAAGCTCGGGCTCATCCAGGTGCCCGGCACGACCGCCACGAAGGACTACATCAAGGACTACCGGCACGTGGACTTCCTCACGAACCGGGCCCTGGACGTGGCCGGAGAGGGCGAGGTCGTGCTGATGCACGAGACGGTCAAGCAGACCGTGCAGTCGATGCCCGAAGTGCTCGAACTGCTGACCGCGGAGGGCTACAGCTTCGTCACGGTGTCCACCCTGCTCGAAGGCCAGAAGCTCACCCCGGGACAGGTATATCCCGAGCAGTCGTCGGGCGTGGAGACGACAGACGTCCACTGATCCGGCGGCCCAGTGCCTGGGCCGGCGCCTCCACGAAGCGATAGGTGAGCCAGCTCAGCGTGAGCAGCGCGACGAGATAGCCGAGCGCGACGGCCGCCTGGGCGATCGGCGTGAGCGACCGCAGGTCGCCCGCGAGCGCGTTCAGATACTTGAGCAGCGGGTGGTGCACCAGATAGACCGAGTAGCTGATCAGGCCGAGCCAGGTCAGCGCACCGGGAACGCGCCGCCCGCGCAGCATCATGCCCAGCGCGAACGTCCCTCCGGCGAGGACCATCGTGGTGATCCACACATCGGGCTGCACCCACCACCAGCCCGCCTGGATCGCCCACACGGGCGCGGCGGCCACCAGGGTCGCCGCGACCACGACCGGGCCGAGCCCGGCCGTGCCCTTCTCCCAGCGATACAGGGCCGTCCCCGTGAACATCACCGCGAGGATGGCCGCGCCGAACCACGGCACGAAGCTGCCGAAGACGAGCAGCACGAGCGCCATCAGGCCCAGCGCGTACGCCGCGACCGTGCGGAACCGGCCGGTGATCAGGCAGGCCAGCCCCGCGAGGAACAGCACGCAGGTGGCGATGGCGGGCCAGGGCCCCGGCAGCAGCGGCGCCGACAGCACCAGCCCGGCGGCGACCGCCACGGCGCCGAAGACGATCGCCAGCGTCCCGCTGCGCCGATGCACCCCGCCCACGAACAGCGCGGTCACCAGCAGGTAGAACACCATCTCGTACGACAGCGTCCACATCGGGTCGGCGAGGGCGCCGGTGTGGACGACGTCGAGCAGCATGCTCACGTGCGCGGCCACGGCCGACGGATGCCGGGGCACCACCTGACGCACCGGGACCCAGAACGCCATGACGAGCACGAGGGCGATCACCAGCAGATAGAGCGGATACAGCCGGAACACCCGGCTGACCCAGAACGCCCCGACATCACCCCGCTTCTCCAGGGACGCGGGGATGATGTATCCGCTGACCAGGAAGAAGACCAGCACGCCGTACATGCCGAGGTTGAACCAGTAGGGGCGCAACGACGGCATGAACCAGGGCAGCGCGTGTTCGGCGACCACGGCCATCGCGCCGATCCCCCGCAGGGCGTCGAGCCAGGCGAGCCTGGAGGCCTTCGCGCCGGGGCGAGCGGTGACGGGCTGAGCGGCAATCACCGCGTTACCCTATCCAGCCTGGCCGGGATCAATCCGGTTGATCCCGGCTCAACGATCCCTGCTCAGTGGTCCGCGGTCGGTGAGTCGGGGTCGGTGAGTCGGGGTCGGTGACTTCCGGGTCACTCCCACTCGATGGTGCCCGGCGGCTTGCTCGTCACGTCGAGCACGACCCGGTTGACCTCGCGGACCTCGTTGGTGATCCGGGTGGAGATGCGCGACAGCACGTCGTACGGCACCCGCGCCCAGTCGGCGGTCATCGCGTCCTCGGAGGTCACCGGCCGCAGGACGACCGGGTGACCGTAGGTGCGGCCGTCGCCCTGCACGCCCACCGAGCGGACGTCGGCGAGCAGCACGACCGGGCACTGCCAGATGTCGCGGTCGAGACCGGCGCGGGTCAGCTCCTCGCGGGCGATGGCGTCGGCCTCGCGCAGCAGGTCTAGACGCTCGCGGGTGACCTCGCCGATGATCCGGATGCCGAGGCCGGGCCCGGGGAACGGCTGGCGCCAGACCATCGCCGGGGGCAGGCCCAGCTCCTCGCCGGCCCGCCGCACCTCGTCCTTGAACAGCGTGCGCAGCGGCTCGACCAGTTCGAACTTGAGGTCCTCGGGCAGCCCGCCCACGTTGTGGTGCGACTTGATGTTCGCGGTGCCGGTGCCGCCGCCCGACTCGACCACGTCCGGGTAGAGCGTGCCCTGCACGAGGAAGTCCACCGGGCCGTCGGCGAGGATCGCGCGCTGCTCGTCCTCGAAGACGCGGATGAACTCCCTGCCGATGATCTTCCGCTTCTCCTCTGGGTCGGTGACGCCCGACAGCGCCTTGAGGAAGCGCTCGGAGGCGTCCACGACGCGCAGCTTGACGCCGGTCACCTCGACGAAGTCGCGCTCGACCTGCTCGGCCTCGCCCTTGCGCAGCAGCCCGTGGTCGACGAAGACGCAGGTCAGCCGATCGCCGATGGCCCGCTGCACGATCGCGGCGGCGACGGCGGAGTCGACGCCGCCCGACAGGGCGCAGATCGCCCGGCCGTCGCCCACCTGGGCGCGCACGGCCTCGACGGCGTCCTCGACGATGTTGAGCATGGTCCACGAGGGACGGCAGCCGGCCGCCTCAAGGAAGTGCTTGAGCACCTGCTGCCCGTGCTCGGAGTGGAGCACCTCGGGGTGGAACTGCACGCCGTACAGGCCGCGCGAGGGGTCCTCCATCGCGGCGACCGGGGTCGCGTCGGTGGCGGCGGTGACGGCGAACCCGGCGGGGGCGCCGACCACGGAGTCGCCGTGCGACATCCAGACGGTCTGCGCGGCGGGCAGGCCGGCGAACAGCAGGCCCTCCTGGAGGACCTTGAGCTCGGTGCCACCGAACTCGGCGGAGTCGGTCCTGGCGACCTCGCCCCCGAGCGCCCGGGCCATGGCCTGGAAGCCGTAGCAGATGCCGAAGGTCGGCACCCCGGTCTCGAACAGGCCCTCGGGGACCGGCGGGGCGCCCTCGGCGTACACCGAGGAGGGGCCGCCGGACAGGATGATCGCCTTGGGCTTCCTGGCCAGCATCTCCGACACCGGCATCGACGACGGAACGATCTCGGAGTAGACGTGACACTCACGCACCCGTCGTGCGATCAGCTGCGCGTATTGCGCGCCGAAGTCCACGACGAGAACCGTGTCGAACTCAGACACTGGAAAGGACCCCCATGAAGGCAGCGAGGCGGTGACGCCAGTCTATCGGCGCGGTGACGCTGCCCGCCCGGACCTGCCGCCCTCCCTGGCGCCCGGCCCCTGGCCTGCGACGCAGCCGCCCAGGGCCCGCCCCGCCGGGCCCTCCGGCGCGACCCCGCCGGGCCTTCGGCCGCTGCGTGCGGCGGCCTCGCGAACCGGCGCGACCCCGCCGGGCCTTTCGGAGGCTGCGTGCGGCGGCCTCGTGAGCCGTGCACCGCTAACCAATCCCGTCAGGCCCCTCGGCGGCTGAACGCGGCGGGCTGGGTGAACCGTGCGATGCGATCCTGTCAGGCTTTTCGGCGGGCGTGGGTGATCACCGAGATCCCGCTGCCGGCCAGGGCATCCGCCCGCTCCCGAAAAGCGGCATCGGCGGCGTCGCGCCCCGCCACCTGCCCCGCCACCTGCCCCGCCACCTGCCCCGCCACCTGCTCGACCACCTGCTCGACCACCTCGAAGCCGTGCTCCTCCAGCAGATCGGCCGCCTCCCGGGGACTCAGGAACGTCAGCCAGGGCTCCCCGCCCTGCGCCACCAGCGGCATCAGGGTCTCGGCGTACGCCCGGGCGCGCGGACCACGCAGGTCCTCGGGCAGCAGGTGGTCCATGACGATCTCGCTGCCGGGGGCGAGACGGCCGAGCCCGGCCAGCGTGCGCGCGACGGCCTCGCGGGTGAGATAGACGGTCACGCCGAGCCAGCTCGCGAACGCCGGGCGAGCGAGGTCGAACCCGTGCGCGACGAGCCGGTCGGCCAGGGACTCCCCGGCTTCCATGTCCGCGGGGACGTACGTCAGGAGGGGCGGCTCCGGAATGCCCGCACGCGCCAGCGCCTCCCGCTTCCAGCGCTGGGTGTCCGGGTGATCGACCTCGAAGACCTCCACTGAACCGCTCTGGCCGCTCGCGGCCGATCTGCAGGCGTAGGTGTCCAGCCCCGCGCCGAGGATCACGTACTGGCGAACGCCCCGCCGTACGGCGGCGGCCAGGCGGTCCTCGGTGTAGCGGCTCCGGGTGACGACGGCCGCGCGGAGCGCGGCGACGACGGGGTGGTCCGCCGCCTCACGGTGCAGGCGCACGTAGTGCTCGGCGCACTCCCCGAGCAGGGGGTACGCGAACGGGTCGCGGAAGACCACCGGCTCCCCGTCGACGATCAGGTGGGCGGCGCGCGCCGCCGCCGTGTGGAGCGCGGTCCTGCTCGGCCCCTCGGTCTGCACGCGTCGAGCGTAGACCGCCTCAGCGATCTTGGCGATGGGTGAGACGGGTCACAGGCCGTGGGCCCGCGCGCCGTGCCGCAGCAGTTCGAAGGCGGTGCTCGCCGCGGTGACGGCCTCGCCGTACCGCTCGTCGGCCGTACGGCCGGACGCCAGCGCCGCGTAGTTGTCCCTGGCGAGGATCTGCCGGACGGCGACGTACTGCGCGGCCACCAGGCGCGAGGTCAGGAGCGGCACGGGACGCGGCGAGCCGGAATCGCGGGGCGCCACCTCGTGCGCCGTCTCGCCCGCCGCCTGGCTCAAAGCCCCATCCAGCACCTCACCCGCCGCCCCGCCGAACACCTCGCCCGCCGTCTCGCGCGCCGCCCCGCTCGTCGTCTCGCCGAGTGCCTCGCTCATCGCCTCGGCCAGTGCCTCCGTGTCCGCCGCGGCGTAATCGGCCACGCGGGACGCCAGGCTGGGGGTGTCGAAGACGAGGCGGTGGTAGGCCATCACCGCCGGATGGTCGCACAGGCCGGTGGTCGGCTCGCGGGCGTCGAGCCCGGCCATGAAGGCGTCGTGCAGCGCGTCGAGCGGGGTCCGCCCGGCCGGGCGGGCGCGCACCACCGCCGCCGCCTCTCCCCTGTGGTCGGCGATCCGCTCCAGGACCAGATCCTCCTTGGTGGGGAAATAGCGGAACAGCGTGGGCTTGGAGACCTCCGCCGCGGCCGCGATCTCGGCCACCCCCACCTGGTCGAAGCCGTGCTCCAGGAACATCGCGATCGCGACCTCGGAGATGGCCCGGCGGGTCCGTTCCTTCTTCCGCGTCCGCAGCCCCTCGACCATGCCGCACAGGCTAGCAGCCCTCCCGGCAAAACTTAACCCGGTTGCATTTTTAACCGAGTTGCTGTTCCATGCCCGTACGGCGACCGGGGGAAGGAGACGGCGGATGACCTCGCTGAAGGAGGAGCAGGCGTACGTCGAACGCTGCAGGGAGGGCCTGCGCCGGATGCTGGACGGTGCCCGGCACAACGTGGTCATCGGGGAGACCGTGGCGGGCGACCGCTACAGCGCCGAGCGGCTGGGCCGCCACCTGAAGAGCCTGGCGAAGGATCTCGGTGAGGACGACGGAGGGCCGCCGTTCTTCGGGCGCCTCGACTTCGGCCCTGACGTGGGCGAGCACGCCGGGCAGCGCTACTACATCGGCCGCCGCCACGTCTCCGCCACCGATGGCGGCCGGCCCCTGGTGATCGACTGGCGGGCGCCGGTCTCGCGGACGTTCTACCAGGCGTCGGCCCGGGATCCCCGGGGCGTGGCCGTACGGCGGCGCTTCGGCTGGGCCGGGGGCGAGCTGACCGGCTTCGAGGACGAACACCTCGATCGCCGGCGCGGGCACGACCCCGGCGGCGCGAGCCGGATCCTGACGGCCGAGATCGAACGCCCCCGGGTCGGGCCGATGCGCGACATCGTCGCCACCATCCAGCCGGAGCAGGACGACCTGGTCCGCGCCGACCTGAAGGAGTCCCTGTGCGTCCAGGGCGGGCCGGGCACCGGTAAGACCGCCGTCGGCCTGCACCGCGCGGCCTACCTGCTCTACGCCCACCGCAAGCGGCCGGCGCGCGGCGGTGTGCTCGTGCTCGGCCCCAACCGGGCCTTCCTCGGCTACATCTCTGCGGTGCTGCCGGCCCTGGGCGAGGTCGACGTCGAGCAGACCACGCTCGACGCGCTCCTCGCCCGGGTCCCGGTCAAGGCCACCGACAGCGCGGAGGCCGCCGTGGTCAAACACGACGCGCGCATGGCCGAGGTGCTGCGCAGGGCGCTCCACCGCCACATAGGCGTGCCCTCGGAGCCGCTCGCCGTGGCCGACGGCTCCGCCCGCTGGCGGGTCTCCCGGGACGAGCTGCACGACATCGTCGAGGAGACCCGGCGCGAGGCGATGCCGTACGGCGTGGGCCGCGAGCGCGTCATCGCCCGTGTGGCGTCACACGTGCGGACCCGGGCGGAGGCCCGCGGCCGGATGATCGACACGGCGTGGACGCGCCGCACCACCCGGGCCGTCACGGCCGCTGTGGACGGCTTCTGGCCGGCCGTACGCCCCGAGGAGGTGCTGTGCGAGGTGCTCGGCGACTGCACGGAGGCCGCCGACGGCGTGCTCACGACGGCCGAGCAGGCGGCGATCACCTGGGCGCGACCGCCGCGCACCTATCGGAGCGCCGCCTGGACGGCCGCCGACCTGGTCCTGCTCGACGAGCTCGCCGGCCTGATCGAGCGGCCGCGGGGATATGGCCACGTGATCGTCGACGAGGCGCAGGACCTTTCGCCGATGCAGTGCCGGGCCGTCGCCCGGCGCAGCGTGCACGGCTCGCTCACCGTGCTCGGCGACCTGGCGCAGGGCACGACCCCGTGGGCCGCCCGCGACTGGGGCGTGCAGATGGCGCATCTGGGCAAGCCTGATGCCGCGATCATGTCGCTCACCGTCGGCTTCCGCACGCCGGCCGCCGTCGTGGAGCTCGCCAACCGCCTGCTGGCGCAGCTCGCGGTGGACGTGCCGCCCTCCCGGTCCTTCCGGCGGGACGGACGGCTGCGCGTGCTGCCCGGGGACGACACCGCGGTCGTGACGGCGGTGTCCGAGGCGCTCGGCAACGAGGGCTCGATCGGCGTCATCGCCGCCGACGCCTCGGCCGCCCGGCTGCGCGCCGCGCTCACGGGCGCGGGCCTGACCGTCGCCGAGGGGCTCACACCCGACCCGTCCGTACGCGTCTCCGTGGTGCCCGCCACCCTGTGCAAGGGCCTGGAGTATGACCACGTCGTGCTGGCCGAGCCCGCCGAGATCGTCGCGGCCGAGCAGCGCGGGCCGGCCCGGCTCTACGTGGCGCTCACCCGGGCGGTGTCCCGCCTCGACGTGGTGCACGCCCGTCCGCTGCCCATCCCGCTCGCCGGGGAGACCCTCGCCGAAGACGCTGGGTCACCGGCCTAACCGACGCGCCTCACGCGTCCCCGTGGGTGATCTCCACGATCGGCAGGCGCAGCGCGCCCGGCGCCGACGCGGGGACGACCGGCCGCACGGGCGCGACCGGCCGGAGCCGCACGTACGGCGAGCCGAGGGCGGGGCGCGGGTCCGGCTCGCCCTTGTTGGGCCACAGCGCCATCGCGCGCTCGGCCTGGGCGGTGATCGTGAGCGAGGGGTTCACCCCGAGGTTGGCCGACACGGCCGAGCCGTCCACGATGTGCAGGCCCTCGTAGCCGTAGACGCGGTGGTAGGGGTCGATCACCCCGGTCTCCGGCGAGTCGCCGATCGCGCAGCCGCCGAGGAAGTGCGCGGTCGCCGGGATGTCGAACAGATCGAGCCAGGAGCCGCCGGGCAGGCCGCCGATCTCCTCGGCCGCCATGCGGACGGCCTCGTGCCCGGCGGGGATCCAGGTGGGGTTCGGCTCGCCGTGGCCCGGGCCGGTCCGGAGCTTCCCGCCCTTGAGCGAGAGCGTGATCGAGTTGTCCTTGGCCTGCATGACAAGGGCGATGACCGCGCGCTCCGACCACCTGCGGTGGTTGAACAGCCGGGGCAGCAGGTGGGGCCGCCGCAGGGCCGCGCCGAGGAACTTCAGCCAGCGCGGCGCCCGCCCGCCCCCATCGACGAGCAGCGTGCGCAGCAGTCCCATGGCGTTGGAGCCGTCGCCATAGCGGACCGGCTCGATGTGCGTCTCGGCGTCCGGGTGGATCGAGGAGGTGATCGCCACGCCCCGGTTGAGTTTGACGCCCTTGGCGGTGAGGCGCTCGAAACCGAGCAGGGCCTCGGAGTTCGTCCGGGTCAGCGCGCCGAGCCGGGGCGAGATCCGGGGCAGCGTGGTCGCCCTGAGCCGGTGGAGCAGGAGCTGCGTGCCGTACGTGCCCGCGGCGAAGACGACCTGGCCCGCGGTCAGCGTGCGGGCCGGGCCGAAGGGGCCCGTGCGCCTCACCGTGATCTCGTAGCCGCCCTCGACGGGCCGTACGCCGGTGACGGTGGTCTCCGGGTGGACCTTCGCCCCGGCCCTCTCCGCGAGGTAGAGGTAGTTCTTGATCAGCATGTTCTTCGCGCCGTGGCGGCAGCCGGTCATGCACTCGCCGCACTCGGTGCAGCCGCGGCGGCGCGGCCCGAGGCCGCCGAAGTAGGGGTCGTCGACCTCCACGCCCGGCTCGCCGAAGAACACCCCGACGGGGGCGAGACGGAAGGTGTGGCCGACGCCCATCCGCTCGGCGACCTTCTTCATCACCTCGTCGGCCGCGGTCACCGTCGGGTTGCCCACCACGCCCAGCATCCGCCTGGCCTGGTCGTAGTAGGGCGCGAGCTCGGCCTTCCAGTCGGTGATGTGCGCCCACTGGGGATCGCGGAAGAACGGGTCGAGCGGCTCGTAAAGAGTGTTGGCGTAGACGAGCGAGCCGCCGCCCACCCCCGCGCCGGCCAGCACCATGACGCCGTTGGAGCCGCGCAGGACGTGGATGCGCTGGATGCCCTTCAGCCCGAGCGCGGGCGCGAACAGGAAGTCCCTGGCCCGCCATGAGGTCTTCGGCAGGGTCTTCTCGTCGAACCGGCGGCCGGCTTCGAGGACGCCGACCGCGTAGCCCTTCTCGGTGAGCCGCAGCGCGGCGACGCTCCCGCCGAACCCCGACCCGATCACCGCGACGTCGTAGTCCAACGCCCCGCCTTCCTTCTCACTTGAGGTGCAGGCGCTTCATCGTCTTGAGCAGCCCCGCGAGCGTGTCGGCGTACTTGTCGTAGGTCATGCCGAGGATCGGCTCGAAGCCCAGCCACGTGGCCTGGCTGGCCACCGTCTGGACCTCCGTGTATTTCAGCAGGCCCTCGGTGCCGTGCCGGCGGCCCAGCCCGGACGACTTCATCCCGCCCATCGGCGCGTCGTAGGAGGCGTACGCCGAGCCGTACCCCTCGTTGATGTTGACGGTGCCGGCCTTGATCCGGGCGGCGAGGCGGCGGCCCCGCGCGACGTCCCTGGTCCAGATCGAGGCGTTCAGCCCGTACGCGGTGTCGTTGGCCGCGTGGACCGCCTCGTCCTCGTCCCTGAAGCGGTAGAGCGACACGACCGGCCCGAACGTCTCGTCCCTGCAGACGGCCATGTCCTCGCTCACGCCGTCGAGGATGGTCGGCTCGTAGAAGAACGGGCCGAGGTCGGGGCGCGGCCTGCCGCCGGTCAGCACGGTGGCGCCCTTGGCGACGGCGTCCTCGACGTGCGCCGTCACCCCGTCGAGCTGCCGCTGCGAGGTGAGCGAGCCCATCTGCACGTCCCAGTCGAGGCCGGGACCGATCTTCATGTTCTTCACCGCCCGGACGAACCGGTCGCGGAAGGCGTCGGCGACCGCCTCGTGCACGTAGAGGCGTTCGATCGAGATGCACAGCTGGCCCGCGTTGGTGAAGCAGGCCCGGATCGCGCCCTGGGCCGCCACGTCGAGATCGGCGTCGTCGAGCACGATCATCGGGTTCTTGCCGCCGAGCTCAAGCGAGCAGCCGATGAGCCGCTTGGCCGCCTCCTCGGCGATCCTGCGCCCGCCGCGCGTCGAGCCGGTGAACGCGACGTAGTCGGCGCCGTCGATCAGCGGGTCGCCGACGTCCTCGGGATCACCGAGCACGACCTGCCAGACGTCGCGCGGCATGCCCAGCTCGGCCAGCAGGTCGATCGTCCACAGCGTGGACAGCGGGGTCTGGGTGTCGGGCTTGTGCACGACCGCGTTGCCCGCGATCAGGGCGGGGACCACGTCGGTGACGCCGAGGGCCAGCGGGTAGTTCCACGGGCTGATCACCGCGACGACGCCCTTGGGGTGGCGCAGCTCGGCCGCGCGGGTGGCGATCGGGAAGATGCCCTGCCTGCGCTGCGGCTCCAGCAGGCCGGGGGCCCGCCGCGCGTAGTAGAGCGTGCAGCCCGCCACGTCGGCCACTTCCTCGTACGCGTGGCGCCGCGCCTTGCCGGTCTCCCACTGCACGATGTCGAGCAGCTCCTGACGGCGGTCGAGCAGCGCGTCGTGGAGCCGCAGGAAGGGCGCGATCCGCTCCCGCACCGGCAGCGCCGCCCAGGTCTCCTGCGCCGCCCTCGCCCTGGCGTACGCGGCGCGGACGTCCTCGGGAGTGGAGATCGGGACCTCGGCCAGCACCTCGCCGGTGAACGGCGCGACGATCTCCCGTGTCTTGCCCTCGGAGGAGACGTGCGCGAGGACCCGGTCGACCATGGCCGCGTCGAGCGTCCGATTCGTGGCACCCATGCCGGAAGAATATTCCGGAGCTTGAGCCGTGGCTACCGGTAAGTAATGGACGGTCACCGCTGACGCGACGGCATGTCAGTTTACCGACACATGTGTACAGTAGATTGACACCATGAGCGATGACCGAGAGGTGTTCATGGCATCCGAAGAGACTTACGACAAGCTCATCGAGCTTCTCGATCGGCACGGGGCGTCCTACCGGCTGATCGACCACGCGCCGGAGGGAAGGACCGAGATCGTCAGCGCCATGCGCGGAAACGCCGTCTCCGACGCCGCGAAGTGCATCGTCGTCATGGTGAAGCTCGGCAAGAAGGTCACCAAGCACGTCCTCGCCGTCGTGCCGGGCGACACGCGCGTCGACCTGAACGGCCTCAAGGCGCTGCTGGGCGGCACGTACGCCGCGTTCGCCTCCACCGACATCGCCGAGCGCCTCGCGGGGAGCGTGGCGGGCACGATCCTTCCCTTCTCGTTCCACCCGGACCTGGAGCTCATCGTGGACCCCTCGATCCAGGACAAGGAGGAGATCTTCTTCAACGCGGCACGGCTCGACCGGTCCATCGCGTTGCGTACGAAGGACTACCTGGCCATCTGCTCGCCGCGGCTGGCGCCGATCGCGGCACCGGCGAGCTGACCGGAGATGGACGGACAGGCCGCGAACGGCGTAGGGGCCGCCATCGGCGCCCAGGTCCGCCGGTTGCGGGAGTTCCGGGGGTTGTCCGTGGCCGAGCTGGCACGGTTGTCGGGAGTGAGCAGGGCGACCCTGTCGGGGATCGAGGCCGGGAGGGGCAACCCAACCGTCGAGACCATCTCGGCCATCGCCGTCGCGCTCCGCCTGCCCCTGGGCGACCTGCTGGCCGACCCGGCGCCGCGGACGCCGGTGCTGCTCCGGGGCACTCCCCGGCCGGAGGACAGCAAGCAGGAGCTGCTCGACCGGATGGGGGCCGGTGGGCTCGGCGAGATCTGGCGGCTCCGCCTCACCGGCATCGGACGGCGGATCGACAGCCCGCCGCACAGCCAGGGCACGATCGAGCGGATCCTCGTGCTCCGCGGCGCCGTACGGCTGGGCCCGGTCGAGCGTCCCGTGGTCCTGCACAGCGGCGACTTCGTGACGTTCGCCGCGGACGTGGCGCACTTCTACGAGGCCGTCGAGGACGAGGTGGACGCCGTCGTCGTGATGACCTATCCGGCGGCGCCCTAGAGTCCGGTCATGAGCGGGGCGTCCAGACGCGGTCCTCCGTCACCACCGCGCTGACGAGGTCGGCCGGAGTGACGTCGAAGGCGTAGTTCAGCGCCCGGGCCCCGGCGGGGGTGACGCGAATCCCCCGGAAATGGGTCACCTCCTCCTCTGCGCGGTGCTCCACCACGATGGACGCGCCGGTCTCCGTCGCCGGGTCGATGGTCGACTCGGGCGCGGCGACGACGAACGGGACGCCGGCCCGGTCCGCCGCGAGGGCCAGGCCGTAGGTGCCGATCTTGTTGGCGACGTCGCCGTTCGCGGCCACCCGGTCGGCGCCGACGACCACCGCGTCGGCCAGCCCCTGCTGCAGCGCGAACGGCCCTGCGCCGTCGCAGACGACCCGATAGTCGATGCCCACCAGGTCGAGCTCCCAGCAGGTGAGGCGTGATCCCTGCAGCAGCGGCCGGGTCTCGTCGACGATGACCTGGTCGAGCAGGCCCCTCTCGTGCAGCGAGCGGATGACGCCGAGCCCGGTGCCCCACTCCACGCAGGCCAGGGCGCCGGTGTTGCAGTGCGTGTGGATGCGCAGGGGCCTACGTCCGCACGCCTCCACCAGGAAGTCGGCGCCGCGTTCGCCGATCCGCCGGTTCGCCGCCGCGATGCGGTCCACCACGGCGACGGCGGCCCGCTCGGCCGCCTCGGGCCCGTCCGCGAGGGCGGGGACCACCTCCTCCACGCCGACCCGGAGGTTCACCGCCGTGGGGCGGGCGTCCCTGATGCGTCCGATCTCCGCCTTCAGCCGGGAGGCGCTCCATCCCGACCGCCGCGCCTGGTGGGCCGCCAGGGCCACACCCAGCGCCCCGGCGGCGCCGAGCGTCGGGGCGCCGCGCACGGCCAGGCGGACGACGGCGTCCACGAGGTCGTCGACCGTGTCGATCCTCAGCAGCCGCACCTCGTCCGGCAGCAGCGTCTGGTCGATGGCGACGATGCCGCCCTCCCGCCAGGCGATGACCGGGTTTTCGGCATACGGGTCTTTCTCCGACATGCCACCATCCTGCCCGTGAACCACCCCCGGCGGCGATCCGTCGTGGGGGCATGAGGACATCGATTCGTACGGCGGTCGCCCTCGCCGTGCTGCTGGGCATGGGAGCCACGGGCTGCGCGGGGGGCCGTACGACCCAGGATCTCCCTCCTGCTCCGGCGGACCTCACCGGACGCGTACGGCTTGTCGCGTACGCCGGCTGCGACGAGATGACGGAGGGGCTGCGGCAGGCGGCCGCACGGAACGTCACCTCATGGGGCTTCGCGGGGAACATGCTCTACGCGGCCGACGACGTCGCCACGGCGAAGCGAGCGATACCCGAGCAGCAGTACGGGCAGCAGCCGCACTCGACCACGAACACGCACGAGGCGGGTGTGGACGAGCCCGACCTGGTCAAGACCGACGGCGACCGGGTGATCACGGTCAACCAGGGTGTGCTGCGCGTCGTGGACGCGACGACCCGGAAGGTCACCGGGACGCTGCGGCTCGTCGCCGATGACCAGTTGTGGGCCCAGGCCGACCTGCTCGTCCACGGCGACCGTGCGCTCGTGCTGTTCGAGGGCGGCGGGATCATCCCGTTCGGGGCGTCGGACCGGGCCCGGGTCGGCCCCGGTGGCCCGAGATACGTGCTCGTCGACCTGTCCGGCGAGCCGCGCGTCCTCGGCGCGATGACCGTGCACGGGCAGCACGTCGACGCCCGGCAGACCGGCTCCGTGGTGCGGCTCGTCGTCCGGTCCCAGCCGGAGATCGCCTTCCCGCCCGCGAAGCCCGACGCGTCTGAGAAGGACCTGCTCGACGGCAACCGCAAGGCCGTGCTGTCCGCTCCCGGCGACGCCTGGCTGCCGTCGTACGACGTCGAGTCGGGCGGCGTGCACCGCACCGAGCGGGTCGGCTGCGACCGGGTCAGCCACCCCGACGAGTTCACCGGCACCTCGATGCTGACCATCCACACGATCGACCTGGCCGCCGCCACGCCGTTCGGCGCGCTCACGCCGATCGCGGTCGCGGCCGACGGCGACACCGTCTATGGCACGGCGAGCAGCCTCTACGTCACCAGCAATCCCCGCTGGTGGGACGCCCGCCCGATCGACGTGCTGCCGGCGCCCGGGTCGTCGGCCGCCGCGCCCACGCCGAACGTGCCGCCCGAGCGCACGGAGGTGCACCGCTTCGACGTCTCGGCCCCCGGCACCCCGCGCTACGTCGCGTCGGGATCGGTGCCGGGACGGCTGCTCAACCAATACTCCCTGTCGGAGTACGACGGTCACCTGCGGGTGGCGACGACCAGCGGCGCCGAGGTGTCCGGCGCGGCCACGAGCGAGAGCGGCGTGCACGTGCTCGACGCCGGCACGCTCACGCAGACCGGCTCGGTCACCGGCCTCGGCAGGGGCGAGCGGATCTACTCCGTGCGGTTCATGGACGGCCTCGGCTACGTGGTGACGTTCCGCCAGACCGATCCCCTCTACACGCTCGACCTGCGCGACCCGGCCGCGCCGAAGGTCACCGGCGAGCTGAAGATCACCGGCTTTTCCGCCTATCTCCACCCGGCGGGCGAGGGACGGCTCATCGGCGTCGGCCAGGAGGCGAGCGCGGAGGGCCGCGCACTCGGCACGCAGATCTCGCTGTTCGACGTCTCCGACCCGGCCGCGCCCACAGTGCTGTCGCGGTTCCACCAGAAGAAGTCCGGCTCGGAGGCCGAGTGGGACCCGCACGCCTTCCTCTTCTGGCCCGCCACCGGGCTGGCCGTGCTCCCGCTCCAGAACTGGTCCGGCGGCGGGATCTCGGGCAGCGCGGCGCTCGCGCTGCGCGTCGGCGACCGGGAGATCACCACGCTGGGCGTCGTGAGCCACCCGCGGTCCCGTGCCACGGGCGGCTTCGCCCCCGCCGACCCGGGCATCCGCCGTTCCCTGGTCATCGGCGACGACCTGTGGACCGTGTCCGACGCCGGCCTCAAGGTCAGCGACGCCGCCACGCTGGCCGACCGCGCGTGGATCCCCTTCAGCTGACGTTGCCCGGCGCCTCCGCGAGGTCGCGCGGGGGCGCGACGGGGACGATCTCCGGCGCGCCGAGGCGGATCGCGTCCGCCTCCTGGTCGGTGTCCTGCTCCTGGGAGGCCCGCTCCGCCTCGACCCGCTTCGTGTAGTACTCGACCTCGCGCTTGACGTGGTCGGCGTCCCAGCCGAGCGGACCCGCCATGAGCTCGGCGGCCTCCTGGGCGACCGCGGTCCCCCGGTGGAAGGTCTCGATCGAGATGCGGGTGCGCCGCGTCAGCGCGTCGTTGAGGTGCCGGGCGCCCTCGTGCGTCGCCGCGTACACGATCTCCGCGCGCAGGTAGTCGTCCGCGCCGTCGAGGGGACGCCCGAGCGAGGGATCGGCCTCGATGAGCGCCAGCACCTCGTCGATCAGCGAGCCGTACCTCTCCAGCAGGTGCTCGATCCTGGCCACGTGCAGCCCGGAGGCGCGCGCCATGCGATGACGGGAGTTCCACAGGGCCTGGTAGCCCTCCGCGCCCGCGAGCGGCACCTGGTCGGTGCAGGACTTCGGCACGCGCTGGTCGAGGCCGTGCGCGACCGCGTCCACGGCGTCGGCGGCCATGACCCGATATGTCGTGAACTTGCCGCCGGCCACCATGACCAGGCCCGGCACGGGGTGGGTGACGACGTGCTCGCGCGAGAGCTTGGAGGTCTCCTCGGACTCCCCGGCCAGCAGCGGGCGCAGCCCGGCGTACACGCCCTCGACGTCGTCCCTGGTCAGGGGCACCGAGAGCACCGAGTTGACCCGGTCGAGCAGATAGTCGATGTCCGCCCGCGAGGCGGCGGGGTGGGCTTTGTCGAGGTTCCAGCGGGTGTCGGTCGTCCCGATGATCCAGTGCCTGCCCCACGGGATGACGAACAGCACCGACTTCTCGGTGCGCATGATGAGCCCGCTGAGCGAGTGGATGCGGTCGCGCGGCACCACGAGGTGGATGCCCTTGGACGCCCGCACGTGGATCTGCCCGCGCCCGCCGACGAGCTGCTGGATGTCGTCGGTCCACACGCCGGTCGCGTTGACGACCTGGCGGGCCCGCACGTCGAACTCCGCGCCGTTCTCCAGGTCGCACACGCGCACCCCGGTGACCCGCTCCCCCTCCCGCAGGAAGCCGATCGCCTGCACCCGCGAGGCGACGTGCGCGCCGTACGTGGCGGCGGTACGCAGCGTGGTCATCACGAAGCGGGCGTCGTCGACCTGGGCGTCCCAATACTGCACGGCGCCGGTGAAGGCCGACCTGCGCAGCGAGGGGACGACCCGCAGCGCCTGGCGACGGGTCAGATGGCGGTGTCCCGGCACGCCCCGGGTGAGGCCGGGGGACAGCCCGAGCGTGTCGTAGAGCACGAGGCCCGCCCCGATGTACGGCCGCTCCCAGCCCGTGTGCGTGAGCGGATACAGGAACGGCACCGGCCTGACCAGGTGCGGCGCGATCCGCTTGAGCAGCAGCGACCGTTCCCGCAGGGCCTCCCTGACGAGGTCGAAGTTGAGCTGCTCCAGATAGCGCAGGCCACCGTGGATGAGCTTGGACGACCGGGACGACGTGCCGGAGGCGAAATCGCGCGCCTCGACCAGGCCCACCGAGAGCCCGCGGGTCGCGGCGTCGAGCGCGACGCCGGCGCCGACCACGCCGCCGCCGATCACGACCACGTCGAGTTCCTGCGCCTGCATCCGCGCCAGGGCGGCGGTACGTTCTGCCGGACCGAGCCTCGCCGTCCCCATCCTCGCCGTCATATGGCTCCTTCTGTACCGCTTTCGCCTCGTCCGGGTAAATCTACCCGTGAGTAGTCGCCCGCGAATCCATCTTTTCCGTCGCCTTTCCCAAGGATCTGCTTAATAGTCGGTGAACACGTCTCAGGGACGCCGGCAGGCGACCATCGACGTACGGGCGTGCGGCCCGCCGTACCAGAAGCGCCAGCCGAGGTCGTAGACCTCGACGTCGGCGGCGCCGCACTCCGTGAGCACCTCGGCGTACTGCCGGGCGTTGCGGAAGTCGGCGATCCGCAGCAGGCCGCCGGGCCTGAGCACGCGGAACGCCTCGCGCACCGCCTCCGCGCGGCCCTCCTCCTGGGGGATGTTGTGGATCGCGAGGCTGGAGACGACGAGGTCGAACGCGCCGTCGTCGAACGGGAGGTCGCGCATGTCCCCGGTGACCAGGTCGACCCGGTCGGCGACCCCCTCCGCCCGCGCGTTGGCCCAGGTGGCGTCCTGGCTGTTGCCCGACTGGTCTTTCGTCGACCACAGGTCGATGCCGGTGGCCTTGCCCGACGACAGCCGCGCCGCGGCCTTGAGCAGCACCAGGCCGCGGCCGCATCCGAGGTCGAGGACCCGCTCGTCCCCCTTCAGGCCGAGCCGGTCGAGCTCGGCGTCCCAGACCGCGAACTTGCCGCGAAGAGTGGTGTGCGCGAACACCGCGCCCCCCGCCACCAGCATGATCCCGCCCACGAGGAGCACGACGGCCGGGATCGGCCAGCCGATCCCGAAGAGCACGGCGGCGAAGGCCAGCTCGGCGACGCCGCCGAGGATCAGTCCGGCCAGCACGCCGGGCGCGTCCACACCATAGTTCGTACGCGAATCGATCACCGTTGGTTCTTACCGCCGACGCACCCGTCGTGTACAGGGCCCGTGCGCGGCGGGAGCCGCCGGACCCGGAGCCGCGTGCACGGGCCGGACGCGGGAGGATGGCGGCATGAGCGTGACTCTCTCCGATGCCCGCATCGTCACTCCCGACGGCGTCCACGACGGCTGGCTCACCATCGAGGACGGCAGGATCACCCACATCGGGCGCGGGCAGGCCCCGCGCGACGGGCTCGGCCTGGGCGGGCGCACCGTCGTCCCCGGCTTCGTCGACATCCACAGCCACGGCGGTGCAGGCGGCAGCTTCCCGGACGGCGACCCGGAGACCGCCGCCGCGGTCGCGGCCTTCCACCTCGGCCGCGGCTCGACCACCCTCATGGCGAGCCTCGTCACCGCCGCGCCCGACACGCTCGCGCGGACCGCCGCGACGCTCGCCGACCTGTGCGAGGAGGGCCTGCTCGCCGGCATCCACTTCGAGGGGCCCTACATCGCCAGATCGCGCTGCGGCGCGCACGAGCCCACGCTGCTGCGCGAGCCCGACGTGGCGGAGTTCCGGGCGCTGGTGAAGGCCGGGCGGGGCCACGTGCGGATGCTGACGATCGCGCCCGAGCTGCCGAACGCGCTCGACGTGATCAGGGAGGCCGCCGCCGAGGGCGTCGTCGCCGCGCTGGGCCACAGCGACGCGACGTACGAGCAGACGATCGAGGGGATCGACGCCGGGGCCACCGTGGCCACCCACCTCTACAACGCGCTGCCGCCGCTCGGCCACCGCGCGCCCGGGCCGATCGCCGCCCTGCTCCAGGACGAGCGGGTGACCGTCGAGCTGATCAACGACGGCGTCCACGTACATCCGGCGATGCTGCGCCTGGCCATGCACGCCGCGGGTGCGGACCGTACGGCCCTGGTCACCGACGCGATGGCGGCGACCGGCATGGGCGACGGGCGCTACCCGCTCGGCCCGATGACCGTCGACGTCGTGGACGGGGTGGCCAGGATCGCCTCCGACGCTCCCGGAGGCGGCCCGATCGCCGGCAGCACGCTCACGATGGACGTGGCCTTCCGCCGCACCGTGCGGGAGGTCGGGCGCTCGCTCGTCGACACCGCGCTGATGGCCTCGCTCACCCCCGCCCGCGTCCTCGGGCTGGACGGCGAGATCGGCTCGATCACGGTCGGCAAGTACGCCGACCTCGTGGTGCTCGACGACGACCTGGGCGTCGGCGGCGTGATGAAGCGCGGCGCCTGGATCCGCCACCCCTGACCGGCCGGGAGAAGCCGAAGGCCGGGCCCGCCGGGCCCGGCCCTCTCCAGGTCATGGTTCAGCGCTGCGGCGGGGCGACGACGACCTCGACGCGCTGGAACTCCTTGAGGTCGGAGTAGCCGGCGGTGGCCATCGTGCGGCGCAGCGCGCCGAGCAGGTTCATCGAGCCGTCGGCCAGCGACGACGGGCCGTGCAGGATCTCCCGCAGCGTGCCGATCGTGCCGAACTCCACCCGCTTGCCGCGCGGCAGCTCGGGGTGGTGGGCCTCGGAGCCCCAGTGGAACCCGCGGCCGGGGGCCTCGGAGGCCCGCGCGAGCGGCGAGCCCACCATCACGGCGTCGGCGCCGCAGGCGATCGCCTTGGCGATGTCGCCGGAGCCGCCCATGCCGCCGTCGGCGATGACGTGGACATACCGGCCGCCCGACTCGTCCATGTAGTCGCGGCGGGCCGCGGCCACGTCGGAGATCGCGGTGGCCATCGGCACGACCACGCCCAGCACGTTGCGGGTGGTGTGCGAGGCGCCGCCGCCGAAGCCGACCAGCACGCCCGCCGCGCCGGTGCGCATGAGGTGCAGCGCCGCCGTGTAGGTCGCGCAGCCGCCCACGATCACCGGGACGTCGAGCTCGTAGATGAACTGCTTGAGGTTGAGCGGCTCGGCCCGGCCCGACACGTGCTCGGCGGAGACCGTCGTGCCGCGGATCACGAAGATGTCCACGCCCGCGTCGATCACGGCCTTGTGGTGCTGCACGGTGCGCTGCGGCGACAGCCGTACGGCGGTCGTGACACCGGCCGCGCGGATCTCCTCGATGCGCCGGCCGATCAGCTCGTCCTTGATCGGCGCGGTGTAGATCTCCTGCAGCCGCCGGGTCGCGGCCTCCTGGTCGAGGGCGGCGACCTCCTCGAGGAGCGGCGCCGGGTCCTCGTAGCGGGTCCACAGCCCTTCGAGGTCGAGCACGCCGAGGCCGCCCAGGCGCCCGATCTCGATGGCGGTCTGCGGCGACACGACGCTGTCCATCGGGCTCGCCACGAGCGGAGAGTCGAACCGGTAGGCGTCGATCTGCCAGGAGATCGACACCTCCTCCGGGTCACGGGTGCGCCGGGAGGGCACGATGCCGATCTCGTCCAGCGCGTAGGCACGCCGCCCGCTCTTGCCGCGCCCGATCTCCACCTGTGTCATATCGCCTGTTCTTTCCGTTTCTTCCGGTACGAGTTATCGACCGTGGTAGTTCGGAGCCTCGACCGTCATCTGGATGTCATGCGGGTGGCTCTCCTTGAGCCCGGCCGCCGTGATCGGCATGAGCTGCGCCTTCTCGTGCAGCTCCTCGATCGTCCGGGAGCCGGTGTACCACATGCCCTGCCGCAGGCCGCCGACGAGCTGGTGGGCCACCGCCGCGACCGGGCCGCGGTAGGGCACCTGCCCCTCGATGCCCTCGGGGATGTACTTGTCCTCCCCGGACACGTCGGCCTGCGCGTACCTGTCCTTGCTGAACGACGCGCCGCCGCGCTCGCGGTTGCGCACCGCGCCGAGCGACCCCATGCCCCGGTAGGACTTGAACTGCTTGCCGTTGATGAAGATCAGCTCGCCGGGCGACTCCTCGCAGCCGGCCAGCAGCGAGCCGAGCATGACCGTGTCGGCCCCGGCGGCCAGCGCCTTTGCGATGTCGCCCGAGTATTGCAGGCCGCCGTCGCCGATGACCGGCACGCCGGCCGGGCCGCACGCCAGCGCGGCCTCGTAGATGGCGGTGAGCTGCGGGGCGCCCACGCCCGCGACGACCCGGGTGGTGCAGATCGAGCCCGGCCCGACGCCCACCTTGACCGCGTCGGCGCCCGCGTCGACCAGCGCCTGCGCGCCCGCGCGGGTGGCGACGTTGCCGCCGATGACGTCCACCCGGCCGTTGGCCTTGATCTTGGCGACCATGTCGGCCACGCCGCGCGAGTGCCCGTGCGCGGTGTCGACGACGATGACGTCCGCGCCCGCCTCGATCAGCGTCATGGCGCGCTCCTCGGCGTCGCCGGCGACGCCGACCGCCGCGCCGACCATCAGGCGGCCGTCGGCGTCCTTGGTCGCGATCGGATACTGCTCGCTCTTGGTGAAGTCCTTGACCGTGATGAGGCCCTGGAGGCGGCCGGCCTCGTCCACGAGGGGGAGCTTCTCGACCTTGTTCTGCCGCAGCAGCCGGAACGCCTCGTCGCGGTCCACCCCGACCGGCGCCGTCACCAGCGGCATCGGGGTCATGACATCGCGTACGGCCCGGCTCTGGTCGCTCTCGAAGCGCATGTCGCGGTTGGTGACGATGCCCACGAGCACGCCGTCCGCGTCGGTCACCGGGACCCCGGAGATCCGGTAGGTCGCGCACAGCCGCTCGACGTCGGCGAGGGTGTCCTCGGGAGAGCAGGTGACGGGGTTGGTCACCATCCCCGCCTCCGACCGCTTGACCAGGTCGACCTGCCGCGCCTGCTCCTCGATCGAGAGGTTGCGGTGCAGGATGCCGATGCCGCCCTGCCGCGCCATGGCGACCGCCATACGCGCCTCGGTGACCGTGTCCATCGCGGCCGACACCAGCGGGATGCGCAGCGTGATGGTGCGGGACAGCCGGGTCGTCGTGTCCGCGTCCCCCGGCTGCAGGTCCGAATAGGCGGGAACGAGGAGCACGTCGTCGAACGTGAGTCCCGGTTCGGTGAACTTGGCCATCTGCTGCACCCCTCCTGCGCTGTGGGTCCCTCGCGCGTAGGTCCCTCGCCAGACCCGAGGTCAGTCTAGTGGGCGCCCCAAACCGCTTCCGGCCGACCTGTCAAGAGGGAGGGCACAAAAAGTGGGGGGACCGGCTTCCGGTCCCCCCACTTCCCCGCGTCGTGCCCGCCACGCCCGTCGAGCCCCCCTCCGCGCCCGGCAGACGCGGCGTTCCCGGCTAACGCTGGGTCAAGAATGCGTCACGCAGCGTCTATGCGCAAGGGCGTAACGTGCAACTGCACAAAGATGCATTTCCCGTCTCCCGGAACTGTGCCGGAAACAAATGCGAACCCTCACGTCCATACAAAAGCCGCCACCGTCGGCCGTGCCAAATGTGGGAACAGTGCGGACAGCGTGCGATATCCGAGCTATTCTCGCGATCCAAGAGCGAGGGGGGTGCGGCGGAAGTCGGCGCACCGGAGGCCGGAAAACGTTTTCGCCCGGCCAATCAGCGTGTGGATCAACGCGTACGACGCGATCGGCACGCCGCGACCGGCACGGCACCATCAGTGCGGCGCGACCAGTGCGGTGCCACGGGCGCCGCGCGACCAGTGTGACCACCGACGGAGCGAGCATGAGTACGACGCGCAACCCCGCCTCCCAGGCCGACCCGTTCGAGAGCCTCGGGCTCTCCCCCGACCAGGCGGCCCTCTACACGGCCATGCTGCGGCTGCACCGCGCCACGCTGACCGAGCTGGCCGAGGCCGTCGACCGGCCCGCAGAGGACGTTCTCGACGCCCTGGACGGGCTCGTACGGCTCGGCGCGGTCAACCGGCGGCGCGAGGAGTTCCTCGCCCGGCATCCGGTCGCGACGATCGGACGGCTGGTGGCCGAACGGCTCGACCGCATGGCCCGGGAGACCCGCCAGATCGACGAGGCGCTCGCGGCGGCCGGCCGCCTGACCCATCACTACGACGCGGGCCACGACTGGCACAGCGGACGGTTCTCGGTCGAGCCGCTGAGCGGCGCCGACGAGCTCTGGGAGAGCGTGATCGGCCTCGCTTTGCAGGCGCCCCCCGCCGAGCTGGTCATGGCCGTGCCCGACCGCCGCACCATGGCCAGGTTCGCCGACGGATTCGTCGGCCAGTGGATCCAGGCCGCCGCGGACGGCATCCTGCGCCCGCGGATGGTCGTCGCGCTCGACGCCGTGTCCGAGCCCGCCATGCGGCAGGTGTGCGCGCGGTTCTCGGCGGCGGGCGCGGGGCTGCGCGCCCTCGACACGGTGCCGAGCTGGTTCTTCGCGCTCGGCGAGGGCACCGCCGGGCTGCCCGCCGAGTGGGGCGTCCCGCTGCCCGAGCACTCCTACAACTGCTACCTGGTCCACGCCCCGGTGGCGGTGGGGGCGCTGCGGGCGCTGTTCGAGGAGCTGTGGGCCCGGGCCGCGCCGATCTTCCCGCGCAACAACGCCCAGCAGGTGCTGCGGCTGGCCGCGCGCGGCCTGTCCGACGACGCCATCGCCCGCCACCTCGGCGTCTCCGTACGCACGGTGCGGGCCAGGTTCGCCGAGGCGATGTCGGAGCTGGGGGCCCAGTCCCGTTTCCACGCCGGAGTGGAGGCGGCCCGCCGCGGCTGGCTGTGAGACCACCTCCAGGATCACGGCCGGATCACGGCCCGACCAGCAGATGGGGCGCTCTTTCGCTCGTGGAGGGGGCCGTGGTCATAAGGTGGGATGCGTGCTGGAAGACGTCCCCCGCGACCCGTTCGCGGATGACCCCAACGACCCCGCGGCGGAGCTTGGAGCGCCCGATGACGTGGAGCCGCTGACGCTCGCCGAACGCGACGAGGCGCTGACCGATCTCGCCGACGTGGAGGTCTTCCGTTCCCTGCTCGAACCCCAGGGCGTGCTCGGTCTCGTCCTCGACTGCCCGGAGTGCGGGGAACAGCACTACTTCGACTGGGACCTGCTGCGCGGCAACCTGCGCCAGATGATCGACAACGGCCGGCCGCAGGTCCACGAGCCGGCCTACCAGCCCGACCCGGCCGACTACGTCAGCTGGGAGTACGCCCGGGGCTATGTGGACGGTGTGATCGACACGGAGGAGAGCCGCTGACTGTCCACGTCGACGACGAGCGCGCCGAGCAAGCGGATGGCGGCGTCCGCGCCGCCCACCAGCTCACGGCGGGCCAGCGCGTCGAGGAGGGCATCGGTCCTCAGTACTTCGCCCTCCACATCGGCATCGCCGTACGACCCGAGGTGGCGAGCCGTACGACGACGTTTCGTGGTCACGCAATCGACTCCAGCTCGGCCAGTTGCCGGAGCCTGGCGAGCGCACGATGCTGCGCGACCCGGACGGCACCTGGTGACATGCCGAGTACATTACCCGTCTCTTCGGCCGACAGGCCCGACACCACCCGCAGGATGAGGAGCTCGCGCTGCGTGTCCGGGAGCCGGGCGAGCAGATCGCGGGCGTGCTGCGCCTCGATGTAGCGCACGACCGTCTCCTCCGGTCCCGGTCCCTCGTCGGGCCCGTCCGGCAGGTCCTGCGTCGGCACGGCCGAGCGCACCGAGCTGCGCAGCGCGTCGGCCACCTTGTGGGAGGCGATGCCGAAGACGAACGAGGCGAACGGGCGGCCCATGTCGCGGTAGCGCGGCAGTGCCGACAGCACCGCGATGCACACCTCCTGGGCCACGTCGTCGGCGATGTGGTAGTGACCGGACACCCTGCCCAGTCGGGCTCTGCAGTAGCGAACCACCATCGGGCGTAAATGTCCCAGCAGTGATTCGATCGCGGTGCGATCTCCCTGTACGGCAAGGCTGGTCAGTTCCCTGAGGTCGGGCTCATCCGATCTCGTCGCAAGCCTTACCCCAGTTACGGCGTCGGCGACGCATCCCTCGGTCACGTTAGGCATGATGCCCGCCGCGATCGTTCATGTCGTCATGGTTAATGGCTACGGATTGGTCACATTGACGCGTCGATAACACGCCGTAATCATGTGATCACTCGTCCGTTGGAACATTCCAACCAGAAAGCCCAAAACGCGGGATATACGCCGGACGACTTGACAGGGAAAAAGAAGCGTGCGTCGTTCGCATTGCCCGCGAGGCGGCTTCGTCCCCGGCGGCCCGTCCCGCGACACGGCGGGCAGGGGGCGGGCACGGGGCGGGCACGGGGGGCACGGGGCGGGCACGGGGCGGAAAAGCAGCGCGCCCCGGGTCCGCCCTTGCGGGCGGGCGCGGGGCGCGAGGCGCGGAAGGCGCGGGATCAGTGGCCGTGACCGTGGCCGTGGCCGTGGCCGCCGTTGGCGGCCGGAGCCTCCTCCTCGGGCTTGTCCACGACGAGGGCCTCGGTCGTGAGCAGCATGCCGGCGATGGACGCGGCGTTCTGCACGGCCGAACGGGTCACCTTGACGGGGTCGATGACGCCCTGGCCCACCAGGTCGCCGTACTCGCCGGTGGCGGCGTTGAGGCCCTCACCCGCGTTCAACTCGGCGATCTTGGTGGTGACGACGTAACCCTCCAGGCCCGCGTTCTCGGCGATCCAGCGGGCGGGCTCGATCAGCGCCTTGCGGACGATCGAGACACCGGTGGCCTCGTCGCCGGTCAGGCCCAGGTCGTCGAGCTCCTTGGACACGTGCACGAGCGCGGAGCCACCGCCGGAGACGATGCCCTCCTCGATCGCGGCGCGGGTCGCGGAGATCGCGTCCTCGAGGCGGTGCTTCTTCTCCTTCAGCTCCACCTCGGTGGCGGCGCCGACGCGCAGCACGCACACGCCGCCGGCCAGCTTCGCGAGACGCTCCTGGAGCTTCTCGCGGTCCCAGTCGGAGTCGGACTGCTCGATCGCGACCTTGATCTCGCGGATGCGGTCCTCGATCGCCTGGGCGTCGCCGGCGCCGTCCACGATCGTCGTGGTGTCCTTGTTGACCACGACGCGGCGGGCCGTGCCGAGCACCTCGAGGCCGACGTGCTCCAGCTTGAGGCCGACCTCCTCGCTGACGACCTGGCCGCCGGTGAGGATCGCGATGTCCTGCAGCATGGCCTTGCGGCGGTCGCCGAAGCCCGGGGCCTTGACGGCGACGGACGTGAAGGTGCCGCGGATCTTGTTGGTCACCAGGACGGCCAGGGCCTCGCCCTCGACGTCCTCGGCGATGACCAGCAGCTGGCGCTTGGTCTGGGCGACCTTCTCCAGCAGCGGCAGGAAGTCCGCGATGGAGGAGATCTTGCCCTGGGTGATGAGGATGTACGGGTCCTCGAGGACCGCCTCCATGCGCTCGGAGTCGGTCACCATGTAGTGCGACAGGTAGCCCTTGTCGAACTGGAGGCCCTCGGTGAACTCCAGCTCCAGGCCCATCGCGTTGGACTCCTCGACGGTGATGACACCGTCCTTGCCCACCTTGTCGAACGCCTCGGCGATCAGGCCGCCGATCTTCGCGTCCTGCGCGGAGATCGTCGCGACGTTGGCGATCTCCTTCTTGTCCTCGACGTGGCGGGCGCTGCTGAGCAGGCGCTCGCTGACCGCCTGGGCGGCCTTGTCGATGCCGCGCTTGAGCCCGAGCGGCTGCGCGCCGGCGGCCACGTTGCGCAGGCCCTCGCGGACCATGGCCTGGGCCAGGACGGTCGCGGTGGTGGTGCCGTCGCCCGCGATGTCGTTGGTCTTGGTGGCGACTTCCTTGGCGAGCTGGGCGCCCAGGTTCTCGTACGGCTTGTCCAGCTCGACCTCGCGAGCGATGGTCACACCGTCGTTCGTGATCGTCGGCGCACCGAACTTCTTGTCGATGACGACATTGCGGCCGCGGGGGCCGAGCGTCACCTTGACGGCGTCGGCGAGAGCGTTCACACCACGCTCGAGAGCGCGCCGCGCGTCCTCTTCGAACTCCAGGATCTTCGGCATTCAGGTCTCCTTGTGAGCGCGCGGAGCCCCGGGCGCAAGGTCCCGGGGCTCCACAAGCCGGCGCGGCCTACTTCTCGATGATGGCGAGCACGTCGCGGGCCGAGAGCACCAGGTACTCCTCGCCGCCGTACTTGACCTCGGTGCCGCCGTACTTGCTGTAGAGGACGACGTCGCCCTCCTTGACGTCGAGCGGGATGCGCTTCTCGCCGTCCTCGTCCCAGTTGCCCGGGCCCACAGCGAGGACACGGCCCTCCTGCGGCTTCTCCTTGGCGGTGTCCGGGATGACCAGGCCGGAGGCGGTGGTCTGCTCGGCCTCAAGCGGCTGGACCACGATGCGGTCGCCAAGCGGCTTAACGGGAACCTTGGTGGCGGTCGTCACGATCGGACCTCCCCTTCAGATTGCGATGAATGAGCTGAAGAGGCGACCAGCGGCCTGCCGTCGCGGGTGTCAGACCTGTCTCGTCGCTGTTGGCACTCTCAATGGCAGAGTGCCAACACGAAACAGTATGCAAGTGGCGCGTGACAGTCAACACGAACCGGCATCGCAGGTCAGACGCATCCGGCGGCGACGCTCCCGAGGTTATGCCCCGTCCGCCGCGCCGGCGTCACCGCCGCCCGCTTCCGGCGGACCGGCGCCTCTCAGCAGGGACAGGCCGCGGGAGGCGCGACGGCGGGCCGGGTTGCCGGCACAGGCGGCGGGGCCACGTTGCGCGGACAGGTCGCGGGGAGTCGCGGCGACAGGCGGCGGGCCAGGTCGCGGGGACAGGGCGCGGGGCGCGGGGCGCGGGGACAGGGCGCGGGACGCGGGGACAGGGCGCGGGGAGTCGCGGCGACAGGCGGCGGGGCCACGTCGCGGGGCACGGGGACGGTCAGGCGCGCGAGGCGTACGACCCGGAGCGGACGTCGTCCAGGAGGCCGGGGCGGCTCGGCCTCCAGCCGAGGACCTTCCTGGCCAGGTCGCCGCTCACCACCTGGCTCAGGGCCAGCCCCTCGGCGAAGGGACGCCCGAGCACCTCACCCGCCTCGTCGATCGGCCACGGCACGGCCTTCCCCGTACGGCCCGCGGCCGCCGCCACGTCGGCGACGCTCACCGCCTCCTCGGCGACGGCGTGGAAAAGGCTCCCCGGCGCCGCCTTCTCGATCGCGAGCACGAGCAGGTCCGCCAGGTCGTCGACGTGCACGGTCGCCCAGGTGGGCGCCGGGCCGCCCGCGTGGACATAGCGGCCGTCCTCCTGCCCGGGGGCGGTGAGCAGGGTGGGGATGCCGACGCCCCGGCCGTACACGATGCCGGGCCTCACGACGACGCCGCCCGCGTCGAGCACGAGCCGTTCCACCCGCGGGCGATAGCGGGAGGGGGTGATGGGGTTCACCGGCGCGTCCTCGCCCGCCGCCTCGGTGGTGGCGCCGAGCACCCAGACGCCGCTGATGTAGACGAGCCGCGCGCCCCCTCCGGCCAGCGCCTCGATCGCCGCGACGTCCACCTGCTCGTCACCGGTGGGGTTGGCGGAGTGCACGACGACGTCGATGTCCGGCGTCACCGCGCTCTTGAGGGTCTCGGGTTCGTACAGGTCGCCATGGCGCACCTCGCCGGGAACGGCGGTGTCGCGGGCCTTCGGCCGTACGAGCGCGACCGCCTCGTGGCCGCGCTCGGCGAGCCGCTCCGTCAGCACCGAACCGATGTAGCCGGTCGCGCCCAGCACCAGGATCTTCATTTTTCCACCTCTAACATTTTGATGTTTGACTGTTCGATGCCAAAGGTAGCGTAGATCCTATCGATATTTCAACGTCGAAATGTCCGTTACCATGGGTGGTGGAGGAGGAGCGGCGAGGAGAACCCAGACCGCGCGCGCTATGAACGACACCCTCACGAACGAGACCCCCGGGAACGACACCCTCGCCGCCGGCGACCCCGCTCCCCACAACGACGCCGTCGACCAGATCCTCGGCCAGTGGGCCCGGGTGCGCCCTGACGTCGACTGCTCGGCGATGGGAGTGGCCGGGCGGATCTCCCGCGCGTCCCGCCTGCTGGAGAAGGGCATCAAGGAGTATTTCGCCGGGCACGACATCGAACCATGGGAGTTCGACGTGCTCGCGACGCTCCGCCGTGCCAACCCCGATCACCGGCTCTGCATGAGCGATCTCGCCACGGCCGCCATGGTCAGCTCCGCCGCGCTCACCAACCGGGTGGACCGCCTCGTCGCCCGGGGCCTGGTGCATCGCGAGGTCGCGCCGTCCAACCGCCGCATGGTCCTGATCACCCTCACCGGCGAGGGCCGTACGGTGGTCGACACCCTGCTGGAGGGTCACGTGGCCAACGAGGAGCGGATGCTGTCCGGCCTCACCGGCGAGGATCGGGAGCGGCTGTCGGGGCTGCTCTGCAAGCTGCTCGCCTCGCTCGGCGACACCGGCTCCCGCTGACCGGCCCCGAGCCTGCGGTCACCGCCTCCGCGGTCACCGCCTCCGCGGTCGCCGCCGCCGCGGTCGCCGCCGCCGCGATCGTCCACACGACGAAGCCTCCGCCGACGTGCGCGGCTCGGCGACACCGGCTCCCGCCGACCGGCCCCGGAGCCGTCGTCGGCTCCGGGTTGTCCACAGGGCGGAGCCTCCGGCCGACGTGCGGGTCCGGCAAACGGTAGCGTCGCGAGCGTGGACCTGGACGCCTTCCGCACGCTGCTCACACCCGCCGGGCGCGGGGCCCTCGACGAGGCCGTGAAGATACTCGCCGACGGCGCCGATCCCGTGGCCGCCGCGAGCGCGATGCGCCGAAGCCACCCGGCCGACCTGACGGCGGCGGCGCTCACCCAGGCGTCGCTGCGGCGGCGGGCCGAGGCGAAGTTCGGCCCCGACGCCGCCGTCATGTACTTCACCCCTCACGGGCTGGAGCAGGCCACCCGTCCCGAGGTCGCCGCACACCGCGCTGCCAGGATCCGGGCCTCCGGAATCCGGGCCGGCGACATCCGGGCCGGCGACATCCGGGCCGGCGGAGGGCCGGAGGGCGGCCCCTCCGTGCTGGACGTCTGCTCCGGGATCGGCGGCGACCTGCTCGCGCTGGCGAGGGCGGGCTGCCCGGTGCACGCCGTGGACCTCGATCCGCTGACCGTGGAGATCGCCCGGGCCAACGCGGCGGCGCTCGGCCTGTCCGCCCTGGTCGACGTCCGCACGGGCGACGCCGCGCTGGCCGACCCCGGCGGATACGACCTGCTGTTCGCCGATCCCGCCAGAAGGGGGGCCAGGGGACGGACCTTCGACCCGATGGCCTACTCCCCCACGTGGCCGGTCGTGCTCGACCTGGTGGCCCGCGCCCCGGCGGCCTGTCTGAAGGTGGCCCCCGGCATCCCGTACGAGTTCATCCCGGAGGGCGCCGAGGCCGAGTGGGTGTCCTACCGCGGCGAGGTGAAGGAGGCGGCGATCTGGACCGGCATGGGGCCGGGCGGGCGCCGCGCCACCCTGCTGCCGTCCGGGGCCACGCTCACGGCGTCCGGCGCCGAGGCGGAGACCGGGCCGGTGGGCCGCTATCTCTACGAGCCCGACGGCGCCGCGGTGCGGGCCCACCTGGTCGCCGAGGTCGCGGCCCTCGTGTCAGGCCGTCTGCTCGATCCCCGGATCGCCTACATCACGAGCGACCGGCTCGTACGGACGGAATGGGCGCCCTGCTACGAGGTGACCGACGTCATGCCGTTCTCGCTCAAGCGGCTGAGAGCGGCGCTGCGCGAGCGGCGCGTCGGCGTGGTCACCATCAAGAAGCGCGGGTCCGCCGTCGATGTCGAACGGCTGCGCAAGGATCTTCGGCTTTCCGGCGACAATTCCTGCGTGATCGTGCTAACCCGCATCGAAGAAAGGCCGTTCGCCCTGCTCTGCGAGCCCGCTACCAGCACGGACGGGTAATACCGCGACAATTCACCGGCAATTACCGCCTTTCTCATTCCACGCCTGATGGCCGCGGGTCAGGGCCTAAAGTTGGCGGTCGGGCGTGCCGCCTGTTCGTTCATCTGCGCGAGACGGGCCGAACCGACGTTTCGGCGAGTGAAGGAGCATTCTCGGTGGAGCATTCCAGCCACAACCTCCTCCAGGCGGGCAGCCAGACCGCCATCTCCGACCGGATGCGTGAGCTGCTCGCCCGGGCGGCCCAGGACCACGTCTACGAGCAGAGGACGCAGGGCGCCGTGCTCGACGAGATCCGCCAGCGGCTGGAAGGCATGGAGTGGCTCCTGCGCGAGGTGCGCGAGCGTGAGCTGGGCGGTCTCGGCGTCGCGCTTGAGGCGATCACCCAGCGACTTGACGACATGACGGTCCGGCCGCCCGCGTGGGCGGAGGGGCTGGCGCAGCACATGGAACTGCTCCGCGACCACGTGGACGAGGTCGGCGGCCGGACCCAGAGCCTCGCCGAGCGGATGGCGGACGTCTCGCAGCGGCTCGGCAAGTTCCAGGGCAGCATGGAGGCCGCCGCCGGGCGGTTCACCCGGATCGACAAGACCCTCGCCGCGCTCACCGAGCGCACCGAACGGCTCGAAGCCGTCGTGGTCGAACGGCTCGACTCGGTCGGCGGCCGGATCGACGCGGTGGAGAGCGGAGTCGAGGCGGTCGGTGAACGCGTCGGCAACCTGCCCGCCGATCTCGGCATCGGGGAGCTGCGCGGCACCGTGGCCGGTCTCGGTCACGCCGTCGAGGGCATGGACGCCAGGGTGACCGCGCTGGGCGCGGGCGTCGGGGACGTCGCCGCCGGCGTGGACGAGATGAGCACCACCATCGCGGGCATGAACGCCGACCTCACCCTGGCCGCGGGAGCCGTCGTGCCCCTCGCGGACGCGGTGCGCAGCAGGCCCGACCGCGAACAGATCGCCGAGACCGTCTCGGACGCGGTCACCCGCGCCATGGAACCGGCACGGGGCGACGTCGCCCGGCGGCTCGCCGCGCTGGAGGAGACCATGCTGGCGCTCGCCGAGGTCCTCCTCCGCCCCGCCCGCGGCCACACCGACTGAACCCGCCGACCGAGAACCGCCCACGGCCACGCTGAACCGACCACCGCCCCTCGGCCAGGCCGAACCTAGGCCCGCCTGCGGTCATGACCGCCCACGAGCACACCCGATCGGCGACCGGCCACGCCTGCCGAGGATCGCTCCCACCGGCCCTGTGACCGTACAGACGGCGGAGGCGAGGGCGGCGGTCAGACGTTGACGACGGTGATCGGGAGCGAGGAGTCCGCCGGGATGTCCAGGGTGGAGGGCCGGACGCCCGCCGCCACAAGGTTCGCGCCGAGCGCCGCCACCATCGCGCCGTTGTCGGTGCACAGGCCGGGCCGTGGCACCCGCAGGCGCACTCCGACCGCGTCGCAGCGCTCCTGGGCCATGGCACGCAGCCGGGAGTTGGCGGCCACGCCGCCCCCGATCAGCAGGTCCTTCACGTCGTAGCGGGCGCACGCCTGCAGCGCCTTGCGGGTGAGCACGTCCACGACCGCCTCCTGGAACGACGCGGCGACGTCGGCCACGGGCACCGTCTCGCCCGCCGCCTCGCGGGCCTCGACCCACCGGGCCACGGCCGTCTTCAGGCCGGAGAAGGAGAAGTCGAGGGTGCCGTCGTCGTACTTGCCGCGCGGGAACGCCACCGCCGCGCCCGAGCCCTCGCGGGCGGCCCGGTCGATGTGCGGTCCGCCGGGGAACGGCAGCCCGAGCACCCGGGCCACCTTGTCGAACGCCTCCCCGGCCGCGTCGTCCACGGTCGACCCGAGCGAGATCACGTCCTGGGCCACGTCGGGCACCAGGAGCAGCGAGGAGTGCCCTCCCGAGACCAGCAGCGCGACCGAAGGCTTGGGCAGCGGGCCGTGCTCCAGCTGGTCCACGGCGACGTGCGCGGCGAGGTGGTTGACCCCGTAGAGCGGGACGCCGAGCCCCAGCGCGTACGCCTTGGCGGCGGCCACACCGACGAGCAGCGCGCCCGCGAGCCCGGGGCCCGCGGTGACGGCGACGGCGTCGATGTCGGAGAAGCGCAGCCCGGCGGCGGTCAGCGCGCCTTCGACCGTGGGCGTCATGGCCTCCAGGTGGGCCCGCGAGGCCACCTCGGGCACGACGCCGCCGAAACGGGCGTGCTCGTCCATGCTGGAGGCGACGGTGTTGGCCAGCAGCGTGTGGCCGCGGACGATGCCGACGCCCGTCTCGTCGCAGGACGTCTCGATCCCCAGGACGATCGGCTCGTCATGCCTGCTCATGCCGCCTCCTCACCTGTACGGCCCGGGGTCTCGTCGCGCCGGAGGCCGCGGGGAATCGCACGATCTTCACATGTTCGCCGCCTCATGCCTCATCCCCCGGATCTCCGTGTCGTGGCCCGAGGTCCTTCACCATGGTGATCGCGTCGGTGCCGTCTTCGTAGTAGCTCCGTCGCAGGCCCAGCCGCCGGAAACCGAACCGCTCGTACATCGCCTGCGCGGGCGGGTTGTCGGCGCGGACCTCCAGGAACACCGAGACCGCGCCGCGCCGGGCGGCCTCGGTGAGCAGCTCGTTCATCAGCGCGGTCCCGACGCCGGCCCGCCGGTGATCGGCGAGGACCGCGATCGTCTGGACGTCGGCCTGGTCGCCCGCCGCCGCCAGACCGGCGTATCCCACGACGCGGTCGCCCAGCTCGGCGACGACGTAGTGCCGGGTGCGCGGCTGGTCGGCGAGCTCGCCGCGCATCATGGCCTCGCTCCAGGCGTCCGCGGGGAACGTGGTCCGTTCGATGTCCATCACGGCGGGCAGATCGTCGTGGGTCATCCGGCGCAGCACGATTTCGGTCTGCCTCACGACGTGCCTCCGGGGCGGGTCACGCCGTCACCCGCTTCGGCGCCCCGGGCACCTGCGCGTCGGGACGCCTCAGGTAGATGGGCCGGGGCGGGCCGAGCACGGCCAGCTCCCGCGCCTTCTCGACCGAGTCCACGCGGCCCTCGGGCACCCGGGCGAGCTCCGCCGCCGCCTCCTCGCTCAGCGTCGCGAGGTGCTCGGCCGCCAGGGCCGCGAGCGCGCCCGCCGAGGGGTGTTCGGGGCCGCGCACCCGGTCGGGGCCGATCACGTCGGCGTACATGGCGCCGCCCGCGCCGATCACGGGCAGTTCCCCGGGCAGGTCGTGCGGCCGGTCCACGCGCGGCCCGTCGAGCCGCGTGCGCGAGTCGCCGTACCGGGCCCAGAAGACCTCCTTGCGGCGCGCGTCGGTCGCGACGAGGAACGGACCGCTCTCCCGCGCGGCGTACGCGAGGGCGTCGAGCGTGCACATCCCGAACGCCGGCACCCCGGCGGTCATGGCCAGCGCCGTCGCGGTCATCAGGCCGACCCGCAGGCCGGTGTACGGCCCGGGGCCGGTCCCGGCGACGATGGCGGTCACGTCCTTGAGCGTCGCGCCGGACTCGCGCAGGACGTGCTCGACGGCGGGTGCGAGGAGCTCCCCGTGCCGCCGCGCGTCGATCGTCGTCGACTCCGCCACCACTCGCTCGCCGTCGTACAGCGCTGCGGTGACGGCGGGAGTGGCGGTGTCGAAGGCCAGAACAAGCACGAAGGTCAAGCGTAGTCGCTGTGCGGAGGCGGACCGCCACGCCGGGGACCGGTCCCGGCCCGTACGGCCGCCGCCGGCCGTACGGACCGGGCGCCGGGGCGTCGGGTGGCTCAGGCGGGCTTCAGGCGTCGCGGATCAGCGAGGCGTAGACGATGACGTTGTCGCGGTATTCGTGCCGCGACCAGTCGAATGTGCCGCCGCAGGTGATCAGGCGCAGGCCGTCTTCGGTGTAGACGCGCTCGGCGGGGAAGTCGTCCTTCGGCACGCGCTCCACCGAGTCGACCCGATAGGAGGCGGTCTTGCCATCGCTGCGCACCACCTTCACGACTTCTCCCCGGCGCAGGTCGCGCAGCCGGTAGAAGACGGCGGGCGCGGTCTTGGTGTCCACGTGACCGATGATCACGGAGGCGCCGGGGTCACCCGGCACGGCGCTTCCCGTGTACCAGCCCGCGGTGGACGGCTTGTCGAACGGCGGCAGCTCGACGTCGCCGTCGCCGGTCAGGCCGAGTTTCATCAGGGGTGCCTTGAGGTGCAGCGCCGGGATGTCGATCCGCTTGGGTACGACGGAGGATCTGGCGGCGGGCTGGTCCGTCATCCCTCTGCCGCCCGCGACGGCGGCGAACGCGAGACCGGTGACCACCCCGGCGATGATCACCCCCCGGGTGGACAGCGCCAAGGTCAGGCCCCGGAGCGCCTGCGGACCACGCCGATGCCGACGCCGAGCGCGGCCAGCAGCACGACGACGGTCACGCCCATCGGCAGGCCGGACTCGTCTTCGGGGCCCCCGGCCGCCGTGCCGCCGCCGCCCGCGTGCGGCGCCCGGGTGGGAATCCTCGTGTGATCCTGGGTGTGGTCCGGCTCCGGCGCGACGATCCGGAACGACGCGCTGCCGATGTCGTTGGTGGCCTCGCAGCGCACCTGCACGCGGTAGCCGCCCGGCTTGGCTCCGGCCCTGATGGTCGCGCTGCCGCGCACCATCGGCACGGCGGCGGACGGAGTGGCCTCCGACGACGCCGGGGCGACGAGCGTGACGAGACCGGTGAAGGCGTCGGAGCGGGCGGTCGCCCGATATGCCGTGCCGCCCTGGGGCAGCGGGCACCTGGCGGTGATGTGGATGCTCTTGGTCGACCCGCCGACGATCCGCTTCGGATCGAGCTCCACCCGCACGTCCTGCCGGGGGACGGAGACGAGCGGCGTCGACTGGGCCGGGGTCTGCGCCGCCGCGGGGTCGGTGGAGACCGTCTCGGCCGACGCGGTGCAGCCCAGCGCGGCGAACAGTAAGGCTCCCCCGACGGCGACCTGCGTGATCCTGCTCAACGGCACACCTCTTCCACGCCGGTCCCTTACCCAGAAAATCCTTGCCGACTCATGACCGGGGATCTTCCTTGCCCCGATGATCCTCAGGTACGCGGACAGGCGTCAAGGACTGTGCGGCCGACCGGTCTGGAACCCGTACGGACGACGTCCGGCTTGTCCCCGCAGGTCCTTGTCGCACGTCAGAGTCCGAGTTGCGGCCTTTATGCGACTATCCGGCCCAGGGCGGCGGGTGCTCAGGCGGTGAGGAACCAGGGCGGTCAGGCGGCGCGATCAGGGGACGGTGTGATCAAAGCGACAGGGTGATCCGGTGACGCGGTGATCAGGCGGTGGGATGGTCGGGCGTGGTGAGATCACACGGCGCGGTGATCAGGGCGGCAGGTGCTCAGGCGGCGGATGCTCAGGCCAGGGAGAGCTCCGACCAGCGCGGGCCCACGCCGGTCACCCGTACGCGGCGCTCCTCGTCCTCGGCGCCCCGCTCGATCTGGACGTCCAGGCGGTCCTCGGACAGGCCCTCGACCAGGCCCTCGCCCCACTCGACCACGGTCACCGACTCCTCAAGCGACGCGTCGAGGTCGAGGTCGTCCACCTCCAGCGTGCCGCCCAGCCGGTAGGCGTCCACGTGCACGAGCGCGGGCCCGTCGGACAGGGACGGGTGGACCCGGGCGATCACGAACGTGGGGGACGTGATCGGCCCGCGCACCTTCAGGCCCTCCGCGAGGCCCTGCACCAGTGTGGTCTTCCCCGCGCCCAGCGGGCCGCTCAGCACGACCAGGTCTCCGGGGGCGAGCAGCCCGGCCAGCCGCGCGCCCAGCTCACGCGTCTCATCGGCGGTCGTGGCCCGGAACTCGGCCGTGGTCACGTGTTCCCCCTCTCGGCTCGCTTCAGCAGCTCGCGGAGCGCCTCGTTCACGGCGTCGGGCCGTTCGAGCTGAACGAGGTGCGAGGTCTCCGGCACGATGGTGAGCTGCGCGGTCGGCACGGCCGCCGCGATCGCCTTGCTGTGGTCGAGCGGCGTCAGCCAGTCGCGGTCGCCCACGATGATCGCGGTCGGCACCTTGTTGAGCACGTCGAGCGAGGTGAGCTTGTCGTGCGTCATCAGCGCCGGATAGAAGTCGGCGATCACCTCGGAGGGGGTCGCCCTGATCATCGACTCGACGAAGTCCACGACGGTGGGGCTGACGTTCTTGGAATCGCCGAACCCGAGGTGGCGCAGCGCCAGGAAGGACAGGTCGGTGCCGGCCTCACGGCCCCGGTCGACCAGCGCGCCGCTCCTGCGCATGATCGAGACGGCCGACGGCACCGCGAGGTTGACGAGCTTGGAGACCAGGGCGGGCAGGCCCAGGGTGATCTCGGCGAGCTTGCCCGCCGAGGTCGCCACCAGCGAGACGCCGCGGATCTTGTCGCCGAACAGCTCGGGCCGCCGCTCCGCCAGCGCCATGACCGTCATGCCGCCCATGGAGTGGCCCACCACCACGCACGGCCCCGGGACGAGCTCCTCCAGCACCAGCGCGAGATCCTCGCCGAGGCGCTCGATCGTGCAGTCGCTTGCCATCGCGCGCGCGGAGTGGCCGTGGCAGCGCTGGTCCCACAGCACGAGCCGGTAGGAGTCGCGCAGATCGCGCCGCTGGTAGTGCCAGGAGTCCGACGACAGGCAGTAGCCGTGGCACAGCACCACGGTCAGCGGCGCGTCCTCCACACCGTCGATCTCGGCATGGATCTGCACGCCGTCCGAGGTCTCGAGCGTCACCGAACGTCCGTGCAGCTCGCCGAAGGGCTCACTCGCCTCCAGGTCCGGCCGCAGGCGGATGCGGCCCACGGCGTACCTTTTGGCGAGCGTGGCCGCCGCCACTCCCGCGGACGCCGCACCGAAGACCGCTCCGGCGATCCCGACCTTGCGACGTGTGCTCATGCCTGCCCTCCTCGCAGCCGCGGCTCAGCGTCCGTCCGTATGGACACGAGGCACGCGGGATCCGATCCTCGTCACGATCTCATGGGTAATCGTGCCCAGGGAATCCGCCCATTCCTGACAAGTTGGCTCACCATTGTCCCCGGGACCGAAAAGGATCACCTCGTCCCCCGATTCCGCAGGATCGTCACCCAGGTCGATGACGAACTGGTCCATGCACACCCGCCCGGCGATACGCCGCCGCCGGCCCGCTGCCAGCACCTCCGCCCGGTTGGTCCCGTTTCTCAGGATGCCGTCCGCATACCCGAGAGGAACGAGGCCAAGCGTGGTCTCACGCTCCGTGACGTACAGGTGCCCGTACGACACGCCCGCGCCCGGGGCGGCCCGCTTCACCTGCGCGAGCCTGGCCGTCAGCGTCATGGCCGGGCGCAGCCCGAAGTCGCCGAGCTCGGGGATCGGGCTCAGGCCATAGACGGCGATGCCCGTACGGACCATGTCATACCTGGCCTGCGGCAGTGTGACTGTCGCCGCCGAGTTGGCGAAGTGACGGATCGCGTCGCTCGGCACCCCCGCCTTGTCGGCGACGGCGAGCGCCTCCTCGAACGTCGCGAGCTGGTCCTCGATCGAGGGATGGCCGGGGATGTCCGCGCAGGCGAAGTGCGACCACAGCCCGGCGATCTCGATGGCCCCGCTCGCCCGCGCGGCGAGCGCGTGCTCGACCAGCGACGACCAGTCCGCCGGTGTCGCGCCGCCGCGGGAGTTGCCGGTGTCGGCCTTCAGGTGCACCCGGGCGGTGCGCCCGGTGCGCCGGGCGGCCTCGACGATCTCGTCCACGACCCATGTCGCCCCGGCCGACAGCTCGACGTCCGCGAGCAGCGCGGCGTCCAGCGGCTCGCCGGGGGTGATGAGCCACGACAGGATCGGCGCGGTGATCCCCGCCTCGCGCAGCGCCAGCGCCTCGCGGACGAGCGCCGTGCCGAGCCGGCTCGCGCCCGCCTCCAGGCACGCCTTGGCCACCGGAGCCGCGCCGTGACCGTACGCGTCGGCCTTGACGACGGCCATCATCTCGGCGCCGGCGGCCGACTCCGCGAGCAGCCGCACGTTGTGCGCGATGGCGGACAGGTCGACGCGCGCCTCGGCCGGGGTGGCGGAGTGCACCGTTGAGAAGCTCATTTTTCCAGTGTGTCAGGTGGACCCGGGTGAATGCGCCCACCCTGACACCGCACGTCAGAGCGTGCGCAGGGCCTCGGGCAGCGCCTCGGCGACGTCGAGCGCGGCGATCGGCGCCTGCCCGGGCCCCGCCGCGACGCCGCCGCCCGAGGCGACCCGCGCCGCCAGGCCGTGGACGTACGCCGCGCACGAGGCCGCGTCGTAGCCCGTCAGCCCGGCGGCCAGCAGGGCGCCCGCGATGCCCGACAGGACGTCGCCGGTGCCGCCCGTCGCGAGCCAGGGCGTCCCGGTGGTGTTGACCCGCACCGGTCTGTGCTCCTCGGCGACGAGCGTGGTCGAGCCCTTGAGCAGCACCGTCGCCCCCAGCTCGGTGGCGGCCCTGCGCACGTGTTCGAGCCGCTCGGCCTCGATGTCCTCGCGCGGCACGCCGAGCAGCCGCGACAGCTCTCCCGCGTGCGGCGTGAGCACGGTCGGGGCGGCCCGGCGCAGCAGCGAGCGGTCCTTGGCGACCAGCGTCAGCCCGTCGGCGTCCACCAGCACGGGCACCCCGGTGGACAGCACCGCGCGGGCCACCGCGTGCGCCTCCGGGCCCGTGCCCAGCCCGGGGCCGAGCACCCACGCCTGCACCCGCCCGACCTCGTCGAGCGAGCTCCTCAGCACCAGCGACGGGTCGAGCACGGTCGTGACGGCCTCCGGCCAGCGGGTCCTGACCAGCCGCACCGGCTCGGCCGAGCTCGCGAAGCGGACCATCCCCGCTCCGGCGCGCACAGCGCCGCCGACCGAGAGCACGGCGGCCCCGGTGTACCTGTCGCTGCCTGCGGCGACCCCGACGACGCCGCGCCGGTATTTGTCGCTCTCCGCGCCCGGGCGCGGCAGCAGGTCGGCCACGTCGTCGCTGGTCAGCGCGGTCACCTCGGGATCCGGCAGGTAGGGCCCGAGGCCGATGTCCACCAGCTCGACCGCGCCCGCGTGGGCGGCGCCGGGATCGATCAGCAGACCGGCCTTGTACGCGCCGAACGTGACCGTGAGGTGCGCGCGCACCGCCGGTCCCTCGACCCGCCCGCTGCTCGCGTCCACCCCGCTCGGCACGTCGACCGCGACGACCAGGCCGTCGGTCCGGCCGGTCAGCTCCGCGAGCGTGGCGTACGGCTCCCGCAGCGCCCCGCTGCCTCCGATGCCGACGAGGCCGTCCATCACGAGGTCGGCGCGGGCCAGCAGCTCACGGGCCCGCTCGGCGTCGTAGGGGTGCGCCCGGCCGCCCGCCTGCCGCAACGCGGCCAGGCCGCCCTCGTGGGTGCGCGAGCCGGCGAGGACCGCCTCCACCCGTGCTCCCCGGCGGGCCAGCCTGGCCCCGGCGTACAGGGCGTCCCCGCCGTTGTCGCCGCTGCCGATCAGCAGCGCCACGCGGGAGCCGTACACCCGGCCGCAGGAGCCGGCGAGCAAGTGTGCGCAGACGGCGGCGAGCCCGGCGGCGGCCCTGCCCATCAGCGTTCCCTCGGGGAGCCTCGCCATCAGCGCGCGCTCGGCGGAGCGGATCTGGTCGGAGGTGTAGGCGGTCCGCATGCGTCCGACGGTAGCCTGCCGGGTCCGCGATGGCGATCACCCGGCGTCCGGCGTCGGCGGGAGGACGCCGGCACGGCGCGGGCAGCGGTCCTCCCGGCGTGGGTCCTCCCGGCGTGGCCGGGCGTGCCTCAGGCGGCAGGACGCCGCCACGCGCGGCGGCCGGGCGTGCCACTCTGTGAAAGGCGTGCGCTCAGGACTCGGCGACGACGTAGGCGACCGCCATGCCGCCGTCGTGCGACAGCGAGACGTGCCATCTGCCTACGCCGAGGTCGCGGGCCACCTCGGCGGCCCGGCCCGTGATCCGCAGCTCCGGCCTGCCCTGCGCGCCGCGCACGATCTCCGCGTCGAGGTGCCGCAGGCCCGGCGGCGCCCCGAGGGCCTTGGCCACGGCCTCCTTCGCGGCGAACCGCGCGGCCAGCGACTCCAGCGGCAGCGCGCCCTCGGCATCGGTGAACAGGCGCTTTCGCAGCGCGGGCGTGCGCTCCAGGGCCGCGCCCAGGCGCGCCACCTCGACCACGTCCACCCCGATGCCCACGATCACACCGCCAGCGTACGGGCCAGTTGTTGTTCCCCGTCGCGCGCCGGAGTAATCCATCGATTTCTGTCCACAGGCTGTGCACGACCCCGGATGGGCGCGGGCGAAGGCCATGGCTACGCTTGCCGTCGTGGCAGATGGGGACGCGTACGTCGAGCTGAGCCGGGAGCAGTGGCGTGACCTGCGTAAGAACACACCGCTCACGCTCACAGAGGCGGAGCTGGAAGAACTGCGCGGCGTCCACGACCCGATCGACCTGTCCGAGGTCACCGACATCTACCTGCCGCTGACCCGACTGCTGAACCTGCACTTCACCGGTTCGCGGCAGCGCGGCGCGGCCGTCGGCGCGTTCCTCGGCGAGCAGGACGCGCCCCCGCCGTACGTGCTGGGCATCGCGGGCAGCGTCGCGGTCGGCAAGTCGACCACGGCGCGCCTGCTGCACGCGCTGCTCGCCCGCTGGCCCGAGCACCCCCGGGTCGACCTGATCACCACCGACAGCTTCCTCTACCCCAACAAGGTCCTGGAAGAGCGCGGGATCATGCACCGCAAGGGCTTCCCGGAGAGCTACGACCGGCGGGCGCTGGTGAGCTTCGTGGCCGACGTGAAGGCGGGCCGCCACGCGGTGGAGGCACCCGTCTACAGCCATCTGGAGTACGACATCGTGCCCGGCGCGGCACATACGGTGGACCGGCCGGACATCCTCATCGTCGAGGGCCTCAACGTCCTGCAGCCCGCGCCGCCGGACGCCCTGGCGGTCTACGACTACTTCGACTTCTCCATCTACGTGGACGCCCGGATAGAGGACATCCGCACCTGGTATGTGGAGCGCTTCCACAAGCTGCGCCGCACGGCCTTCTCCGACCCGAAGTCCTACTTCCGGCACATCGCGGCGCTGTCGTACGAGGAGGCGACCACGTTCGCCGAGAACGTGTGGCGTGACATCAACGAACGCAACCTGGTGGAGAACATCGCCCCCACCCGCCGCCGGGCCGGCCTGATCCTGCACAAGGGCCCCGACCACTCCGTCACACGGGTGCGGCTGCGCAGAACCTGAGCCGGATGCCCCCGGTACGGCGGCGGTCTTCGGAAGGGCGTGAGAGGCATACCTGAGACGTAGGCGGGTTCCTCCATCAGGCGGAGGCCCGGCGAACGCCCAGCCCAGTAGGGTCGGATCATGACAGCGAGCGCGACTCCATGCTTCGCGACCGAGGGGCTGACCAAGCGTTTCCCCCGCGTCACGGCGCTCGACGACCTCACGGTCGCCGCCGGCACCGGCGTGACCGGCCTGGTGGGCGCCAACGGCGCGGGCAAGTCGACGCTGATCAAGATCCTGCTCGGCCTGCTTCCTCCGACCTCCGGGCGTGCCTCGGTGCTCGGCTTCGACACGGCCACCCAGGGCCTGGAGATCCGGCGCGCCGTCGGCTACATGCCCGAGCACGACTGCCTGCCGCCGGACATGTCCGCGACCGAGTTCGTGGTGCACATGGCCCAGATGTCCGGGCTGCCGCGTACGGCCGCCCGCGAGCGCGCCGCCGACACCCTGCGCCACGTGGGGCTGGACGAGGAGCGCTACCGCCCGATGGGCGGCTACTCCACAGGCATGCGGCAGCGGGTCAAGCTCGCCCAGGCCCTCGTCCACGACCCGAAGCTGGTCTTCCTCGACGAGCCCACCAACGGGCTCGACCCGCAGGGCCGCGACGACATGCTCACGCTGATCCGGCGCATCGGCACCGAGTTCGGCATCAGCGTGCTGGTCACCTCCCATCTGCTCGGCGAGCTTGAGCGGGTGTGCGACCACGTCATCGTGATCGACGGCGGGCGGCTGCTGCGCTCCTCGGCGATCCGGGAGTTCACCCGGGCCGAGCAGACCATCGCGGTGGAGGTCGAGGAGGGGCAGCAGCGGCTGGCCGAGCGCCTGACCGCCGGCGGCGAGACGGTCGTCACGCAGGGCAGGCTGATCACGGTCCAGGTCTCCGCGGACGACCCCGGCCGCACCTACGACGCCGTACGCGACGCCGTCTGCGACCTCGGCCTCAGCCTCCTGCGGCTGGAGCAGCGCCGGGGCCGCATCGAGGACGTGTTCAAGGAGCCGGTGGCATGACGACAGAGCCGACCGCGGTCATCCACGACATCGGATACCGCCACTACGACGGCGTACGGCTGGGGCGTGGCAGGGCGACGCTCGCCCTCGGCGTGCAGAGCCTGCGCGGCGTGTTCGGGCTCGGCCGCACGGTCCGCGCCAAGATCATGCCGCTGCTGCTGGCCGCGATCATGCTGATGCCGACCGTGGTGTCGATCGGCGTGATGGCGCTCGCCAAGCAGTTCGTCATGCCCTATCCGAACTACGCGGTCTTCATGCAGGCGGTGATCGCGGTCTTCCTGGCCGCGCAGTCGCCGTACCTGGTCGCGCCGGACCTGCGCTTCCGCGTGCTGCCGCTGTATCTGTCCCGCCCGCTGACCGTGACCGACTACGTGCTGGCGAAGCTGGCCGCGCTGGCGGTCGCGCTGTTCGGGCTGCTGGCCGTGCCGCTGACGATCGAGTTCGTCGGCGAGCTCCTGGTCGACATGCCCGGCCCGCCGCACACCGCCGACTATCTCGGCGCGCTGGGCGGCGCGGTCCTCCACGCGGTTCTGCTGTCGTCCGTGGGCATCGCCCTGGCGTCGTTCACCCCGCGCCGCGGTCTCGGCGTCGCGTCGGTGATCGCGTTCTACATGTTCACCGCGGCCGTCTCCGGGATCTTCGCCGGCGTGCTGATCTCGTCGGGACGCGACGATCTCGCCGGGTGGGCCCTGCTGCTCAACCCGTTCTTCCTCGTCGACTACGCCCAGTCGGCCCTGTTCGGCACCACGCCCGTCAACACGGAGTCGGCTCCGCCCGGCATCGCGACGTGCCTGATCCTGCTGGCCGTGATCGCCGTGGCCGTGACGGGCGTTCTCCTGCGCTACCGGAAGGCGGCGTCGTGACCACCACAAGCTCTCCCGTGACCACCCGCCAGGGCGTGCTCGAACTCGCCCAGGTGTCCCGCTGGTATGGCAACGTCGTGGCGGTCAACGACGTCACGATGACCATCGGACCCGGCGTCACCGGCCTGCTCGGGCCGAACGGCGCGGGCAAGTCGACGCTGCTGCACATGATGGCCGGGTTCCTCGCGCCGTCCAGCGGCACGGCGACCCTCGACGGCGGGCGCATCTGGCACAACCACGAGATCTACCGGCGGATCGGCCTGGTGCCCGAGAAGGAGGCCGTCTACGGCTTCCTCACCGGGTGGCAGTTCGTGCTGTCGTCGGCCCGGCTGCACGGCCTGCCCTCGCCCGCCGACGCGGCCGAACGGGCCCTCGACCTGGTGGAGATGACGGACGCCGCCGGCCGCCGCATCGAGACCTACTCGAAGGGCATGCGGCAGCGCGTCAAGGTCGCCGCCGCCCTCGTCCACGACCCCCAGGTGCTGCTGCTGGACGAGCCGTTCAACGGCATGGACCCCCGGCAGCGGCTCCACCTCATGGACCTCGTACGCCGCATGGGCGAGGAGGGCCGGACGATCCTGTTCAGCTCGCACATCCTCGAAGAGGTCGAGCGGGTGGCCCACCACATCGAGGTCCTGGTCGCGGGGCGGCACGCCGCGTCGGGCGACTACCGCGAGATCCGGCGCCGCATGGCCGACCGGCCGCACCTGTTCCGGGTCAGGTCGAGCGACGACCGGCGCCTGGCCGCCGCGCTCATCGCCGACCCCTCCTCCAGCGCGGTCTCGCTGACCGAGCAGGGCGTCGAGGTCCAGGTGACCGACTACGCGCGCTTCACCGCGCTGCTGCCGCGGATGGCGCGCGATCTCGCCGTACACCTGTGGCAGGTCTCCCCCACCGACGAGGACCTGGAAAGCGTCTTCTCCTACCTCATCTCCGGGAGCTCTCGATGAACACGGTGGTGGCGGACATCACCTACCGGGCCATGCTCGGGCGCAAGCGGATCTGGCTGCTGATCCTGCTGCCGGTGGCGCTGGTCGCGCTCGCCGCGCTGCTCAGGGTGGTGAACGGCCAGGACGAGCAGACGGCCGTGCTGCTGATGAAGAGCTTCGCGATCGGCACGATGCTGCCGCTGCTCGGGCTGATCGCCGGGACGGGCGTGATCGCACCGGAGATCGAGGACGGCACGATCATCCACCTGCTGGCCAAGCCGATCTCCCGCCCGGTGATCGCGGTGACGAAGTTCGTGGTCGCGGCCTCCCTCATCGCGGTGCTCGCGGCCGTCTCGACCTACGCCTCCGCGTATCTCCTGGTCGGCTCGGAGTCGGGCGTCGCGAGCGGCTTCGCCCTCGGAGCGCTGTTCGGCGGCATCGCGTACGCCGCGGTGTTCCTGCTGCTGGGCGTGCTCACCCGCCACGCGGTCGCGGTCGGCGTCATCTACGCCCTCGTGTGGGAGGGCGTGGTCGGCGGCTACGTGCCCGGCGCCCGGAAGTTCTCCATCCAGCAGTGGGCCCAGTCGCTCGCCGACCAGGTCTCCTCCTCGCCCTTCTTCTCCACCGAGGTGACGCTCGGCTTCGCCGTACCGGCGATGGTCATCGTCACGATCGGCGCGGTCGTCTGGACCGGTCAGCGCCTGCGCTCCCTCTCCCTGACCGGCGACGACTGATCGGGTCCAGAGGTTTCCAGAGGTCGAAGCCCGCCCGACACGTCGATGTTCTGGGCCGCGTAGGCCGAATAACCGTCTGCTCGGCGGCGTCATGCGGTGGCGTCGGGGGACAGGACGCGGGCGAGCCACTCGGTGCGCGTACGGCGGGCCGTGGCCGAGATCCGCGCCTGCGGAAAGAGGGCGTCGAATCCGTGGAAGCCGCCCGCCCAGACGTGCAGCTCGGCCTGACCCCCGGCCGCCCAGATGCGGGTGGCGTAGTCGGCGTCCTCGTCGCGGAAGACCTCGGCGGAGCCGGTGTCGATGTAGGTGGCCGGCAGGCCCGACAGGTCGTCCGCCAGCGCGGGCGAGACGTACGGGGGCACCTCGTCGCCGGTGCGGCCGCCGAGGACGGACCGCCAGCCGAACTCGTTCATCTCACGGGTCCAGACGCCGGGCACGCCGGAGAACTGGCGGCTCGACGTGCTGGTGTTGCGGTGGTCGAGCATGGGGCAGATCAGCACCTGCGCGGCGATAAGCGGGGTGCCGCGGTCGCGGGCCAGCAGCGTGACGCCCGCGGCGAGGCCGCCGCCCGCGCTGGCGCCCGCGACGACGATCCTGGCGGGATCGACGCCGAGCTCGGCGGCGTGCTCGGCGACCCAGAGCAGGCCCTGGTAGCAGTCGTCGACGAGGGTTGTGCCGGTGGCCTCCGGGGCGAGCCGATATTCGACGGAGACCACGACCGCGCCGAACCGGTCGAGCCACTCCAGCGGGATGTCGATCTGCGAGAAGCGGTCGCCCATGACCATCCCGCCCCCGTGCATCCAGTAGACGCAGGGCGCGTCGGCGGCGTTCTCCGGACTGAAGATCGAAAGGGCGATCGGGGCGCCGTCCGGGGCGGGCACGGTGACCTCGCGCCGGTCGACCCGCCGGTCTGCGAGGAGGGAGTCGACGGGGGCCGCCGGAAGCCGGCGCAGGTGCGCGAGCACTTCGGCGTCGAGCTGCGACATGAGGGGCATCTCGGCCAGCAGGTCACGCAGTTGGGGGTCCAGGGCGGGGCGTACGGGGGTCATGGTCACTGCCTTTCAGAGGGGAGGGTCGCCGGGTGGCCGGCGGGGTCAGAAGGCGGCCTTGCCGCGCACCGGGACGTGGTCGGCATATTCCGACTCCTTGGCCAGCAGCCCGCCGATCCGCGCAACGATGGCCTGGGCGGCCTCGCCGGCGAAGACCCGGTGGTGGTCCTCCTCGCTGGTCCAGCCCTCGATGACGTGGACGACCTCGGGGTCGGAGGCGGAGCGGGAGACCAGATAGACGACGCAGTGCTCGCTCGCGGCGGGGCTGCCCTCGTCAAGGCCGGTCAGCAGCATGTCGACCAGCAGGTCGCCCATGCCGGGCCTGGCGGTCAGGGTCGCGGCGAAGCCGTAGGTGACGGTCATTGATTCCCTCGTGTTTCTCATCGGTGGAGTGAGCTGATCCCATTAAATCGGTTTGACCTGCGGAAACGTTAGAATGATGCTCGCCGCTATTTGCACGATCCTCTCGCGTTCGGGAACGCTGGCCCGGAATCGTGCTGCAATGGCCGCATGTGCCTCGAAGAGCTCCGCACCCTGCTGGCGCGGCATGCCCGGCCCGACGGGACCACCGCCATCGACGGCGTGCTCGTCTCGAAGGTCGACAGGTCGGACCCACCGGCGCCCTCGATGTCCGGCACCGTGCTGGCGGTCATCGCCCAGGGCGCCAAACGCCTCGCGCTCGGCGACCGGATCTTCGAGTACGGCGCCGGACAGTATCTGGTCGCCTCGGTCGATCTGCCGGTGACCGGGCAGTTCACCCAGGCGGACCCCGAACGTCCTGCGCTGGGCTTCGGTCTCGTCCTGGAACCGTCCGCCGTAGCCGAGCTGCTGCTGCAGGCCGCGCCCGGTGACACTCCCCTCACGAGCGGAGGCGCGGCGCCGGGGATCACCGTCACCGACGCCCCGGCTCCGCTGCTCGACGCGGTGGTCCGGCTGCTGCGCCTGCTCGACGAGCCGCGCGACCGGGCCGTGCTCGCCCCGCTGGTCAAGCGCGAGATCCTGTGGCGCGTGATCACCGGCGAGCAGGGCGCGACGGTGCGCCAGCTCGGCCTCGCCGACAGCGGCCTCAGCCACATCTCGCGGGCCGTGCGCTGGATCCGCGAGCACTACGCCCGGTCGTTCCGCGTCGAGGACCTCGCACGGCTGTCCGGCATGAGCGTCTCCGCCTTCTACCGCAACTTCCACGCGGTGACCGCGATGAGCCCCATCCAGTTCCAGAAGCAGATCCGGCTGCAGGAGGCCCGGCTGCTGCTCGCCACCCACCCGGGCGACGTCATCGGAGTCGGCCACCGCGTGGGCTACGACAACCCGTCGCAGTTCAGCCGGGAATACCGCCGTCAGTTCGGCGCGCCGCCGAGCCAGGACGCCGCCCGCCTGCGGCAGAGCGTCCGCACTCCCGCCGGCGTCCTGCCCTGACAGCAGTCAGCGGCGTACGGACGACCGCCGTGAACGGGCGGCCGTCCGTACGCCGGAGAGACGCCGGGGAGACGTCAGAACGGGCAGGTGCTGCGGTATTCCTCCACGGTCAGACCACGGCTCGGGCCCGGGCAGAGGAACCGGTCATAGCGGGTGTCGTCGTCCACGAACCGCTTCATCCAGGCCACGGCGTACTTGCCGATGGTGGTGTTGGTCGTGTTCGGCGCGAAGTGGGTGGCGTTGTTCAGTTCCAGATATGCCTTGTCGAGCGAGGACGGCAGGCTGGTGTAGAAGGGCGCCGCGTGCGAGGAGACCGGCGCGACCGTGTCGTTGTCCGCGCCGATGATCAGCGTCGGGGTCTGCACGCCCGGCCAGGTCTTGTCGAGGTTCCACGGCGTCAGCGGCACCGCGGCCCGCAGCGACGGCCGGCCGTCCACGGCCTCCAGCGTGCCGCCGCCGCCCATCGAGTGGCCCATCACGCCGAGCCTGCTCGCGTCCACCCGGCCGCGGACCGAGCTGCGCTCAGTCAGGTAGTCGAGGGCCGCGAGCAGCTGCCTGCCCCGGCTGTCGGGCTGGTCGAGCCGGGTCAGCGTGTCGATGTTGAACACCACGAAGCCGTGCGAGGCGAGCCGGGCGGCCAGCCACGCGAGGCTCGACTTGTCGGCCGTGTAACCGGGGGCGATGGCCACGCCGCCGAACGTCCCCTCGGACGTGGTGGTCGGATAGTAGATGGTCCCGCCGCCGAAACCGCTCACGAGCAGCGACGACACGTCGACCTGCGCGGTCGCGTACGGCCCGCGCGACGCCTCCAGCAGCGCGTCGGTGGGGTCGGGGCCGTGTACGGCGGCGTGGGCGGCGGGAGCGGTGAGGAGACCGCCGGCCAGTGCGAGCAGCACGACGAGCGCCAGCGTCGTGACCGCGGAGGACAGGCGTCGCAGAAGCAGGGTTGGGGAGTGTGTCGGCACGTCGGTGCACTCCTTGGGGGGAGGAGTGGGAACGGCCACACGGGCCCGTTCCCGCGAGCGGTTTGACCGTCGTCACTGTCGCGCCGCCGACGCCGCACGCGCATCGGTGAAATCACCGGTCGCCGATACCCGCCCGCCTCACGACAGGAGGCGGGTCAGCTCGACCCGGGAGCGCACGCCGAGCCTGGCGAAGATGTTGCGCAGGTGGTGCTCCACGGTGCGCGGGCTGATGAACAGCCGGGCCGCCACCTCGCGGTTCGTCGCGCCCTCCGCCACCAGGGTGGCGATCTGGAACTGCTGAGCCGTGAGCAGCCGGCCGGCCTCCGAGCGGGACGCCGACGGCCGCACCGACTCCCCGGCCGCGCGCAGCTCCGCGCGGGCGTGCTCGCTCCACAGGCGGGCGCCGTACCGCTCGAACGTCTCCAGGGCGCCGTGCAGGTGCTCGCGGGCCGCGCCGGGGCGGCGCGACCGCCTGAGCATGCCGCCGTACAGCAGCCGCGTGCGCGCGGTCTCGAACGCGCACGCCCCCTGACGGTGCAGTTCGAGCGCCTCGGAGAAGCGCTCCCCCGCCTCGGCCGGGGGCGCGAGCAGCGCGTGGCACCGGGCCGCCAGCGCCAGCCGGTCGGGGTCGCGGGTGCTGTCGGCCCAGCGGTCCAGTATGACCAGCGCGTCCCTCGCCTGCGCGATGTCTCCGGTGCGTACGGCGCTCTCGACGAGCAGCGGCGTCGCCATCACCCGCACGACGAGGGGGTCACCCGTACGGGCGACCGTGCGCAGCCGGTTCACGGCGTCGGCGTGGCGGTTCGCCGCGACGTCCAGATGGGCCAGGGCCAGCGTGCCGAGCGCCTCGGCCACGCTGACGCCGTGGGCGGCGGCCAGTTCGACGGCCCGCGCCGCCCGCAGGACGCAGGTCTCCTCGTCGCCCGCGACGGCGGCGGTGAACGCGAGCCAGGCGAGATGCTGCGCGCCGCTGGTGGCCCGGCCCGTCTCCTGCGCCAGGCGCAGGCCGTCCATGGCGTTGGCCGCGACCGCGTCATAACGGCCGCTCCAGAGCTGGGCCTGGATCAGGATCTCCAGCATCTGCGGCATGCTGGCGACCGCGCCGTGAGCGCGCGCCATCTCGACCGCCCGGGACGCCAGCGTGAGCGCGTCGGCGCCGTTGCCGAGCAGAAGGTGCGCCACGCCGCCCCACACGAGCGCCCAAGGGCTGCCGGCCGAGGGCGGCGCCGTCACCCCGGAGACGACGCGGCGCAGCGAGGCGGTCGCCTCACGGTGTCTGCCCCGGAAGGTGGCGGCCATGCCCGCGAGATACTCCAGCGCCAGGCGCGTGACGTGGTCGTCGTCGGGCCGCCGTAGGGTCTCGGCCCGACGTGCGATCGCCAGGAACCGGCGGTTGTCCCCCGCCAGGTAGCTCGCCTCGCCCGCCCGGACGAGCGCGCGTACGGCCTGCTCGCGGTCGGTGCGCAGCAGCCGCTCCGCGGCGGCGAGCAGCGTGTCGCAGGCGCTGTCGGTCGTGCCGGCGCGCAGCTCCAGGCTGCCCCTGACGAGTTCGGCGTGACCGCGCACCTCGACCCCCGCCCCGAGCGTGTCGATCCGGGACAGCAGCGACCTCGCCCGCTGCGGCTGCCCGGCCTGCCAGGCGTGCCGGGCGGCCGCGGCCAGCCGTGCGGCCTTGGCCTCGCCGTGCCCGGTGAGCTCGGCCGCCCGTTCGAGGACGCGGAACGGCTCGGGAAACGCCGTCGCCTTCGCCGCCGCCTTCGGTGCCGCCGCGAGCGCGCGTACGAGGTCTTCCGCCAGGTGGTCGGCGGGCCCGTCGAGTGCGGCGGCGCGGTGCCAGGCCCGCCGCAGCCGCTGGTGCTCCCCGCCGGGAACACCGTCGTAGAGGCGTGCCAGCAGGCGGTGGGCGGCCCGCCGCCGGGCGAGGGACGCCTCGGCGTACGCGACGTGCCGCAGGATCGGGTCGGCCAGGTCGAAGCCGCCGTCCGGAGTCTCGGCGACGACGCCCGCGGTCTCCGCCGCCTCCAGGGGCGCGAGCCCGCACCGCGACTCCGCGGCGCGCACCAGCGTGGCGGCGTCGATGCCGGGATCGGCCGCGATCAGCAGGACGAGGTCGGCCGTGTCGGCGGGCAGGCCGCGGAGCCGGTCGGCGTACGCCCGCCACAGCCGTCCGGCGCGTGGCGGCGTCTCGGGCGGCGGCGCCGCGCCCGTGCGGTGCGCGTCGGTCAGCGAGCCGGCGAGCTCGGCCAGCGCGAGCGGGTTGCCCCGGGCCGCCCGCACCAGCGCCGTACGCAGGTCGCCCGGGAGCCCGTCGGGCACGAGGTCGTCGAGCACCTGGCAGGACGCCCGCTCGTCGAGGGGCGCGAGCGGCAGCGGCGGCAGGTCGCCGGGGGCCGTGCCGGGCTCCCCGGAGGCGAGCAGCACCGCGACGGGCGCCGCGACGGCCCGGCGGGCCACGAAACAGATCGCCTCCCGGCTGGGGGCGTCGAGCCACTGGAGGTCGTCGGCGCACACCAGCACCGGGCGCCCGGCGGTCCGCAGGAGCCGCAGCAGCGCGGCGGGCAGCGCCAGGCCGCCCGGGGCGACGCCGGCGCGCAGCGCCTCGGCGAGCATCCGCATGTCGGCCGCCGTCGTGTCCAGCCGATCCGCGATCGGGTGGAGCAGGGCGTGCAGCCCGGCGTACGGCAGGTGGGTCTCGCCTCTCACCCCCTGGGTGCGGAGCACGAGGAACCCGTGCGGGGTTTCGCCGGCCGCGTACGCGGCGGCGAGATCGAGCAGCGCGGTCTTGCCCGTGCCCGGGCCGCCGAGGAGGAGCAGGCACCCGCCCGCACCGGCCCCGGCCCGGTCCACGAGCGCGCGCAGCGCGTCCGACTCCTTGTCACGCCCCCTTAACGCCCCCGTCGGAACACCGGTCAGATAAGACATAAATCAGTGTTACGCGCACATTACGCAATTGAGAAGCGCTTCCAATAAGGAACCCCGCCGGGCACGCACCCGGCGGGGTTCCTTGTCGGCTGGTGACGCGCGTCAGACGCAGACCGTACGGACGACGTCCGCGAGGCGATCGGCCACGGCCTTGGCCTGGTCGTGCGACGCGGCCTCGACCATGACCCGGATCATCGGCTCGGTGCCGCTCGGGCGGATCAGCACGCGGCCGGTCTCCCCGAGCTCGGCCTCCGCCTCGGCCACGGCCGCCCGCAGCGCGGGGTCGGAGGCCTTCGCCTTGGCCACGTCCCTGACGTTGACGAGCACCTGCGGCAGCCTCGTCATCACCGACGCGAGGTCGGCGAGGGAACGGCCCTGCCGGGCCACCTCGGCCATCAGGTGGAGCGAGGTCAGCAGGCCGTCCCCGGTCGTGGCGTGGTCCAGCATGATCACGTGACCGGACTGCTCGCCGCCGAGCGTGTAGCCGCCGTCCTGCATCGCCTCCAGGACATACCGGTCGCCGACCGCGGTCTCCACCACGGTCAGGCCTGCCTCTCTGAGGGCGAGCTTGAACCCCAGGTTGGACATGACCGTCGCGACGACCGTGTCCTTGGCGAGGCGGCCGTCGGCCTGCATCGACAGCGCCAGGATCGCCATGATCTGGTCGCCGTCGACCTCCTCGCCCGCACCGGTGACCGCGAGGCAGCGGTCGGCGTCGCCGTCGTAGGCGATGCCGAGGTCGGCGCCGCTTCCGACGACGGCCTCCCGCAGGGCGGCCAGATGGGTCGAGCCCACACCGTCGTTGATGTTCAGCCCGTCAGGGGCGGCGCCGATGGTCTCCACGACCGCTCCGGCGCGCAGCAGCGCCTCCGGGGCGACCATGTGCGCCGCGCCGTGCGCGCAGTCGACGACGACCCGCAGCCCGTCGAGGCGGTGGGGCAGCGTGGTGAGCAGGTGGGAGACGTATCGGTCGGCCTCGCCGTACGCCTCACGGACCCGGCCGACGGACGCGCCGACCGGGCGGTCCCACTCCTCCCCGAGCCGCTGCTCGATCTCGTTCTCCACCGCGTCGGGCAGCTTGTAGCCGCCCCGGCTGAAGAACTTGATGCCGTTGTCCGGCGCGGGGTTGTGCGACGCGGAGAGCATGACGCCGAGGTCGGCTCCCAGCGCGTTGGTCAGGTACGCGACCGCGGGGGTGGGCAGCACGCCGAGCCGCAGCACGTCCACACCAGACGACGCGAGGCCGGCGACCACGGCGGCCTCCAGGAACTCTCCTGAAGCCCGCGGGTCCCGGCCTACGACGGCGATCGGGCGGCCGCGCCGCCCGACGCTGGCGTGGAACGCCCCGGCGTCGCCGAGCACGTGCGCGGCGGCCACGGACAGGTCCATGGCCAGCTCCGCGGTGAGGTCGCGCCCGGCGACCCCACGTACCCCGTCGGTGCCGAAGAGGCGCCCCCGGGAGGGGGCGCCCACGGGGTTCCGCGACATTAACGCTTGCTGTACTGCGGAGCCTTACGGGCCTTCTTGAGGCCGTACTTCTTCCGCTCCGTGGCGCGGGCGTCACGGGTGAGGAAGCCGGCCTTCTTCAGCGGCGGGCGGTTGACCTCGGCGTCCAGAGCGGCGAGCGCGCGGGACAGGCCCATGCGCAGCGCACCGGCCTGGCCGGTCACGCCGCCGCCGTCGATGCGGGCGATGACGTCGAACGCGTCCTCGGCGCCGAGCACGACGAACGGCTCGTTGATCAGCTGCTGGTGGACCTTGTTCGGGAAGTAGCTGTCCAGCGAGCGGCCGTTGATCGTCCACTTGCCGGTGCCCGGCACGATGCGGACACGGGCGATGGCCTCCTTGCGGCGGCCGGTGCCGTACGAGTTGCCCGTGGTGACGGGCTTGCGCACGGCGCCCTCGCCGGCAGGGGCCGACTCGGTGGTGTACTCGGAGGGGAACTCCTCCGAGGAGTAGTCTTCCGGCTCGCCCTCGACGAGCGTCTCGATACCGGTGGGCTCGGCCACGGTTCTCCTCTTAACTTTCCTGGCTCGCGATTACTGGGCGATCTGGGTGATCTGGAAGGGCACCGGCTGCTGGGCCTGGTGCGGGTGCTCGGCGCCGGCGTAGACCTTGAGCTTCTTGGCCATCTTCCGGCCCAGGGCGTTCTTGGGAAGCATGCCACGGACGGCCTTCTCGACGGCCCGGTCCGGACGCTTCTCCATGAGCTCGCCGTAGCTGACGGAGCGCAGACCGCCGGGGTAACCCGAGTGGCGGTACGCCTTCTTCTGCTCGAGCTTGTTGCCGCTCAGGGCGATCTTGTCGGCGTTGATGACGATGACGAAGTCACCCGTGTCGACATGCGGAGCGAAGATCGGCTTGTGCTTCCCGCGGAGCAGGGTCGCCACCTGGCTGGCCAGCCGGCCGAGCACGACGTCGGTCGCGTCGATGACGTACCACTGACGTTCGACGTCGTTGGGCTTCGGTGAGAACGTGCGCACGGCAGTGCCTTCTGTCGGAATGTGAACTCTCGGTAGGTTGCGCAGGCACGGCGACAACCTCCGTCTCCACATGTACGGGAGAAGACGCCGGACGCGCCGTGCACCGGTCTGCGGACAGACCGATCCACACACAACGAACTAGCAGACTACCGACCCGATGCCGCCTGGTCAAAACAGCGAGGGGCACGCGGGGTTGGAACGCCTCATTTGAACGTTCATCAAATCCATACCCATTAGCCTCTTCTTCCCCATGGCGCGGATCTCTATATTTGACTGCGGTATGTGGCAGACCCCTTACAAAAAACACACCTTCCGTGGCCCCCTGCGGGGGACTCAGATGGGTCTGCTGGCGTGCGCGGTGGCCATCCTGCTCACCGGCGTCGTGATCGGCAGAATGAGCGCCAGATCGAGCGCGCTCGAAGACGTCTATCTGCGCGAGACGGAGCCGTCTCCGTCGCTGAGCGTGAACGCGGCGGGCGCGGTGCCGCGCGAGCGGCCCACTCTCGACCACGTGCTGCACACCACGACTCCGACCGCCCCCCGGGAGGAGCCGCAGCGCCGCCCCCGGAAGGAGAAGCCGCCCTCCAACCTGATCGACGGCTACGGCAGCGGCTCGCGGCACACCGTCATCACACCCGGAAACGACGGCGGCGGCGGCGACGCGTACGACGCCGACTCGATGCAGTACGCCTCGATGGAGGCCGAGGTCGTGCGCCTGGTCAACGCCGAGCGCCGCAAGCACGGCTGCCGGCCCCTGCGCGTGGACCCGCGCCTGGTGGAGTCCGCCCGCGCGCACTCGGACGAGATGGCGTCGAGCAAGCTGTTCCGGCACAGCTCTCCCGGCGGCGCCTCCCCCTGGGAGCGCATGGGCGCGGCGGGCTACTCCGACGGCGGGGCCGAGACGATCGCCAGGGGCTACCAGACCGCCGAGGCGGTCGTACGCGGCTGGATGGCCGGGCGCAGCGACCGCTCCACGCTGCTCGACTGCCGCCTGGTCGCGACGGGGGTCGGCGTGAGCACGGGCGAGGGCGGTCCGTGGTGGACCGAGGACTTCGGGTATTCCTGACCCTTCCTCATCTGTCCAGATCGCCGACTAATCTCAGCGCCATGGGTTACCCCGGCGACCAGCAACCACCTCCGCCGCATCATCCCCCGGATCCCCGCAGGCGAGACCTGCCGCCGTACTCCGGCGGGGACGACGCGCCCCTCGCCGGCCGTCGCGACGCGCCCCCTTACGGCGGGGGGCAGCCGCCATACCAGCGCGAGCCGTCGCCGTATGCCCGCGAGCAGTCTCCATACGAGCGCGAGCGGTCGCCGTACGCACGTGAGCAGGCGCCCTACCAGGGCCATCCGCAGCAGGGCCATCCGCAGCAGGCGTACCAGCAACAGGGATACCAGCAGCAGCCCGAGCAGCCGCCGTACGCCGGGGCCTACGAGCAGGAGGGCCCCCAGCGTGCGGAGGAGCTCGCGTCCGGGCCGTACGCGGCGCCGACCGGGCCGTACGCGTCCCCCTCAGGCGCGTACGCGGCCTCCTCGGGCGGTCAGGCGGGCGGCGCGGACGCGGACGCGCGGCGGCAGCGGGCGGCGTCGCGGATGCCTCCGCCGCCGGAGCCGGTGTGGGATCCGGACGCGAAGGGCCCCTGGTGGCGTCGCCCCTGGGCGCTCGGCCTCGCCCTGCTGCTCATGATCGGCGCGTTGTTCACCGGTCTGTGGTACGCCGCGCGCAACGAGAAGCCGCCGGTCGCCGCCCCGACGCCCACCGTCCGCCCCACGAAACCGCTCGTCTCCGAGGGACCCCCCGGCAAGTTCGGCTACACCGCCTCACGGACGACCGACAAAACCCCGCTGTCGCTCCGGGAACTGTTCGCGAAGGGCAAATTCGTCAAGAACAAGCGTTCATACGTCCGCACGGCGTACCGCAAGGAGAAAAAATGTGCGGACGGCGTCACGGGCGACAAAATCACCAAGGCGCTCAAGGCGGGCGCATGCACGCAGCTGCTGCGGGCGAGCTTCGCCGACTCCAAGGGCGTGGTCATCGGCACCGTGGGCGTCGCCAACCTCAAGACGTCCGCCACGGCGAAGAAGGTCGCCTCGGCCGGAGGCGGCGGCGAGCGCAAGGACTACCTCAAGCCGCTGCCGGGCAAGGACGAGGCCACCAAGCACCTCGGCACCGGCGAGGCGTACGCGGGCGGCTGGACCCACGGCCACTACGCGGTGCTGCTCTGGTTCCAGTTCAAGGATGGCCACAAGCCGGCCAAGAACGAGCTGAAACGGCTCTACCAGGCAGCGGTGGACGTCACCGACGCGACTGTTTTCCCTGCCCTCGACACTCGTTCGCTGAACGGTGGCCCCAGCTGAGGCCAGGCGTTCGCTGAGGTGAAGGCCGGTGGGCGAGCTGGGGCGGCACGGACCGAAACGCCCATAGGGGCACGCCGATCGCGCCCGCGCCGTTACGCTTCCGGCTATGCGTGGCAAGGATTCCGGTTCCGGGCACGAGCACGAAACGGCGCGGGCCCGCCCCGAGGCGGACGCCGAAGGCTCGGCGACATCTCCGACGCCACCTCCGAGCTTCGGGCAGACCCCGTCGCCCGGGTTCGGTCAGCCCGCGGCGGACGACGGCACGGCCTGGGCCCCGGACGCCGTGGGTGCGGCGGACCGGACGACGGAAGTGTCCTACCCGACCAGGTTCGGGCTACCCGGCGGTCTCGGGGCGCCGCAATCGTCTGACGACGACCCGGAGAGCACGAACAGGTTCAGGGCCGTCCCGGCGTACGGCCCACCGCCCGCCGCCCCCGGAAACGCCGCTGTGCCCGGCGATGCCGGAACGCCGGGCGGCCACGGAGTGTCGGGAGACGCCGGAACGCCCGGGAGCGAGGGCATGCCGGGTGGCTACGGGGTCTCCGGGAGCGCCGGAACGCCCGGGAGCGAGAACCTGCCGGGGAACGCGGGAGTTTCGGGGGACACCGGGGTGTCAGGCGACGCCGGGAACCTTCCCGTGCCGCGCCGCCCCGGCGACGAGGCCCTCGCCCTGCCCGCACCCGGTGAGCCGCACTCCGGAGCCGATCAAGGAGCCGATCACCGCGCCGGCCAGGGAGCCGACCAGGGTGTCGGCTACGGCGCCGCTGACGGTGCCGGCTATGGCGCCGTTCCTCCGCAGCCCGCTTATGGCGCCGGCACGCCCACCTGGCAGCAGCCTGAAGGCCAGGGCATCCACGCGTGGCAGCAGCCCGGTCCCGGCGAGCCGCAGCAGCCCGGCCAGGGCGCCCAGGGACACCCCGGGTATGGCCCGCCTGCCTGGCAGCCCCCGGCTCCGGCCACGTCCCCGTGGCAGCCTCCGGCCGACCCGAACGCCGCCATCCCCCAGCAGCCCGCGCTCGGCCCCGGCGGACCCTCCTGGCAACCCGAGAACCAGGGCAACCCGTGGCAGCCACCGGCCGACCCCAACGCCGCCAACCCGCAGCCACCCGCGCTCGGCCCCGGCGGACCCTCCTGGCAACCCGAGAACCAGGGCAACCCGTGGCAGCCACCGGCCGACCCCAACGCCGCGCAGTGGGACCACCAGCACCCGCAGCACGCACAGGGCCCGGACGCCGCGTCCTGGCAGCCCGCGCAGCCGTCCTGGCAACCCGCACCGGGCGCGGGCGGCCCGGCGTACCCGCAGCTTCCCCCGCCTCCGGGCCCGCAGCAGCCCGCCCACGGCCCCGGGGCGCACTCCTGGCAGCCGCCCGCAGATGGGGCGAACCCTGCGGCGTGGCAGCCGCCCATGGAGGGGCCCAACCCGGCGTGGCAGGCGCAGGCCGATCCGGGAGCGCAGCCGTGGCCTCCGCACGGCCCCGGAACACCGGCCTGGCAGCCGGCCCCGCCGGGCCCGATCCCGCCTCCGCCTGGTTCGGCCCCGCAGTCGTGGCAGCAGGAGCCGCCCTCCTCGGGAGCCCCGCAGATGTGGCCCGCCCCCGTCGGCGATCCCGGCACGCAGCCTGGTCCCCAACCCGGTCCCCAGCCCGGCATGCAGCCTGGCGGCGTCACCTCCTGGCCTTACTCGGGCAACGAGTCGCAGTGGCCGCAGGGCCCCGCCCCGGCCGGGACGGGTGACACCGGCCCCGCCCCGTGGCAGGCCCCGCCGGGTGGCGCACCGGCCGGTCCCGGTGCCTTCGGCGCGTCCCCCTCGCCGTACGACGAGGGATCTCACGGCGGGGCGTGGCAGGGCCCGGCCGGGCCTCCCGCCTGGCAGCAGCCCGGCGGCCCTCCTCCGGCACCGGGGTCGTACGGGCCGGATCAGCAGAACACCGGCGGACCCTGGGCCGCCCAGCCCGGCGTGCCGACGTTCCCGGAGTGGGGACCCGCCCCGGGGCAGCCGTCCGGCGGGGACGGCTGGCATCAGGCTCCCGCTCCCCACCAGGGGTATCCGCCCGCCGCCCCGCCGCAGTCCGGGCCCGAGTACGCACCCCAGCACGGGCCCCAGCACGGGCCGCAGCATGGGCCCCAATACGGGCAGCAGTACGCGCCGCAGCCCGCCCCGGAGTTCGCCCCGTATCCGGAGGCGTACGGGCAGGGAGCCGTGCCCCCGGAGGCGGTCCGTCCCGGGGAGCCCGGAGACGTGCCCGTGTGGCCGCCACGGCTGCCGGGCGAGCCGTACCCGCAGGGCGAGCTGCCCGCGGGCACCTCCTGGCCGCCGACGCACGCCTACCAGGAGGAGCCCGCCATAGTGCAGGCGTCCGAGGGCGCGTCCGGCGACGGTGCGGGCACGAGCGAGCCGGGCGACGCACCTGGCGACGCGCTCGCTCCCACCGGCACGCCCGACCAGTCCACAGCGTCCGACCAGTCCAGGGCGTCCGGCCAGACCACGGCATCTCACCAGACCACGGCATCCCACCAGACCACCGTGCCCGACCTGCCCACCCCGTCCGGCCGCCACAGCGCTCCCGAGCACGCCACCGCACCCGACCACGCCATCGCACCCGACCGAACCACCGGGCCGGATCCCTCCGCCGCGGCAGAGCACACGGGATCATCCGCGGACCCGGCACGCCCTGCCGACATGCAGGCCGACGCGCATGCCGACATGCAGGCCGACGGCGGCTCGTCCGCCGAAGGACCAGGACAGTCCGCACGGGGCGGCTCGGGGCAGGACGCTCCCGCGGACGCGTCGTATCCCCCCGCGCAGCATCACGCGGCACCGGATCACGCGGCACCGAATCACGCAGCACCGAATCATGCGGCATCGGATCACACGGCGCCGATCGCCGGGCCGCCCGCGGGCTTCGGGGCCGAGATCGCCGCCGCGGTGACCCCCATCGAGGGGTTGCCGCTGCCCGGCACACCGCACGAACCCGGCCATGCCCTCGTGCCCTCCGGACAGACCGCTCCGATCACCGAACCGCAGCACCCGGCCCACGACACGACGACACAGCCGCTGCCCGCACCGCAGCCCGAGGAACCGTTCCCAGCACCCACACAGACATCGATCGCGCCTGGTCAGGCGCAGGACAGCGCACCGTACGGGACACCACTGGGGAGACAGGACGAGGCACAGGGTCAGACCGCGTCTCAGTCACCGTCCCCGTCGCCGTCCGCGACGTCCCCCCCGGATGTCCCGCCATCCGCCGTGCCCTCGGGCGCGGCGCCATCCGACACGCCGCCCCCGGGTCCGTCCGCGAGCGATGGCACCGACGGGGCGGACTCCCCCGACCCCAGTTCAGGACAGATGGCGACAACCTCTCCCACGACCGGTTCGCCCTCGCAGCCGACCGGTGAGACCCCGTTCGCGTTCACGCCGGTGACCCCGGCCAAGGCGGGCAAGCCGACGCCTCCACCCGGATTCGGGCCCGACCCCTCCACCCCCGGCGGCTCCGAGGGCAACCTCCCGGCACGGCTGGGCACCGCCGGCTCTCCCCCGTCCGGCGGGAAGATCAAGCGGATCCTGATGGCCGCCGGCGCAGTGGTCGTCGTGGGGGCGATCGGCACCGCGGCCTACTTCGCCTACTCGGGCGAGCCTGACGGCAGCCAGGCCGCGCCCACGCCGGCCGCCACCACCGCCGCCCCGACCGCCACCGAGGAGCCGACGCCGGCTTCCACGGTCTCCTCCACGATCCTCGACTCCGAGCAGACCGACCCCAAGACCCTGAAGCCGACGGAGGCGTTCCCGGACGAGAAGGTGACGCTGGCGGGCCGGACGTACCGCAGGGTCACGATGAACGTGACCGACGACTGCGGGAAGGCGGCGACGGGCGCGTTCGCGCAGGCCCTCGCCGAGCAGCAGTGCCGCAGGGTGCTCCGGGCGACCTTCGTGGACAGCAAGCGCCAGTACGCCGTGACCACGGGCATCGCCGTGCTGCCGGGCAAGACCGAGGCCCTCGCCGTCGACCAGGCCAAGGATCTCAACGCGAACGTCTGGTTCCGCGGCCTCGACGGCGACAAGAAGAGCCGGGCGGACAAGGTGTCGATCTCCGGCGGCTACGCCGCGGGCATGGTGTGGGGGCGCTACATCGTGTTCAGCTACGCCACCTACACCGACGGGCACACCCCGGACGCGAACGACAAGAACCTCGGGCCGATCAGCGGCGCCTTCCGCGACCACATGGCGAAGGTGATCGAGAAGCGCGCCTCACGCTGACGATCCCGGCGCGCGGCCTCCGCGAGAGGCCGCGCGCCGCCACAGCCCCGATCCGCACCAACGGCTCGGCGCGCACAGGGCATCGCGGGCGGCAGACCGGGACGGGATCTGCGGGGTGCGCCGGCCTGGTGATGCGCAGGGAGCTCATTACGTCCCTTTTTTTGAGGATCTTGCTCATGCGTTGCGGGTCACTCCGCGGTGCGCCCCGAACGCCCCGAGGGCCCCGGCGACCTCGAACGATCCCCAACGGCCCCCAAGCCGCTCGGCCCTGCGTCAGGTGCTCAGGGTGCGCACGCGGCGGGTTGCGGCGGCCCGGCGTGCCAGCTCCTCCGGCCCGGGATAGCGCACCTCCTCGAGCGTGAGACCGTGCGCGGGCGCGACGTGCACGCCCGAGTCCCGTACGGCTCTCGCCAGCACCTCGGCGGGCCACTCGACGGGCCGCCTGCCCTCCCCCACGGTCAGCAGCGAGCCGACCAGCGCCCGGACCATCGAGTGGCAGAACGCGTCGGCGACCACGGTGGCGAGGAGGATCCCGTCCTCGCCCCTGACCCAGTCGAGCCGCTGCAGTTCGCGGATGGTGGTGGCGCCCTCACGCTTGCGGCAGAAGGCGGCGAAGTCGTGCTCGCCCAGCAGACGGGCGGCCGCCGCGTTGAGCAGGTCCACGTCGAGCGGCCGGGCGTACCACAGCACCTCGCGCCGCCGCAGCGGGTCCACCCCGCCCGGGGCGTCGCAGACGCGATAGCCGTACCGGCGCGAGAGCGCGGAGAACCGGGCGTCGAAGCCCTCGGGCGCCACGCTGACGGCGTGCACCCGCACGTCGAGGGGCAGCACACCGGCCAGCCGCCTCGTCAGCGCAGCGAGCCACTCAGCGCCGCGCTCCTCCCATGCCCGTTCCGGATCCTCGGGGGCGGGGGCACGCCCGGACGAGGCAGCGGCCAGCGCCGCGAGCGGGACGTCGACGTGCGCCACCTGCCCCCTCGCGTGGACGCCCGCGTCGGTGCGGCCCGCGACGGTGAGCGACGGCGGGGTCTCCAGCCGCAGGACACGGCCCAGCGCGTCCTCGATCTCCCCCTGCACGGTCCGCCGCCCCGGCTGGCGCGCCCAGCCGGAGAAGTCCGTGCCGTCGTAGCCCAGGTCCAGTCTCAGCCGCAGTTCTCGCTCCACGCCATCCCTCGTGCGGTGCCTCGGAGAAACGAAGAGCGGGCCCAGCATCCCCCGGAAGGGAAACTGAGCCCGCTCACAGAGCCTGGGATCAGGCCTCGTCCTTCTTGTCGCCTTCCGCCGGAGCGGCCTCGGTGGCCTCGGCGGTGGTGCTCTCGGCGGCCTCGTCCTGCGCCGCCGGCGTCTCCTCGGCCTCGGCGGCGGCCGGAGCGGCCGGCGCGGCCTCGGCGGCCGGAGCCGTACGGGAGACCCTGACCGGGTTCAGCTGCTCGGTGACCAGCTCGATGACCGCCATCGGAGCGGCGTCGCCCTTACGCGGGCCGAGCTTGGTGATCCGGGTGTAGCCACCGGGACGCTCGGCGTACGTCGGGGCGATCTCGGTGAAGAGGTGGTGGACGACGCCCTTGTCGCGGACGACCGTCAGCACCTGGCGACGGTTGTGGATGTCGCCCTTCTTCGCCTTGGTGATCAGCTTCTCCGCGAGCGGGCGGAGACGCCTGGCCTTGGCCTCGGTGGTGGTGATCCGGCCGTTCTGGAACAGCGCCGTGGCGAGGTTCGCCAGGATCAGCCGCTCGTGGGACGGGCTGCCACCGAGACGGGCGCCCTTGGTGGGCTTGGGCATTTCATGCTCCTCATGGATAACCCGCTCCGGCCGTGTCAGGTACCGGGGTCGGGCCGACCGGCGTACCGGTCGTGACTTGTCATCGCCGCCTCATGCCGCCCTGGACGGGCGGCACGAGACGGTGGTGCCGCTGCGCGGAGACGGATCAGTACTGCTCGGTCTCGATGAACCCGCCGTCCTCGTCGTCGTACCCGCCGCCGGCGACGGCGGAGGGGTCGAACCCGGGCGGGGAGTCCTTGAGAGCCAGGCCCATCTCGTGCAGCTTCTGCTTGACCTCTTCGATCGACTTGGCGCCGAAGTTGCGGATGTCCAGCAGGTCCTGCTCGCTGCGGGCGACGAGCTCACCCACGGTGTGGATGCCCTCGCGCTTGAGGCAGTTGTACGAACGGACGGTGAGGTTGAGCTCCTCGATCGGCAGCGCCAGGTCGGCCGCGAGAGCCGCGTCCGTCGGCGACGGGCCGATGTCGATGCCCTCGGCCTCGACGTTGAGCTCACGGGCCAGGCCGAACAGCTCGACCAGGGTCTTGCCGGCCGATGCCACCGCGTCGCGGGGCTTCATGGACGGCTTGGTCTCGACGTCGAGGATCAGGCGGTCGAAGTCCGTGCGCTGCTCGACACGGGTGGCCTCGACCTTGTAGGTGACCTTGAGGACCGGAGAGTAGATCGAGTCGATCGGAATCCGGCCGATCTCCTGGCCAGGCTGCTTGTTCTGGGCGGCGGAGACGTAGCCGCGGCCGCGCTCGACGGTCAGCTCCATCTCCAGCTTCGCCTTGCCGTTCAGCGTGGCGATGTGCAGGTCGGGGTTGTGCACCTCGACACCGGCCGGAGGCGCGATGTCGGCGGCGGTGACCTCACCCGGGCCCTGCTTGCGCAGGTACATCACCACGGGCTCGTCGTGCTCGGACGAGACGACCAGCGACTTGAGGTTCAGGATGATGTCGGTGACGTCTTCCTTGACCCCGGGCACGGTCGAGAACTCGTGGAGCACGCCCTCGATGCGGATGCTGGTGACCGCCGCCCCCGGGATGGAGGACAGCAGCGTGCGCCGCAGCGAGTTGCCGATGGTGTAGCCGAAGCCCGGCTCGAGCGGCTCGATGATGAACCTGGACCGGTGCTCCTCGAGCGACTCCTCCTGGAGGCTCGGGCGCTGTGCGATGAGCATCAGGATCTCCTGGATCCGGGACGGCCCCGCCACGCTGGACGGGAGGTCCCTGGGTTACGGCGACGCCCGCTATTTGACGCCGCTCGCCTACAACCATGATGCCGTACGGCCGGGAGTGTACCGGCCGTACGGCGTCATGAAGTGCCGGGGCTCTACTACTTGGAGTAGAGCTCGACGATCAGCTGCTCCTGGACCAGCGTGTCGATCTGCTGGCGGACCGGGAGCTGGTGCACGAGGATGCGCATGTTCTCGGCGGAGACGCCCAGCCAGGCCGGGACGGTCTTGTCGCCGGCGGTCGCGCGGGCCACCTCGTACGGAAGCAGGTTGCGCGACTTCTCGCGGACCTCGATGATGTCGTGCTCGCGCACGCGGTACGACGGGATGTCGACCTTCTTGCCGTTCACGAGGAAGTGGCCGTGGCGCACCTGCTGGCGGGCCGCGTCACGCGACTCGGCGAAACCGGCGCGGTAGACCACGTTGTCGAGACGGCTCTCCAGGATCTGGAGCAGGTTCTCACCCGTCTTGCCCGCCTTGCGGTTGGCTTCCTCGTAGTAGTTGTGGAACTGCTTCTCGAGGACGCCGTAGATGCGGCGGGTCTTCTGCTTCTCACGGAGCTGGAGCTGGTACTCCGACTCCTTCGGACGGCCGCGGCCGTGCTCACCCGGCGGGTACGGGCGGATCTCGATGGGGCACTTGGCGGACTCGCACTTCTTGCCCTTGAGGAAGAGCTTGGTCTTCTCACGGCGGCAGAGCTTGCAGTCCGGACCCGTGTAACGAGCCATTTCTCTCTACTCTCCTGAGCTCAGACGCGACGGCGCTTGGGCGGACGGCAGCCGTTGTGCGGGACCGGGGTCACGTCCTGGATGGACCCGACCTCAAGACCGGTCGCCTGCAGCGAACGGATCGCGGTCTCACGGCCGGAGCCGGGACCCTTGACGAAGACGTCGACCTTGCGCATGCCGTGCTCCATGGCGCGGCGGGCGGCGTTCTCGGCAGCCATCTGCGCGGCGAACGGGGTGGACTTACGGGAGCCCTTGAACCCGACGTGGCCGGCGCTGGCCCAGGAGATCACGTTCCCGTTCGGGTCGGTGATCGAAACGATCGTGTTGTTGAACGTGCTCTTGATGTGGGCGTGCCCGTGAGCGACGTTCTTCTTCTCCTTGCGGCGCACCTTCTTCGGTGCGCCCTGGCGGCTCTTCGGCGGCATTGAAGCGCTAACTCCTGGAAATGTGGCTGCTAAGGACTACTTCTTGCCCGGCTTCTTCTTGCCGGCGACGGTCTTCTTCTTACCCTTGCGGGTGCGCGCGTTCGTCTGCGTCCGCTGACCATGGACAGGCAGCCCCTTGCGGTGCCGGATGCCCTGGTAGCAGCCGATCTCGATCTTGCGTCGGATGTCGGCCTGAATCTCGCGGCGGAGGTCACCCTCGATCTTGTAGTTCGCCTCGATGTAGTCACGCATCGGGACGAGCTCGGCGTCCGTGAGCTGGTGGACGCGCAGGTCGGGGCTGATGCCGGTCGCGTCAAGGATCTCCTTGGCGCGGGTGCGGCCGATTCCGAAAATGTAGGTGAGAGCGATCTCCAGCCGCTTGTCGCGGGGGAGGTCGACGCCAACCAGGCGGGCCATGGTCGGGCATTCTCCTTCAGTGTGGCGGAGGTCTTGCGCCACACTTCCCCTCCCATGCCCGGGCGAGGGCCCCGGCCTCCGACCGGGGGTCTCCCGCGTGGTACGGACTCCTCGCGGAGGCCGCCTGCGCGGGTGTGTGACGCGATTTCGTTGTCCTGGCCCGCACGCGGTCGAGACCGCCACGGGGGCGGACTCAGCAGGGGCCTGGTGGCGACGTACTGAGAGCTGGGCTCAGCCCTGGCGCTGCTTGTGGCGCAGGTTGTCGCAGATCACCATGACGCGACCGTGCCGGCGAATCACCTTGCACTTGTCGCAGATCTTCTTGACGCTCGGCTTGACCTTCATAGTCCTTATTCGTTCCGCATACGGCCCGTCCCCGCTGGCGGGGGGGCTACTTGTACCGGTAGACGATCCGTCCGCGACTCAGGTCGTAGGGGCTGAGCTCCACGACCACCCGGTCGTCGGGCAGGATCCTGATGTAGTGCATCCGCATCCGCCCGCTGATGTGGGCCAGGACCTTGTGACCGTTGTCGAGCTGCACCCGGAACATGGCGTTCGGAAGCGACTCAATAACAGTGCCCTCAATCTCGATGGCGCCGTCTTTCTTGGCCATGGCCCTCGCGTTTCACAGTTCGGATCGTCAGAGGCTTCGGAACACTAAGCAGCCGCGACCTTCGGGCGCTTCCAGAGAGCGGCGACCAGCCAGGCCGCCTAGGCGCAAAGGTCATAGTGAACCGACAAAGGAGTGTACGACAACCCGGGCCGAATTGCGAAACGACGGCAGGGGTCCCGACACAACCAGATCAAGAGTACCCCCCGTGGGGGTGTCCGGCCAGCGCGCCGCCTGCCGATTCCGATGTGGGCTTTCTGGGGAGGCCGCCGCACCCGCCCGCCCGGCACCGCCGAAATGCCGCCGCGCGCGGGTGCGGCCCGAGCACCGCGGGGGCACGGCCCGAGCGGGCCGTACGTCGCGACACCGGACGTCTACCCGCCCCAGACTCCCGCGACGGCGCTACCCCGGTAAAGAACGCTCAGGCGCCGCCTCGGGACCGTCCGCCCGCGTCGGAAATCGTCTTGAGGAGGAGGATGACGCCCCACGGGCCCATGACCCACATCGGCCACGGAGGGATGAAATGCCCCGAAGCGACGGTGGCGATGAGCCAGATCATCCAGCTGATGGCGCTCGCGCCCGCCCAGGCGGTCCACGCGCTCCTCAGGCTGCCCTGCGCCTTGCCGGGCTGGGCGACCTGGGCCCGTTGCGCGGGCTCGGTCGCGGCGGGCATCCGGTGCAGGTCGATCTCCGGCAGATCGGAGGTGAGCCGGGCCAGTTCCCCGTACGTGCGGCTCTGGTAGACCGCCTCAAGCCGCTCGTTGAACTCGTCGATGGTGAGCCTGCCCTCGGCCACGTGCTCACGCAATGCCGCGGCGACCCGGTCACGGTCGCCGTCGGAGGCCCGCATCTCCGGCATTGCCGCCATCTACCATCTCCCGGTCCGTCGAGCGATAAGACCATTATTGTTCAAGCGACGCCGAAATGGGCGTTCCCATTCGGGAGGCGGTTCAGGAGGCGCTTTCTCCCGCGTCCGCGGCGACGCCGGGGAAACGGGAGGCCCCGCCGTCGAGCGCCGTGAGAACAAGGGGGCCGTTCTCCGTCACCGCGACGCTGTGCTCGAAGTGCGCCGAGGCCTTGCCGTCGAGCGTCACGACCGTCCAGTCGTCGGCCAGCACCTTGGTGCGGTCGGTGCCGAGGTTCACCATCGGCTCGATCGCGAAGCACATACCGACCTCGAAGCGGGGGCCGCGCCCCGGCTTGCCGTGGTTGGCCACCCAGGGGTCCATGTGCATCTCGGTGCCGATGCCGTGCCCGCCGTACTCCTGGGGGATGCCGTAGCGGCCCTGAGAACGCACGTACTTCTCGATCTGGTGGCCGATGTCGGACAGGTGCCCGCCGACCCGCAGGGCGGCGATGCCGCGCCACATGGCCTCCTCGGTCACCCGCATGAGCTCGGTCAGCTTGGGGTCGACCTCACCGATGCCGACGGTGATCGCCGAGTCGCCGTGCCACCCGTCGAGGATCGCGCCGCAGTCGATCGAGATGATGTCGCCCTCGCGGAACGGACGCCGGTCGGTGGGGATGCCGTGGACGACCTCGTCGTTCACGGAGGCGCAGATCGTGGCGGGAAAGCCCTGGTAGCCCTTGAACGACGGGATCGCGCCCTCGCCCCGGATGGCCTTCTCGGCGATGGCGTCGAGGTCGAGCGGCGTCATCCCGGGCTCGACCGACTTCCGGAGCAGCTCCAGCGTGCGCGCGACGACCAGGCCGGCCGCACGCATCTTCTCCAGTTGCTCGGCGCTCTTGATTTGAATTCCGTGCCGGTTCTTCTTGAACACGTGACGCACCCCCTCCCGAAATTGTCCCATATAAGCCTGAACGCCACCCCATGTACTGGAGTGGCGTTCCCGGCCGCGGTAATGAATCAGTCGGCGAACCGCCGCAGCGCCGACATCGCCCGCTGAGTGATCTCCTCGACCGGCCCGGTCGCGTCGACCCCCTGCAGGATCCCCTCGTCGGCGTAGAACGCGATCAGCGGCTGCGTCTGCTCCTGGTAGACCTCCAGGCGCCGCCTGATGGTCTCCTCACGGTCGTCGTCCCGCTGGAAGAGCTCCCCGCCGCAGGCGTCGCAGACGCCCTCCACGGCGGGCGGGTCGAACACGACATGCCACACCTTGCCGCAGGAACGGCACGTACGGCGGCCCGCGAGGCGCCGGACGACCTCGTCGTCCTCGACGACCAGGTTGAGGACCACGTCGAGCGCCGTGCCGAACTCGGCCAGCATCTTCTTGAGGACCTCGGCCTGGGGCACGTTGCGAGGGAAGCCGTCCAGGAGGAAGCCCTCCTGCGCGTCGTCCTCCGACAGCCGGTCGCGGACCATGGCCACGGTCACCTCGTCGGGGACGAGGTCGCCGCGGTCCATGTACTCCTTGGCGAGCTTGCCGAGCTCCGTGCCGCCGGAGACGTTGGCACGGAAGATGTCGCCTGTCGAGATTTTCGGGATCGACAGGTGCGAAGCGATGAACTGGGCCTGCGTCCCCTTACCCGCTCCGGGGGGCCCAACCAGGACGACGCGCACTATCTCAGGAAGCCCTCGTAGTTGCGCTGCTGAAGCTGGCTCTCGATCTGCTTGACCGTGTCCAGACCAACACCAACCATGATCAGAATGCTGGTCCCTCCGAACGGGAAGTTCTGGCTCGCTCCGGCCACCGCCAGCGCGATGATCGGGATGAGCGAGATCACACCCAGATACGGAGCGCCTGCGGCCGTGAGCCTGTTGAGCACGTAGCTCAGGTACTCAGCGGTCGGCCGGCCCGGACGGATGCCCGGGATGAACCCACCGTACTTCTTCATGTTGTCAGCCACTTCAGGGGGGTTGAAAGTGATGGACACGTAGAAGTACGTGAAGAAGACGATCAGCAGGAAGAACGTGGCCATGTAGACCGGGTGGTCGCCCCTGATCATGTTCTGGGCCAGCCACTCGATGACCGCGTTGGGCTTCTGGCTGTTGCCGAACAGCGTCACCAGAAGCTGCGGCAGATAGAGCAGCGACGAGGCGAAGATGACCGGGATGATGCCGGCCTGGTTCACCTTGAGCGGGATGTAGGTCGAGGTGCCGCCGTACATGCGACGGCCGACCATCCGCTTGGCGTACTGGACCGGGATCCGGCGCTGCGCCTGCTCGATGAACACGACGACGCCGATCATCACGATGCCGACGATCATCACGATGACGAACTTGAACGGGCTCTGCCGGAAGATGTTCACGAGCTCCGACGGGAACACCGCGATGACCTGAGTGAAGATCAGGATCGACATGCCGTTGCCGACGCCGCGGTCGGTCACCAGCTCGCCCAGCCACATGATCACGGCGGTGCCGGCGGTCATCGTGATGACCATGGTGATCAGCGGGAAGACGTCCTGGCTGAGCAGGATCTCCTGGTTGCAGTTCTGGAAGAGCTGCCCGCTGCGGGCCAGGGCGACGAACGCGGTGGACTGCAGCACCGCCAGCCCGATGGTCAGGTAACGGGTGTACTGCGTGATCTTCGCCGTGCCCGCCTGGCCCTCCTTCTTGAGGGCCTCCAGCCGCGGGATCACCACCGTCAACAGCTGCAGGATGATGCTCGCGGTGATGTACGGCATGATGCCGAGCGCGAACACTGAAAGTTTCAACAGGGCGCCGCCGCTGAAGAGCTGCACCATCCCGTAGATGTTGGCAGCGTCTCCCGCCTGGGCCTGCTCCAGACACAGGGCCACGTTCTGGGCGTTGACCCCCGGAGTGGGAAGCACCGAGCCAAGCCGGAACAGCACGATGATGCCCAGTGTGAAGAGCAGCTTCTTGCGCAGGTCAGGCGTCCGGAACGCCCGGGTAATCGCGGTCAGCACGGTCCCTCCTGCGCGCCAGTGACGCGGTAACGGTCGGCGATGGCCCGCAAGGCGTCCATCGACATGTCTTCCTGCCAGAGTGCTTGGTCGAACACGGGGGGACCCCCGTGCCAGGCGAACTCTAACGCACTACGGGCGCGGAGGCTCATAGTGAACCTCCGCGCCTCGCAGCACGTGATGCCTACAGCTCGGAAACCGAGCCGCCGGCCGCGGCGATCTTCTCCTTCGCGCTGGCGGAGAAGGCGTGCGCCTGCACGTTCAGCGCCACGGAGATCTCGCCGGTGCCCAGCACCTTGACGGGCTGGTTCTTGCGGACCGCACCCTTGGCCACCAGGTCGTCGAGCGTGACGTCGCCGCCCTGGGGGAACAGCTCCCCGAGCCTGTCCAGGTTGACGACCTGGTAGGTCGTCTTGAACAGGGCGTTGGAGAAGCCCTTCAGCTTCGGCAGCCGCCGCTGGAGCGGGACCTGGCCACCCTCGAAGCCCGGCATGACAGCCGTACGGGCCCGGGTGCCCTTGGTGCCACGGCCGGCCGTCTTGCCCTTGGAGCCCTCGCCACGGCCCTTGCGGGTCTTGGCCTTGTTGGCGCCGGGGGCCGGACGGAGGTCGTGGATCTTGAGCGGAGCGTTCTCGGTCATGACTAGTCGACCTCCTCAACCTCGACGAGGTGCGACACCTTGGCGACCATGCCCCGGATCTCCGGGCGGTCCTCCTTGACGACGACGTCGCCGATTCGCTTCAGACCCAGCGAACGCAGCGAGTCACGCTGGTTCTGCTGGCCACCGATCTTGGACCGGGTCTGGGTGATCTTCAGACGAGCCATCACTAGCTCACCGCCTTCGCGGCCGCGGCCGCCTCGGCCAGACCCTCGGCACGAGCCTTCAGCATCGCCTTGGGAGCGACGTCCTCGATCGGCAGGCCACGGCGGGCGGCGATCTCCTCGGGCCGGCTGAGGCCCTTCAGAGCCGCCACGGTGGCGTGCACGATGTTGATCGGGTTGTCCGAGCCGAGTGACTTGGACAGCACGTCGTGGATCCCGGCGCACTCCAGGACCGCGCGGACCGGGCCACCCGCGATGACGCCCGTACCGGGCGAGGCCGGACGCAGGAGGACGACGCCGGCGGCGTCCTCGCCCTGCACCGGGTGCGGGATGGTGCCCTGGATGCGCGGAACCTTGAAGAAGTGCTTCTTGGCCTCCTCGACACCCTTGGCGATCGCCGCGGGCACCTCCTTGGCCTTGCCGTAGCCGACCCCGACGAGACCGTTGCCGTCGCCGACGATGACCAGCGCGGTGAAGCTGAAGCGCCGGCCGCCCTGGACGACCTTGGCCACTCGGTTGATCTTTACGACGCGCTCGATGTACGAGACGCCCTTGTCTGCGGCGCCACCGCGGCGGTCCTCACGACGGTCACGCCGCTCGCCACCGCCGCCGGCACCGCGACGCGGAGCTGCAGCCATCAGTGGTTCCTCTTCTCGTTGCTCTTTGGACGGGTCGTCGGTCGCGACCCACGGACCGGAGTCATCAGAACTCCAGCCCGCCTTCACGGGCGCTGTCCGCGAGAGCGGCGATCCGCCCCGCGTAGCGGTTGCCACCGCGGTCGAACACGACAGCGGTGATCCCGGCGGTCTTGGCCCGCTGAGCGAGAAGCTCGCCGACCTTCTTCGCCTTCTCGGTCTTGTCACCCTCGGCGTTGCGCAGCGAGACGTCCATGGTGGACGCGCTCACCAGCGTGTGGCCCTGAGTGTCGTCGACGATCTGCACGAACAGGTGACGGGTCGACCGGTTGACGACCAGGCGCGGACGCTCGGCCGTGCCGAAGACGTTCTTGCGGACACGGCGGTGCCGGCGAGCCCGGGAGACCGTGCGGGCGGCCGTGTGCTTGCCGAACGCAGTCTTTCCAGCCATGCCTACTTACCAGCCTTTCCGACCTTGCGGCGGACAACCTCGCCCTGGTAGCGCACGCCCTTGCCCTTGTACGGGTCCGGCTTGCGCAGCTTCCTGATGTTGGCGGCGACCTCGCCGACCCGCTGCTTGTCGATGCCGTCCACGTGGAACAGGGTCGGCCTCTCGACACGGAAGCTGACGCCCTCGGGGGCCTTGACGATCACCGGGTGGCTGAAGCCCAGAGAGAACTCCAGCTCCGTCGGACCCTTGGCCTGGACGCGGTAACCGACGCCGACGATCTCGAGCGTCTTCGTGTAGCCCTGCGTGACACCCGCCACCATGTTGGCGATGAGCGTGCGGGACAGGCCGTGCAGCGCACGAACCTTGTTCTCGTCGTTCGGGCGCGTGACGGTGATGGTGCCGTCCTCGCCGCGCGAGACCTCGATGGGCTCGGCGACCGTGTGAGTGAGCGTGCCCTTGGGCCCCTTGACCTGGACTTCCCGGCCGTCGATCGTGATGTCGACACCCGCCGGTACGGGGATGGGCAGCCGTCCGATTCGCGACATGCTGAGTGCCTCCCCTCGTTACCAGACGTAGGCGAGGACTTCCCCGCCCACTCCACGCTTGCTCGCCTGCCGGTCCGTCATCAGACCGCCGGACGTCGAGATGATCGCGACGCCCAGACCGCCCAGAACGCGGGGCAGGTTGTCCTTCTTTGCATAGACCCGCAGACCGGGCTTCGACACCCGGCGCAGGCCCGCGATGGCGCGCTCGCGGCTGGGGCCGAACTTCAGCTCCATCACGAGGTTCTTGCCAACCTTGGCGTCCTCGACGCTCCAGCCCTGGATGTAGCCCTCCTGCTGGAGGATCTCCGCGATGTGTGCCTTGATCTTGGAGTAAGGCATGCTCACGGTGTCGTGATAGGCCGAGTTCGCGTTACGCAGACGAGTCAACATGTCTGCGATCGGGTCGGTCATCGTCATGGCCGGTGGCCTTCCTCACCGCGGTTTCCCCGATGGGACCTTCGGTGTGGTCGTGGGCGCTGCGACCAGCGCCCGGTTGATATGACTTCTTTACGGCTGGCCCGCGGAGGGCTTACCAGCTCGACTTGGTGATGCCGGGCAGCTCGCCCCGGTGCGCCATCTCGCGGAAGCACACGCGGCACAGCCCGAACTTGCGGTAGACAGCGCGGGGACGCCCGCAGCGGGAGCACCGAGTGTACGCCCGGACCTCGAACTTCTGCTTGCGCGCTGCCTTGACCTTCAGCGACGTCTTCGCCATGATCAGGCCTCCTTGAAGGGGAAACCGAGGAGCTTCAGCAGCGCCCGGCCCTGCTCGTCGTTCTTCGCGGTGGTCACGACCGTGATGTCCATGCCCCGCTGCCGGTCCACCTTGTCCTGGTCCACCTCGTGGAACATGACCTGCTCGGTGAGGCCGAAGGTGTAGTTGCCGTTGCCGTCGAACTGCTTCGGCGACAGACCACGGAAGTCCCGGATACGCGGCAGCGCCAGCGACAGCAGACGGTCGAGGAACTCCCACATGCGGTCGCCGCGCAGCGTCACGTGCGCGCCGATCGGCATGCCCTCACGCAGCTTGAACTGCGCGATGGACTTGCGGGCGCGGGCGACGGCCGGCTTCTGGCCGGTGATCGCGGTCAGGTCGCGAACGGCGCCCTCGATGAGCTTCGAGTCGCGGGCGGCCTCGCCGACACCCATGTTCACCTTGATCTTGGTGATCGTGGGCACCTGCATGATGTTCTCGATGCCGAACTCCTCGCGCAGCTTCGCGATGATCTCCTCGCGGTAGCGCTGCTTGAGGCGCGGAACGATGCGCTCTTCAGTCGTGGCGGTCATCAGCTGTCCTCACCCGTCGCCTCGGCGTCGCCCTTCGCGGCGGCCTTCTTCTCGGGCTTCTTCTCGTCATCCTTGAGCTTCTTCACGTTGCTCACGTGGATGGGAGCCTCCATGGTCTGCACGCCGCCTTCCTTGGCGCCGCGCGGTCCCTGGTTGGTGACCTTGGAGTGCTTCTTGATCATGTTGACGCCCTCGACCACCACGCGCTCCTCGCGCGGGTAGGCGGCGATGATCCGGCCCTTGGCGCCCTTGTCCTTGCCGGCGATGACCTGGACGAGGTCGCCCTTCTTCACGTGCAGCTTCGGCATCACAGCACCTCCGGCGCGAGCGAGATGATGCGCATGAACTTCTTGTCGCGCAGTTCACGGCCGACGGGGCCGAAGATGCGGGTGCCCCGAGGGTCGCCGCTGTCCCTGATGATGACCGCGGCGTTCTCGTCGAAGCGGATGTAGGAGCCGTCGGGGCGGCGGCGCTCCTTCACGGTGCGCACCACGACAGCCTTGACAACGTCGCCTTTCTTAACGCCCCCGCCGGGAATAGCGTCCTTCACCGTGCCAACGATGACGTCGCCGATTCCCGCGTAGCGCCGACCCGAGCCGCCGAGAACGCGGATGCACAGAATCTCCTTGGCACCCGTGTTGTCGGCGACCTTGAGCCGCGACTCCTGCTGGATCACGTCTACTCCTGTTTGTCGTGCCGGTTCTCACCCTCGCGGTGAGCCTGGCCGAACCTGATGTGGTCTTTTTCCCTCGGCGACAGCCGTACGACCGCCGCCGCGGGCGGACGGGACCGATGCCCGGCCCCGCCCCTTGGACGCCATCATGGGGGGCGGTCTCCCACCCCCCACGAGGCGCGTCTGTGGTGTGTTACTTGGCCTTCTCGAGGATCTCGACGACCCGCCACCGCTTGGTGGCCGAGAGCGGCCGGGTCTCCATCAGGAGGACGCGGTCGCCGACGCCGCAGGCGTTCTGCTCGTCGTGGGCCTTGTACTTCGTCGTACGGCGGATGACCTTGCCGTACAGCGGGTGCTTGACGCGGTCCTCGACGGCGACGACGACGGTCTTGTCCATCTTGTCGCTGACGACCAGGCCCTCGCGGGTCTTGCGGTAGTTCCGCGCCGTCTCCGCGGTCGTCTCAGTGGTAGGGGTCTCGGTTGCTTCAGACATCGCTCGGCTCCTTCTCGACCGTGACGATTCCGAGCTCGCGCTCGCGCATCACGGTGTAGATGCGGGCGATCTCGCGGCGGACGGCGCGCAGCCGCCCGTGGCTCTCCAGCTGACCCGTCGCCGCCTGGAAGCGGAGGTTGAACAGCTCCTCCTTGGCTTCCTTCAGCTTCTGGACCAGCACCTCCTGGTCCTCGACACGCAGCTCCGCGGCGGTCAGACCCTTAGCCATCACGCCTCACCCACTTCACGCTTGACGAAACGGCACTTCATGGGGAGCTTGTGCATCGCGCGCCGCATGGCCTCGCGGGCCACGGGCTCGGCGACACCGGACAGCTCGAACATGACACGGCCGGGCTTGACATTGGCGATCCACCACTCCGGAGAACCCTTACCGGAACCCATGCGGGTCTCGGCCGGCTTCTTCGTCAGGGGACGGTCCGGGAAGATGTTGATCCACACCTTGCCGCCACGGCGGATGTGCCGGGTCATGGCGATACGCGCGGCCTCGATCTGGCGGTTGGTCACGTAGGAGTGCTCAAGCGCCTGAATGCCGAACTCGCCGAAGACGACCCGGGTGCCGCCCTTGGCGGCTCCGCTGCGGTCGGGCCGGTGCTGCTTGCGGTGCTTGACCCTGCGCGGGATCAGCATGGTCAGCTCCCTTCAGCACCCGGCTGCTCCGCCGGGCCGGTCTCGGGGGCGGCCTGCGCGGCCGCCTCAGTCCTGGGTGCACGGTCGCCGCGGCCTGCGCCGCCACGACGGGGACGGTCGCCGCCACGACGCGGACGGTCGCCCGCGCCACCGCGACGGTCGTCGCGCTCACGACGCTGGCTCGCACGGGCGCCGGCCGCGGCCGCCTCCCGCTCGGAGCGGCTGGTCGGGGCCTCGCCCTTGTAGATCCACACCTTCACGCCGATGCGGCCGAAGGTGGTGCGGGCCTCGTAGAAGCCGAAGTCGACGTCCGCACGGAGCGTGTGCAGGGGCACGCGGCCCTCGCGGTAGAACTCCGAGCGCGACATCTCGGCGCCGCCCAGACGGCCGGAGCACTGGACACGGATGCCCTTGGCCCCGCTCTTCATGGCGGACTGCATGGCCTTGCGCATGGCCCGGCGGAACGAGACGCGGCTGGAGAGCTGCTCGGCCACGCCCTGCGCGACGAGCTGCGCGTCGATCTCGGGGTTCTTCACCTCGAGGATGTTCAGCTGGACCTGCTTCTTGGTCAGCTTCTCCAGGTCGCCGCGGATGCGGTCGGCCTCCGCGCCGCGACGGCCGATGACGATGCCCGGCCGGGCGGTGTGGATGTCGACCTGGACGCGGTCGGTCGTGCGCTCGATCTCGACCTTGGAGATGCCGGCCCGCTCCATGCCCTTCTGCAGCATGCGACGGATCGCCACGTCCTCGGCGACGTACGACTTGTACAGCTTGTCGGCGTACCACCGGCTCTTGAAGTCGGTCGTGATGCCGAGGCGGAACCCGTGCGGGTTAACCTTCTGGCCCACTAGCGGGTCCTTCCCTTCGGCTCGCGGGACTCCACGATCACAGTGATGTGGCTGGTCCGCTTGTTGATCCGATAGGCACGACCCTGGGCACGCGGGCGGAAGCGCTTGAGCGTCGGGCCCTCGTCGACCCACGCCCGGCTCACGAAGAGCGTGTCCCGGTCGAGCTTGAAGTTGTGCTCAGCGTTCGCGATCGCGCTCGAGAGCACCTTGTAAACGGTCTCGCTCGCCGCCTGGGGAGCGAACTGCAGCACGGCCTGCGCCTCCGAAGCGGGCAGCCCGCGAATGAGGTCCACCACGCGGCGGGCCTTCCGGGGCGTGTGGCGCGCGTACCGCGCCTGTGCCCTGGCTTCCATCGCTTTCTCCTCTAACTGCTGGCTTGAAGGCGCTTACCGCCGGCTGCGGCGGTCTTCCTTGACGTGGCTGCGGAACGTCCGCGTGGGGGCGAACTCACCGAGCTTGTGACCGATCATCGACTCGGTGATGAACACCGGGACGTGCTTGCGGCCGTCGTGCACGGCGATCGTGTGGCCGATCATGTCGGGCACGATCATGGAGCGCCGCGACCACGTCTTGATGACGTTCTTGGTGCCCTTCTCGTTCTGGGCGTCCACCTTCTTCTGAAGGTGATCGTCCACGAAGGGACCCTTCTTAAGACTACGTGGCATTTCGGCTGCTCCTACCGCTTCTTCCTCTTGCTCCGACGACGGATGATCAGCCGGTCGCTGGGCTTGTTCGGCTGGCGGGTGCGACCCTCCGGCTTGCCCTTCGGGTTGACCGGGTGACGACCACCGGAGGTCTTGCCCTCACCACCGCCGTGCGGGTGGTCGACCGGGTTCATGGCAACACCGCGGACCGTGGGGCGCTTGCCCTTCCAGCGGTTGCGGCCGGCCTTACCGATGCTGATGTTGGCCTGCTCGGCGTTGCCCACCTGGCCCACGGAGGCCCGGCAGCGCACGTCGACCTGACGCATTTCTCCGGACGGCATGCGCAGCGTGGCGTACATGCCCTCCTTGGCGAGCAGCTGGATCTGCGCGCCGGCGCTACGGCCGAGCTTGGCGCCGCCACCGGGACGCAGCTCCACCGCGTGGATGAAGGTACCGGTCGGAATGTTGCGCAGCGGCAGGCAGTTGCCCGGCTTGATGTCGGCCGCGGGGCCGTTCTCGACCTGGTCCCCCTGCTTGAGGCCGACCGGGGCGAGGATGTAACGCTTCTCGCCGTCGGCGTAGTGCAGCAGCGCGATGCGGGACGTGCGGTTGGGGTCGTACTCGATGTGAGCGACCTTGGCCGGGATCCCGTCCTTGTCGTGGCGGCGGAAGTCGATGATCCGGTAGGCGCGCTTGTGCCCGCCTCCCTGGTGCCGGGCGGTCACCCGGCCGTGGACGTTACGGCCGCCCTTGCTGTGCAGGGGGGCAAGCAGCGACTTCTCCGGAGTGCTGCGCGTGATCTCGGCGAAGTCCGAGACGCTCGCGCCGCGACGACCCGGAGTCGTCGGCTTGTACTTACGGATGCCCATCTCTTTCGTTCATCCTTCGTCGGTTCGTACCGGTCGGGGTCCGCCTCACGGCGGTCCCCCCGGTGCTTACTCAATGGGGCGAGTCCCTCGCTCGGAGGCGAGGGGCCCCTCTCCCCGCTGCGGCAGGTGCTAGCCGATCTGACCGAAGATGTCGATACGGTCGCCCTCGGCCAGGCTCACGATCGCGCGCTTGGTGTCCGGGCGCTGGCCGTAGCCGTGCCGGGTCCGCTTGCGCTTGCCCTGGCGGTTGATCGTGTTCACGCCGGTCACCTTGACGCCGAAGATCTGCTCGACGGCGATCTTCACCTGCGTCTTGTTGGCACCCTTGCGCACCAGGAACGTGTACTTGTTGTGCTCATCGATCAGGCCGTAGCTCTTCTCAGAGACGATCGGCTTGAGGATGATGTCGCGCGGGTCGGCGATCTTCTGCATCAGGCCTCTTCCTTCCCGCTCTTCGCCAGCCGGGCCACGACCTGGTCGTAGGCCTCACGGGTGAAGACCACGTCGTCGTGGCACAGCACGTCGTAGGTGTTCAGCTGTCCCGCGTCCAGCAGGTGGACCTCGGGCGCGTTACGCAGGCTGAGCCAGGTGATCTCGTCGTTCTCGTCGACGACGACGAGCACGCTGCGGGCCTGCGTGATCTTGCGCAGGGCCTCCAGGGCGGCCTTGGTCTTGGGCGTCTCACCCGTGACCAGGCTGTCCACCACGTGGACGCGACCGCCGCCGGCGCGGTCGGACAGCGCGCCCTTCAGGGCCGCCGCCTTCATCTTCTTCGGCGTCCGCTGCTCGTACGAGCGCGGCTGCGGGCCGTGGACGGTGCCACCGCCGGCGAACTGCGGAGCGCGGGTCGAGCCCTGACGGGCGCGGCCGGTGCCCTTCTGCCGGTACGGCTTCTTGCCGCCACCGGAGACGTCACCGCGGGTCTTGGTCGCGTGGGTGCCCTGCCGGCGAGCGGCGAGCTGGGCGACGACCACCTGGTGGATCAGCGGGACGTTGACCTTGGCCCCGAAGACCTCCTCGGGGAGGTCGACGGTCCCCGTCTTGGCGCCGCTGGCGTCGAGGACGTCAATGGTCGTGGTCACTTCGCAGCAACCCCCTTCTTGGCAGCGGTGCGGAGGAGGACCAGGCTGCCGTTGGCGCCGGGGATCGCACCCTTGATCAGGATGAGGCCCTTCTCGGCGTCCACGGCGTGCACCTTGAGGCTCTGGACCGTCGTGCGGACGTTGCCCATCCGGCCGGCCATGCGCAGGCCCTTGAAGACGCGGCCCGGGGTGGCGCAGCCACCGATGGAACCCGGGGAGCGGTGCTTGCGCTGGGTACCGTGCGAAGCGCCCAGACCACGGAAGTTGTGGCGCTTCATGACACCGGCGTAGCCCTTGCCCTTGCTCTTGCCCGTGACGTCGACGTACTGCCCGGCCTCGAAGGTGTCGGCGAGGACTTCCTGGCCGACCGTGTACTCGGAGGCGTCGTCGGTGCGAACCTCGGCGAAGTAGCGGCGCGGGGTGATGTCGTGCTTGCGCAGGTAGTCGCCCAGGGGCTTGTTCACCTTGCGCGGGTCGATCTGCCCGTAGCCGAGCTGGACGGCGGAGTAGCCGTCCTTCTCCGGAGTGCGGACCCGGGTCACCACGCACGGACCGGCCTCGACGACGGTGACCGGGATCACCCGGTTCGCCTCATCGAAGACCTGGGTCATGCCGAGCTTCTTGCCCAGGACGCCCTTGATCTGCTTAGCCATGTCAGTGCGTTCCTTAGAGCTTGATCGAGATGTCCACGCCGGCGGGAAGGTCGAGACGCATGAGCGAGTCGACCGTCTTCGGCGTCGGGTCGATGATGTCAATCAGCCGCTTGTGCGTACGCATCTCAAAGTGCTCGCGGCTGTCCTTGTACTTGTGCGGCGACCGGATGACGCAGTACACGTTCTTCTCGGTCGGCAGCGGCACCGGGCCAGCGACCTTGGCGCCGGTCCGCGTCACCGTCTCGACGATCTTCTTGGCCGAGCTGTCGATGACCTCGTGGTCATACGCCTTAAGCCGGATGCGGATCTTCTGTCCCGCCATAATGGCCTCGGTGTCCTTCGCTGTCGTCCTATAAAGCTTCGCGCGGCCTGTTGCCGCAGGTCGTTTCCACGCGACCGACGTCCCGGAACCCGTCCGGTTCTCCGTGATCTGGCAGTGGCTTCGGCCGGCGCTCGGCCGAAAACACTGCGAGATCACGGTCTCGTCGTCCGTGGGGGGTCGTCTCCGGCCCCTGCGTGGTGCGGCGGTCAGGCCCTCGCGGACCCGACCGCCGCCCAGCGGTGCTACTACTTGATGATCTTCGTGACGCGACCGGCGCCGACGGTGCGGCCACCCTCGCGGATCGCGAACTTCAGGCCCTCTTCCATGGCGACCGGCTGGATGAGCTCGACGCGCATCTCGGTGTTGTCGCCCGGCATGACCATCTCGGTGCCCTCGGGGAGGTTCACCACGCCGGTCACGTCCGTCGTACGGAAGTAGAACTGCGGACGGTAGTTGTTGAAGAACGGCGTGTGGCGGCCGCCCTCGTCCTTGGACAGGATGTAGACCTGCGCCTCGAACTCGGTGTGCGGGGTCGTGGTGCCCGGCTTGATGACACACTGACCACGCTCGACCTCCTCGCGCTTGATACCGCGCAGGAGCAGACCGACGTTGTCACCGGCCTGGCCCTCGTCGAGGAGCTTGCGGAACATCTCGACGCCGGTGACGGTCGTCGTGGTGCTCTTCTCCTTGATGCCGATGATGTCGACGGTCTCGTTGACCTTGATGATGCCGCGCTCGATACGACCGGTGACGACGGTGCCGCGACCGGTGATCGAGAACACGTCCTCGATCGGCATGAGGAACGGCTTGTCGGTGTCACGAACGGGCTCGGGGACGTTCTCGTCCACGGCGTTCATGAGCTCGATGATGGAGTCGCCCCACTTCTCGTCGCCCTCGAGCGCCTTGAGCGCGGAGACGCGCACGACCGGCAGGTCGTCGCCCGGGAACTCCTGGGCGGACAGCAGCTCGCGGACCTCGAGCTCGACGAGCTCCAGGATCTCCTCGTCGTCGACCATGTCGGCCTTGTTGAGGGCCACGACGATGTAGGGAACGCCGACCTGGCGGGCCAGGAGGACGTGCTCCTTCGTCTGCGGCATCGGACCGTCGGTCGCCGCGACCACCAGGATCGCGCCGTCCATCTGGGCGGCACCGGTGATCATGTTCTTCACGTAGTCGGCGTGACCGGGGCAGTCCACGTGGGCGTAGTGGCGCTTCTCGGTCTGGTACTCGACGTGCGCGATGGAGATGGTGATTCCGCGAGCCTTCTCCTCGGGCGCCTTGTCGATCTTGTCGAACGGGGTCGCCTCGTTGAGCTGCGGGAAACGGTCGTGAAGCACCTTGGTGATCGCCGCGGTCAGAGTGGTCTTGCCGTGGTCGATGTGCCCAATGGTGCCGATGTTCACGTGCGGCTTGTTCCGCTCGAACTTGGCCTTGGCCACTGGTCTGTCTCCTTAGAGATTCTGACTTGACTTTCGTCTTCTACCTCAGGCTCGGCACGGCGGGGCGCCCCTGGAGGCGCTCCGCCGTACCGCGAGCGGAACTATTCGCCCCGAGCCTTCGCGACGATCTCCTTGGCGATGCCCGGGGGCACCTCCGCGTAGGAGTCGAACTGCATGCTGTAGCTCGCCCGCCCCTGAGTGCGGCTGCGAAGGTCGCCCACGTAGCCGAACATCTCGGAGAGCGGAACGAGCGCCCTGATCACACGGGCGCCGGACCGTTCGTCCATTGCCTGGATCTGTCCGCGACGACCGTTGAGGTCGCCGATGACGTCTCCCATGTAGTCCTCGGGCGTGGTGACCTCGACGGCCATCATCGGCTCGAGGAGTACGGCGTCTGCCTTGCGCGCGGCCTCCTTGAAGGCCATCGAGCCGGCAATCTTGAAGGCCATTTCCGACGAGTCGACCTCGTGGAAGGCACCGTCCTGAAGCGTGACCTTGACGCCGACCATCGGGTAGCCGGCGAGCACGCCGAACTCGGCCGCCTCCTGCGCGCCCGCGTCCACCGACGGGATGTACTCCCGCGGGATGCGGCCACCGGTGACCTTGTTCTCGAACTCGTAACCGTCGTTGCCCTCGCCCAGCGGCTCCAGGTCGATGATCACGCGCGCGAACTGGCCGGAACCACCGGTCTGCTTCTTGTGCGTGTACTCGACCTTCTCCACCTTGCGGCGGATGGTCTCGCGGTAGGCGACCTGCGGGCGGCCGACGTTCGCCTCGACCTTGAACTCGCGGCGCATCCGGTCGACGAGGATCTCCAGGTGGAGCTCGCCCATACCCCAGATGACGGTCTGGCCGGTCTCCTCGTCACGGCGGACCTGGAAGGACGGGTCCTCCTCCGCCAGCCGCTGGATCGCGGTCGACAGCTTCTCCTGGTCGCCCTTGGTCTTGGGCTCGATGGCCACGTTGATGACCGGCGCCGGGAACGTCATCGACTCGAGGACGACCTGCTTGACCGGGTCGGAGAGGGTGTCACCAGTGGTGGTGTCCTTCAGACCCATGACGGCGACGATCTGACCAGCGGTCGCGGTGGGGCGCTCCTCGCGCTTGTTCGCGTGCATCTGGTAGATCTTGCCGATCCGCTCCTTCTTGCCCTTGACCGAGTTCACCACGGTGGTGCCGGCCTCGAGCGTCCCGGAGTAGACGCGGATGTAGGTGAGCTTGCCCAGGTGCGGGTCGCTCATGATCTTGAACGCCAGCGCCGCGAACGGCTCGTTCGGGTCCGCGTGGCGCTCGATGATCTCCTCCTCGTTGCCCACCGCGTGGCCCTTGAAGGCCGGGATGTCGGTGGGAGCCGGGAGGTAGGCGACGATCGCGTCGAGCAGGGGCTGCACGCCCTTGTTCTTGAACGCGGTGCCGCACAGGACCGGGTTGATCGCGCCGCTGATGGTCGCCCGGCGGATCGCCGCGACAAGCTGCTGCTCGGACGGCTCGACGCCCTCCAGGAAGAGCTCCATGAGCTCGTCGTCGTTTTCGGCGACGGTCTCGACAAGCTTGTCGCGCCACTCACGGGCCGCGTCGGCGTGGTCGGCCGGGATGTCGACGGTGTCGTACATCTCGCCCTTGGCCGCCTCGGCGCTCCAGAGCAGGCCCTTCATCTTCACCAGGTCGATGACGCCCTTGAAGTCGGCCTCGACGCCCCAGGGAAGCTGGATGACCGCCGGCGTGGAACCCAGCCGGTTGATCATCATGTCGACACAGCGGTGGAACTCCGCGCCGACCCGGTCCATCTTGTTCACGAAGCAGATGCGGGGCACGCCGTACCGGTCGGCCTGGCGCCAGACCGTCTCCGACTGCGGCTCCACGCCGGCGACGCCATCGAACACCGCGACCGCGCCGTCCAGAACACGCAGCGACCGCTCGACCTCGATGGTGAAGTCCACGTGTCCGGGCGTGTCGATGATGTTGATCGTGTGATCAAGCCAGCTGCAGGTGGTCGCGGCGGAGGTGATGGTGATGCCGCGCTCCTGCTCCTGCTCCATCCAGTCCATGGTGGCAGCGCCCTCATGAACCTCACCGATCTTGTAGTTGATGCCGGTGTAGAACAGGATGCGCTCAGTCGTCGTGGTCTTGCCCGCGTCGATATGGGCCATGATCCCGATGTTGCGGACCCTGGCCAGGTCAAGAGCGGTCGTGGTGGCCACTTCTTCGCGTCCTTAACTCGTCGTCGGTGCTCACTACCAGCGGTAGTGGGCGAAGGCCTTGTTGGACTCGGCCATCTTGTGCGTGTCCTCGCGCCGCTTGACGCTGGCGCCGAGGCCGTTGCTCGCGTCGAGCAGCTCGTTCATGAGCCGCTCGGTCATGGTCTTCTCGCGGCGCGCGCGGGAGTACTGGACGATCCACCGCAGCGCCAGCGTGGTGCTGCGCGAGGCCTTGACCTCGACCGGCACCTGGTAGGTGGCGCCACCGACGCGGCGGCTCTTCACCTCGAGCGTCGGGCGGACGTTGTCGAGAGCGCGCTTCAGGGTGACGACCGGGTCGTTGCCGGTCTTCTCCCTGCAGCCCTCGAGGGCGCCGTAGACGATCGACTGCGCGAGGGAGCGCTTGCCGTCCAGGAGAACCTTGTTGATCAGAGCGGTGACCAGCGGCGAGTTGTGCACCGGGTCAGCGACCAGCTGGCGGCGGCCAGGGGAACCCTTGCGCGGCATGTCAGCTCTTCTCCTTCTTCGCGCCGTAGCGGCTGCGGGCCTGCTTGCGGTTGCGGACGGCCTGAGTGTCCAGCGAACCACGGATGATCTTGTAGCGAACACCCGGCAGGTCCTTCACACGACCACCACGCACGAGCACCATCGAGTGCTCCTGGAGGTTGTGGCCCACCCCGGGGATGTAAGCCGTGACCTCGATGCCGTTGGTGAGCCGAACACGGGCCACCTTGCGCAGCGCCGAGTTGGGCTTCTTGGGGGTCGTCGTGTAAACGCGGGTGCAAACGCCGCGCCGCTGCGGGCTCCCCTTGAGGGCAGGAGTCTTGGTCTTGCTGACCTTGTCCTGCCGGCCCTTACGGACCAACTGCTGAATGGTGGGCACCGCGTCTCCGTTTCGTGCCTAGCCGGTGATACGTAGGACCCGGTCGAGGTGGCGAGGCCGCCTCTCACAGGCTTGCAGGTACTGCCGGTGTCATGACCTGCTGGTTTTCCATCCCCTTCGACCCCCGCGGTCGGGCGTGTCGCGCTCTTGTCGCAGCACACCCGAGCAGATCCGGTCGATCTGGAGGAGTCACACGGCGCCCCCCGCACGCCCCTCTCTTCGAGAAGCGGCATTTGAGCGCACGCATGCGAGCCCACAGACGGGCACGAGGGTAAAGCCTACCCTCCCCCGTACAACACGTCAAAACAGAGGAGGACGCCCCGGAGGGACGTGCCCCGCTGTCTTGACGTGCCGCTGCGCCGACGGCCCAAGCCGGACCGTCGAAGGACTCGGCCCCCCATCATACCGCCCTCACGAGGGGCTTCTCACGGTTTCCACGCCGTCCCCGCCCGGCGTCGCGCGCGTACGCGGAGCGCGGACAACGGAAAAGCGGCCCGGGGGATGCCCCGGACCGCTTTTCCGTATGTAGCCCGCCGCGGCGATCTCTCACCGCGGCGACCTGTCAACGGCCGTACTGGCCGAAGTCGTACTCCTCCAGCGGGACGGCCTCGCCGCTGCCGGAGCCGAAGGTGTAGTCCGCGGCAGAGCCGTCGTAGCCGCCGACCGTGTACATCGCGGCCTTGGCCTCCTCGGTCGGCTCCACCCGGATGTTGCGGTACTGGGGCATGCCCGTACCGGCCGGGATGAGCTTACCGATGATGACGTTCTCCTTGAGGCCGAGCAGCGAGTCGGACTTGGCGTGGATCGCCGCGTCGGTGAGGACTCGCGTCGTCTCCTGGAAGGACGCCGCCGACAGCCACGACTCGGTCGCCAGCGAGGCCTTGGTGATACCCATCAGGACCGGACGGCCGGAGGCCGGCTGGCCGCCCTCCGCCACGGTCTGACGGTTGATGGCCTCGAAGCGCGGCCGCTCGACCAGCTCACCGGGCAGCAGCTCGGTGTCGCCGGACTCCAGCACGTTCACGCGCTTGAGCATCTGCCGGACGATGACCTCGATGTGCTTGTCGTGGATCGACACACCCTGCGAGCGGTAGACCTGCTGCACCTCGTCCACGAGGTGGAGCTGGACGGCGCGCGGGCCGAGGATGCGCAGCACCTCGTTGGGGTTGCGCGCACCGGCGACCAGGAGCTGGCCGACGTCCACGTGCTGCCCCTCCGAGACCAGCAGCCGCGACCGCATCGACACCGGGTAGGCGACCTCGTCGGAGCCGTCGTCCGGAGTGATGACGATCTTGCGGGTCTTGTCGGTCTCGTCGATCCGCACCCGGCCGGCGACCTCGCTGATCGGGGCCACACCCTTGGGGATGCGGGCCTCGAACAGCTCCTGGACACGCGGCAGACCGTGGGTGATGTCCGCGCCCGCCACACCACCGGTGTGGAAGGTACGCATGGTCAGCTGGGTGCCGGGCTCACCGATCGACTGGGCCGCGATGATGCCGACGGCCTCGCCGACGTCCACGAGCTTGCCGGTGGCCAGCGAACGGCCGTAGCAGGTCGCGCAGACACCGATCTTGGCCTCGCAGACGAGCGTGCTGCGGGTCCTGACCGTCTCGATGCCGGCGTTCACCAGCGCCGTCACGACGTCGTCGTTGATGTCGACGCCCGCCGACGCGATGAGCTTGCCGTCCACCTCGACGTCCTCGGCCAGGATGCGGCCGTGCACGTTGCTCTCGGCGTTCTCGGCCTTGACCAGGTTGCCCTGGGAGTCGCGCTCGCCGACGTGCAGCGGGACGGCCCGGTCGGTGCCGCAGTCGATCTCGCGCACGATGACGTCCTGCGCGACGTCGACCAGACGACGGGTCAGGTAACCGGAGTCGGCGGTCCGCAGAGCGGTGTCCGCCAGACCCTTCCGCTGACCGTGGGTGGAGATGAAGTACTCCAGCACCGACAGGCCCTCGCGGAAGGAGGACTTGATCGGGCGCGGGATCGTCTCACCCTTGGTGTTGGACACCAGGCCGCGGATGCCGGCGATCTGCCGGACCTGCATGCGGTTACCACGGGCGCCGGAGTTGACCATCATCCAGACCGGGTTGGTCGCCGGGAACGCGTTGACCATGTCGGTCTCGACGTCCGCCGTCGCGTGGGTCCAGATCTCGATGAGCTCCTGACGGCGCTCCTCGTCGGTGATCAGACCGCGGTCGTACTCCCGCTGGACCTTGTCGGCCCGGCGCTCGTACGACTCCATGATCTCGGCCTTGTTCGGCGGCGCCACGACGTCCTCGATGGAGATCGTGACACCGGCGCGGGTCGCCCAGTAGAAGCCGGCGTCCTTCAGCGAGTCGAGCGCGTTGGCCACCTCAACCTTCGGGTACCGCTCGGCCAGCTCGTTGACGATCGCCGAGAGCTGCTTCTTGCCGACCTGGTAGTTCACGAAGGGGTAGTTGTCCGGCAGCGTCTGGTTGAACAGGCATCGGCCCAGCGTGGTCTCCAGCCGGATCGGGTCGCCGGGCTCCCAGCCCTCGGGGGCCTCCCAGCCGCGCGGCGGCGGGACGTCCTTGAGCCGCACCTGGACCTTGGCCTGGATGTCCAGCTCGTGGCGGTCGAAGGCCATGAGAGCCTCCGACACCGTCGCGAACACCCGGCCCTCGCCGACGCCGCCCTCCTTCTGGGTGGTCAGCCAGTAGAGACCGATGACCATGTCCTGGGTGGGCATCGTCACCGGCTTGCCGTCCGCCGGCTTGAGGATGTTGTTGGTGGACAGCATCAGGATCCGGGCCTCGGCCTGGGCCTCGGCCGACAGCGGCAGGTGCACCGCCATCTGGTCGCCGTCGAAGTCCGCGTTGAACGCGGTGCAGACGAGCGGGTGGATCTGGATGGCCTTGCCCTCGACGAGCTGCGGCTCGAAGGCCTGGATGCCCAGGCGGTGCAGGGTGGGCGCGCGGTTGAGCAGCACCGGGTGCTCGGTGATGACCTCTTCCAGCACGTCCCACACGACCGGCTTGGACCGCTCGACCATCCGCTTGGCGGACTTGATGTTCTGCGCGTGGTTGAGATCGACCAGGCGCTTCATCACGAACGGCTTGAACAGCTCCAGCGCCATCTGCTTGGGCAGGCCGCACTGGTGGAGCTTGAGCTGCGGGCCGACGACGATGACCGAACGGCCGGAGTAGTCGACGCGCTTGCCGAGCAGGTTCTGCCGGAAACGACCCTGCTTACCCTTCAGCATGTCGCTGAGGGACTTCAGCGGACGGTTGCCGGGGCCCGTGACCGGGCGGCCGCGGCGGCCGTTGTCGAACAGGGCGTCGACGGCCTCCTGGAGCATCCGCTTCTCGTTGTTCACGATGATCTCGGGCGCGCCGAGGTCGAGCAGACGCTTGAGGCGGTTGTTCCGGTTGATGACCCGGCGGTACAGGTCGTTCAGGTCCGAGGTGGCGAAGCGGCCACCGTCGAGCTGGACCATCGGCCGCAGGTCCGGCGGGATCACCGGGATGCAGTCGAGGACCATGCCGCTCGGCGAGTTGCGGGTGTTGAGGAACGCCGCGACGACCTTGAGCCGCTTGAGGGCGCGGGCCTTCTTCTGGCCCTTGCCGCTGCGGATGGTCTCGCGCAGGTTCTCCGCCTCGGCCTCCAGGTCGAAGCTGGCGAGCCGCTCCTGGATGGCCTGGGCGCCCATGCCGCCGCGGAAGTAGCGGCCGAACCGGTCGCGCATCTCGCGGTAGAGCAGCTCGTCGCCCTCCAGGTCCTGGACCTTGAGGTTCTTGAAGCGGCTCCAGACCTCCTCCAGCCGGTCCAGCTCACGCTGGGCGCGGTCGCGGAGCTGGCGCATCTCGCGGTCGGCGCCCTCACGCACCTTGCGGCGGGCGTCGCCCTTGGCGCCGCTGGCCTCCAGCTCGGCCAGGTCGGCCTCGAGCTTCTTCTGGCGGGCCTCGATGTCGGCGTCACGGCGCTGCTCGATGTGCTGCCGCTCGACGGAGATCTTCGCCTCCAGCGACGGCAGGTCGCGGTCACGCATCTCGGTGTCGACATGCGTGATCATGTACGCCGCGAAGTAGATGACCTTCTCCAGGTCCTTCGGGGCGAGGTCGAGCAGGTAACCGAGGCGCGACGGGACGCCCTTGAAGTACCAGATGTGGGTGACCGGAGCGGCGAGCTCGATGTGGCCCATCCGCTCGCGGCGCACCTTGGCGCGCGTGACCTCGACGCCACAGCGCTCACAGATGATGCCCTTGAAGCGGACGCGCTTGTACTTGCCGCAGTAGCACTCCCAGTCCCGGGTCGGACCGAAGATCTTCTCGCAGAAGAGCCCGTCCTTCTCCGGCTTGAGGGTCCGGTAGTTGATGGTCTCGGGCTTCTTCACCTCGCCGTGCGACCACTGCCTGATGTCGTCGGCGGTCGCGAGGCCGATGCGCAGCTCGTCGAAGAAGTTGACGTCGAGCACTAGATAATCCCCTTTTGAATCAGACCTCGTCGACGGTCATCGCGCCCTCGTGGGGACGCCGGGACAGGTCGATGCCGAGCTCCTCCGCCGCGCGGAAGACGTCCTCGTCGGTGTCCCTCATCTCGATCGACATGCCGTCGCTGGAGAGAACCTCGACGTTGAGACAGAGCGACTGCATCTCCTTGATGAGGACCTTGAAGGACTCGGGAATGCCCGCCTCGGGGATGTTCTCGCCCTTGACGATGGCCTCGTAGACCTTCACACGGCCCAGGACGTCGTCGGACTTGATCGTCAGCAGCTCCTGCAGCGCGTAGGCGGCGCCGTACGCCTCCAGGGCCCACACCTCCATCTCACCGAAGCGCTGGCCGCCGAACTGCGCCTTACCACCCAGCGGCTGCTGGGTGATCATCGAGTACGGACCGGTCGACCGGGCGTGAATCTTGTCGTCGACCAGGTGCAGCAGCTTCAGGATGTAGATGTAACCCACCGAGATCGGGTGCGGGAACGGCTCGCCGGAGCGGCCGTCGAACAGCCGCGCCTTGCCGTTCTCCCCCACCATGCGGGAGCCGTCCCGGTTGAGGAGGGTGTTGTTGAGCAGGCCGACGATCTCCTCCTCGTGGGCGCCGTCGAACACCGGCGTGGCGACCTTGGTCCAGGGCTCGACCCTGCCCAGGTCCTTGTCACGCAGGCGCTCGGCCCAGGCTTCGTCGAGACCGGAGACGTCCCATCCGCGGGCGGCGATCCACCCGAGGTGGGTCTCCAGCACCTGGCCGACGTTCATCCGGCCCGGCACGCCCAGCGGGTTGAGCACGATGTCGACCGGCGTGCCGTCCTCGAGGAACGGCATGTCCTCCACCGGCAGGATCTTGGAGATGACGCCCTTGTTGCCGTGACGGCCGGCGAGCTTGTCACCATCGGTGATCTTGCGCTTCTGCGCCACGTACACGCGCACCAGCTCGTTCACACCCGGAGGAAGCTCGTCGCCCTCCTCACGGCTGAACACCCGCACCCCGATGACCTTGCCCGACTCACCGTGCGGCACCTTCAGCGAGGTGTCGCGCACCTCACGCGCCTTCTCACCGAAGATCGCCCGCAGCAGCCGCTCCTCCGGCGTCAGCTCGGTCTCACCCTTCGGCGTGACCTTGCCGACCAGGATGTCGCCGGTCGTCACCTCGGCGCCGATGCGGATGATGCCGCGCTCGTCGAGGTCGGCCAGCGCGTCCTCGGAGGCGTTGGGGATGTCGCGGGTGATCTCCTCCGGACCCAGCTTGGTGTCGCGGGCGTCGACCTCGTGCTCTTCGATGTGGATCGACGACAGCACGTCGTCCTGCACCAGACGCTGGGACAGGATGATCGCGTCCTCGTAGTTGTGCCCCTCCCAGGGCATGAACGCCACCAGCAGGTTCTTGCCCAGCGCCATCTCACCGTTGTCGGTGCACGGACCGTCGGCGACGACCTGACCCCGCTCGACCCGGTCACCCTCGGACACGATCGGCTTCTGGTTGAAGCAGGTGCCCTGGTTCGACCGCTTGAACTTCGCCACCCGATACGTCGTCCGGGTGCCGTCGTCGTTCATCACCGTGATGTAGTCGGCCGAGACCTCCTCCACCACACCGGCCTTCTCGGCCGTGATGACGTCACCGGCGTCCGTCGCCGCGCGATACTCCATGCCGGTGCCGACCAGCGGCGCCTCGCTCTTGAGCAACGGCACCGACTGACGCTGCATGTTCGACCCCATGAGCGCGCGGTTGGCGTCGTCGTGCTCCAGGAACGGGATCATCGCCGTCGCCACCGACACCATCTGGCGCGGCGACACGTCCATGTAGTCGACCTCGGACGGGTGGACGGCCTCGAACTCGCCGCCCTTGCGGCGGGCGAGCACGCGGGTCTCGGCGAAGGTGCCGTCGGCGTTCAGGGCCGTGTTGGCCTGCGCCACGACGTGCCGGTCCTCCTCGTCCGCGGTGAGGTAGTCGATCTCGTCGGTGACCCGGCCGTCGACGACGCGGCGGTAGGGGGTCTCGACGAAGCCGAACGAGTTGACCCGCCCGAAGGAGGACAGCGAGCCGATTAGGCCGATGTTCGGGCCTTCCGGCGTCTCGATCGGGCACATGCGGCCGTAGTGCGAGGGGTGCACGTCGCGGACCTCGAAGCCCGCGCGCTCACGCGACAGACCACCCGGGCCCAGGGCGGACAGACGCCGCTTGTGCGTCAGGCCGGCCAGCGGGTTGGTCTGGTCCATGAACTGCGACAGCTGCGAGGTGCCGAAGAACTCCTTGATCGACGCCACGACCGGGCGGATGTTGATCAGGGTCTGCGGCGTGATCGCCTCGACGTCCTGCGTGGTCATGCGCTCGCGGACGACGCGCTCCATGCGGGCCAGGCCCAGGCGGACCTGGTTCTGGATGAGCTCGCCCACCGTGCGCAGACGACGGTTGCCGAAGTGGTCGATGTCGTCGGTCTCGACGACCACCGAGTTGTCCGGGCCCATCGTCTCCTCGCCGGCGTGCAGCCGGACGAGGTATTCGATGGTCGACACGATGTCCTCGTCGGTCAGCGTTCCCTGGGTGATGTCGGCCTGGACGCCCAGCTTCTTGTTGATCTTGTAACGGCCGACCTTGGCGAGGTCGTAGCGCTTCGGGTTGAAGTACAGGTTCTCCAGCAGCGCCTGCGCCGACTCCCTGGTCGGGGGCTCGCCCGGACGCAGCTTGCGGTAGATGTCGAGCAGCGCGTCGTCCTGGCCGGAGGTGTGGTCCTTCTCCAGGGTCGCCCGCATCGACTCGTACTGACCGAAACGCTCCAGAATCTGGTCGTTGGTCCAGCCGAGCGCCTTCAGCAGCACCGTGACCGGCTGCTTACGCTTGCGGTCGATGCGCACGCCGACGCTGTCGCGCTTGTCGATCTCGAATTCGAGCCACGCGCCGCGCGACGGGATCACCCGGCAGCCGAACAGGTCCTTGTCGGAGGTCTTGTCGACCGAACGGTCGAAGTAGACACCCGGCGAACGGACGAGCTGGGACACCACGACACGCTCGGTGCCGTTGATGATGAAGGTGCCCTTCGACGTCATGAGCGGGAAGTCGCCCATGAACACCGTCTGGCTCTTGATCTCACCTGTGGTGTTATTGATGAACTCCGCCGTGACGAACATCGGGGCGGAGTAGGTCATGTCCTTGTCTTTGCACTCATCGACTGAGTACTTGGGCGGCTCGAACCTGTGATCCCGGAACGACAGGGACATGGTTCCGGAGAAGTCCTCGATGGGACTGATCTCCTCGAAGATCTCTTCGAGACCGGATTGGGTCGGAATGTCCTTGCGCCCGGCCTGGCGAGCCGCCTCGACCCGGCCCTTCCATTTCTCGTTTCCGAGCAGCCAGTCGAAGGACTCGGTCTGCAGGGCGAGAAGGTCGGGTACTTCGAGCGGCTCCTCGATTCGTGCGAACGACACGGTTCGGGGACCGGCGGGTACGGCGGAGGCGTTGCGCGAGGCTGCCAACAGATGTCCTTCCGAGGGCTCGCGGACTGACTACACGCACGCCAGACGACCAGGACTAAGAGTTACTCAGAGAGACGGTCGTCAAAGGGCAGCGCAAAGGGGCAGTGTAGCCGATCGGCATACACCTGTCCACTCCGCTATCGCTCTGCGCTCCACGTTGGTGGCAGCATCACCCGTCAGCGCCGAAACGTCAAGCCCGAGAGCCGACATTTCGCCTAACCGGCAGGGGTCTCGCAGGGTTTTTCCGCCCTCGCGGCCGAGCGAGCTCCGGGGATCCAGTCCCTACCCGGGACCGGACACGGGTAACGCTCAGTCACGCGAACGACCCAACGCTGACCGTCGGTCGACGCCGCCGAGCCCTGGATACCCACCGGGTGGCACGGCTTAAACGTGTTCTTTACTAACAATTTAGCCACGGGCTCAGGGAACGGGCGTGTCACCCAGGAGCGTGGACAGCCGGGAGGCCCGCCAGCCGTCGCCCTGCGTCACCATGACCAGGCGCGCTCTCCCCTGGCTGACCTGCTGCTTCGGCTCCTCCTGACCCGGGCCCGACCGCGTCGTGACCATGTTCACGAACAGCAGCACCCGGACCTCTTCCGGCGTCGCCGACTCCACTCCTGCGGCGGCGACGACCGCGTGCTGCACCGTCCGCCGCTCGCGCGCCTGCGGTCCCAGCGTCGCCACGAGCGTCCGGTAGTGCTCCGCCAGCTGCCCGGTGGCGTGCGCTCCCGCCCTCAGCATGTCCTGATCGATCGTACGGTAGTCGTACGACAACATGTCGGGCGCGTAGGACCGGGCGGCCGACAGTGCCTCCCTGGAGGCTCTCTCGGTGGCCTGGAGGCGGCGCAGATCGAGCAGGAGCCACACGGCGGCGACGGCCAGCCCGGCCGCCACGAGGGCCGTCAGCGCCCGCAGCAGGCGCCTCACCGCACCAGCTCCGCCCGTGAGACCAGCCACAGGCCCGAGGCCTTCGTGACGTCCATGCGCCAGCGGAAGAAGCGCTCCTCCGGAGGGGCCTTCCTGCCGTCCTCCCAGTGGATCACGGCGTCGCCGACGATCAGCACCTGTGCCGTGCGCCGGTCGGCGGCGAGGGAGGTGAGCGCGGAGGCCCGCAGGACGCCCGTCTGCACGGCCTTGTTCTTCAGCGTGGTGGCCTTCAGAGCCGCCTGCCCGGCGGCGTACTGCGCCCGCTCCGGGCCCGTGGAGGTCGCCAGCGCTCGTTTGATGTCGTCGTCGATGCGGCGGTGGTCGATCGACATGAGGCTCACCGCGTGCGCCGCCGCGGCCCGCACGGCCATCTCGCCGTCCTCGGCCGTCGCGAGGGCCTCCGTACGGGCCTGGGCGAGATGGCGGACCGTCAGGGCCAGCGCGACCACGAGGAGCACGAGCCCGGCGGTCAGCGCGCGCCGCATCCCCGCACCTCCTGAGCACCCGGTCGTCGTCTCGGCCCGTTCACGTCGCGCGGATCAACGGTCGTGCCCGGCGAGGCCGGCGTGCCACCCGCGCGCGCCGTCGTCGGACACTCCCTAATCGGCACGATAGATCAGCGGACCCGCCCTGCCCATAGATTCCGGATTCCGCACGGGGTCCGGGCACGCGAAAGGGGCGGTCCCATCCGGCACCTGGATGGACCCGCCCCTTCGGTGAAGCGTGTTACAAGACCGTCTTACTTGACGGTGACCGTGGCGCCGGCGCCCTCCAGGGCGGCCTTCGCCTTCTCGGCCTGCTCCTTGTTGACCTTGCCGTCGAAGACCGGCTTCGGAGCGCCGTCCACGAGGTCCTTGGCCTCCTTGAGGCCCAGGCTCGTCAGGGCGCGGATCTCCTTGATGACCTGGATCTTCTTGTCGCCGGCGGCCTCGAGGATGACGTCGAACTCGTCCTGCTCCTCGGCCTCCTCGGCGGCGCCACCGGCGCCACCGGCGGCCGGGGCGGCGGCGACGGCGACCGGAGCGGCGGCCTTCACGTCGAAGGTCTCCTCGAAGACCTTCACGAACTCGGACAGCTCAAGGAGGGTCATCTCCTTGAAGGTCTCGAGCAGCTCGTCGGTGCTGAGCTTCGCCATGGTGTGTTCCTCCAGTGGATCTAGCAAAAAACGTGTAAAGGGACCGCGGTGCGCGCTTCCCCCGTCCGCTGCGCGGACCTACTCGCCGGCCTCTTCGCGCTTGGCGCGCAGAGCCTCGGCCAGTCGAGCCATCGTGGTGGGCAGCGCGGCGAAGGTGGCGGCAGCCTGGGACTGCTTGGCCTTCAGCGCACCGGCCAGCTTCGCGAGGAGCACCTCGCGGGACTCAAGGTCGGCAAGCTTCGTGATCTCGTCGGGGGTCATCGACTTGCCGTCGACGACACCACCCTTGATCACCAGGAGGGGGTTGGCCTTGGCGAAGTCACGCAGACCCTTGGCCGCCTCCACCACGTCGCCCTTGACGAACGCGATGGCGGTCGGGCCCTGGAACAGGTCGTCCAGGGAGGTGATCCCGGCGCTGTTGGCCGCGATCTTGGTGAGCGTGTTCTTCGCCACGGCGAACTTCGCATTCCCACCGAGAGAAACGCGCAGCTGCTTGAGCTGAGCGACGGTGAGACCGCGGTATTCGGTCAGAACGGCGGCGCTGGATCCCTCGAACTCACTCTTGAGCTCGGCGATCGCGACGCTCTTCTCCGCCTTCGCCATGGGCCTCCTTCCAGATGTGCCGCCGGCGAAGGCCCTCAGAAAACAGACAAGCCCCGGCGCAGGCGCACGGGGCTTGGACAGACGTCGAACGTCCTCAAGCTTCTCCACACCTACGCGGGCCGTCCACTCACGTGGATCCTTCGGTCACCGGGTTGTGGGCCCAGTGACGACCGGCGGTCTTCGGCAGGAGACAGACTACGGTGTCAACCGGCAAGACGCCAAATCAGCCTGTGGCGCCGGACGGCTGCTGCGTCAGCGTCCGCGGCAGCTCGCCGACCTGGTCGGCGGCCGGCGCCTTGATCGAGACCGGCTCGTTGAACGACTTGAACATCGCCGTCGCCTTGAACGTGCCTGCGCCCGGCTTGCCGCCGTTCAGCTCGACCTTGCGCGGCAGGCCCTGGCCGTCGATCCAGGCGTCGAACGTGACGTCCTTGGCGTTCGCCAGCTCGTCCTGCACGTGGCCGCGCCGGTCCTCCGGAAGCTGCTTGATCGCCTCGGCCACGGGGAACGTGCCCGAATAGTGGGTCGTGTCCACCCCGCCGACCTGCTCGGTGCCCACCGGCTTGACGTCCTTCGACGCCGTGAGCATGGCGGCGCTCGTCTTCAGGTCGAACTGCTGCGCCTGGGCGAGATACTGCTCGATGTCCACGCCGGCCTGAGAGCCGAGCTGCTTCAGGTCGAGCCTGATCCACGGCTTGGTGGCGCCCACCAGGGTCCTGAGCATGTCGAGCTTCACGTACGCCACGTCGCCCTGGAGGATCACCCGCACCCCGCCGGGCATGTTCTGCCCGTTGAACGACACCTGGCCGAGGTTGATGTCGGAGGAGATCTGCGGGGTCTTCTGGTAGAGCATGGTGCCCTGGACGACCCCTCCCTGACCGCCGTCGGCGTCGGTGACGTTCAGCACGAGGTCGGCGGCATAGGTGTCGACGTCGTCGGCCTTCTGCGCGGTCTGCTGGATGACCTCGGCCGCCGAGAGCCTGGCGTTCTGGAGAGACGGAGTCGCGGTCGTGCCGCATCCCGCGACCGTGATCGCGGCTACCGCCCCCGCGGCCACCAGTAGTCGTCGCATTGTGTCCATCCCTTCGATGTCCCCCTTTACCTGCCCTTGACCTTATGCGCCTAACGCCGTCCGCGCGTGGCCGGCGGACGAACCCCCATGAGCCGTGCACAGAACCTTCACAAGACGGGGCCTGGAGCAGGGGCTGAGCGAGGGACGGCCGAGAGGCGACGCAGCAGCCGATCGAGCGTCGTGGGGCCCTACACGGCCACAGACGCGCGGAAGCCCCCGCCCGTAGAGGGCGGGGGCTTCCGTCGTCGTGTCGGCCGGGAAGACGGCTCAGGCGTCGATCTCGGCGGTCATCGCCCGCGTCACGTTCGGGTCGACCGGGATGCCCGGGCCCATGGACGTGGTGAAGGTGACCTTCTTGAGGTAACGGCCCTTGGCCGCCGACGGCTTGAGACGCAGCACCTCGTCCAGCGCCGCGGCGTAGTTCTCCACGAGCTGGCGGTCGTCGAAGGACGCCTTGCCGATGATGAAGTGCAGGTTGGCGTGCCGGTCGACCCGGAACTCGATCTTTCCGCCCTTGATGTCGCTGACGGCCTTGGCCACGTCGGGCGTGACGGTGCCGGTCTTCGGGTTCGGCATGAGGCCGCGGGGGCCGAGCACGCGGCCCAGACGACCGACCTTGCCCATCATGTCCGGGGTGGCGACGACCGCGTCGAAGTCGAGACGGCCCTTGGACACCTCGTCGATCAGCTCGTCGGAGCCGACGATGTCGGCGCCCGCCGCGCGGGCCTCCTCGGCACGGTCACCGGTCGCGAAGACCAGGACCCGGGCGGTCTTGCCGGTGCCGTGCGGGAGGTTGACGGTGCCGCGGACCATCTGGTCGGCCTTGCGCGGGTCGACGCCCAGCCGCAGGGCGACCTCGACGGTCGCGTCGAACTTCGTGGTCGCGGTCTTCTTGGCCAGCCGCACACCCTCGAGCGGGGCGTACAGGGCCGTGCGGTCGATCTCGGCCGCCGCGTTCTTCCAGTTCTTGCTGCGCTTCACTTCGTGCTCCTCGTGGAGATCGTGGTCCGGGCCTGCGCGGGCCCTCCCACTGCGTTGGTCACCGCTGAGAGTCAGTCGGCGATGGTGATGCCCATGGAACGGGCGGTGCCGGCGATGATCTTCTCGGCGGCCTCGACGTCGTTGGCGTTGAGGTCCTGCATCTTGGTCTCGGCGATCTGGCGAAGCTGCTCGCGGGTCAGCTTGCCCACCTTGTCCTTGTGCGGGTTCGCGCTGCCCTTCTGCAGACCGGCGGCCTTCTTGATCAGCTCAGGCGCCGGCGGCGTCTTCGTGATGAAGGTGAAGGTGCGGTCTTCGAAGATGGTGATCTCGACGGGGATGATGTTGCCCCGCTGGGCCTCCGTCGCGGCGTTGTACTGCTTGACGAAGTCCATGATGTTGACGCCGTGCGGACCGAGCGCGGTACCGACCGGCGGCGCGGGGGTGGCCTGCCCAGCGGGAAGCTGGACCTTCACCAGGGCCGCGACTTTCTTCTTTGGAGGCATTTGTCCTTCTCCGGGTCCTTTGTCCTACAAAAGCCTCACAGGCACGCCGAAGCAGGGCGTGCCGTGAGGACGGCTATCGAGTCTACGCGAGGCGGTCAGATCTTCGAGACCTGGTTGAACGACAGCTCGACCGGGGTCTCTCGGCCGAAGATCGAGACGAGGACCTTGAGCTTCTGCGACTCGGCGCTGATCTCGCTGACCGTGGCCGGCAGCGTGGCGAACGGCCCGTCCATGACCGTGACGGACTCGCCGATCTCGAAGTCGACGGTCGCGGTGGTGGTCTTGGTCGTGGCCTTCTTGACTTCCTCGGAAGGCTCCGGCGCGAGCAGCTTGGCGACCTCGTCGAGGTTCAGCGGGCTCGGCTTGTTGGACAGGCCGACGAAGCCGGTCACGCCGGGCGTGTTGCGCACCGCGGCCCAGGACTCGTCGGTCAGGTCCATCCGGACCAGAACGTAGCCGGGAAGCACACGCTCCTTGATCGGAGTCTTCTTGCCGCCCTTGAACTCCGTGATCGTGTGGGTCGGCACCTCGACCTGGAAGATGAAGTCCTCCATGTTGAGGGACCCGATCCGGCTCTCGATGTTCTGCTTCACGCGGTTCTCGTAACCGGCGTACGAGTGGATGACATACCACTCGCCGAACTGACCGCGAAGCTGACGCTTGAACTCCTCGACCGGGTCGACATCCGGAAGGACGTCACCGTCCTCGTCGACCTGCGCGGCGACCTCGGCCGAGTCTTCGCCGCCGTCACCGCCGTCAGAGTCGGCGGCCGTGGTCTCCTCGACCTCTGCTACGGCCTCGTCCTGCTCGGTGCCCCACTCGTCATGCTCGTCATGGGAGCGGTCGGCCGGCATCGGGGACTCGGACACGGGACTCTTCCTTCTTCGCTTGGTGTCTTGACGTGCTACGACGTCTCGGGCGGGATCAGGATCCGCCGAAGAGCCAGAGCACTGCCTTACCCAGCAGCGTATCGATCCCGAACACGAGCCCAACCATGATCACAACGAAGACCAGGACAACTACGGTGTACGAGATCAGGTCATTGCGCCTGGGCCAGATGACCTTGCGCAGCTCGGCGACGACCTGCCGGTAGAACAGAGCGGGCGAGGTGCGCTTTGCCTTCTTCTCACTGGTCGGCTTGCCTGGCTTGCCAGCGGTTTCACCGCGGGTGTCGATCGCCACAGTCCTCACCTGATCCGTCGTGTCCGTCGCAGTTGCGGCGCGCTTTCACGCCATTGTTGCGCGGACCGCACTCCGCAGGGCACGAGGGACTCGAACCCCCAACCGCCGGTTTTGGAGACCGGTGCGCTACCAATTGCGCTAGTGCCCTAAGCCGTGCACCACGATACCCGAGAAACGCGCCGAAGCGTCCGTCGCGTCGTTCACGTGGCCCACTAGTCGGTGAAGTGTACGCGGGAATCACCACTCCGTCGAACCACATGACCGCCGCACCGCCCGAAGGCGGCCCGAGTGCCGTTTCTGTGCGATCTAAAGCTACCGTGCGGACCCGTCCGGATCCTGGATATGGATACGAAACCGCGTGGCGCGTCTGGAACGATGGAGGCATGACCCGACCTCGCATCTCCGCGCGTATTTCCGCGATCTCCGAGTCCGCGACTCTGGCCGTGGACGCCAAGGCCAAGGCCATGAAGGCGGCCGGTCGCCCGGTCATCGGCTTCGGCGCCGGCGAGCCCGACTTCCCGACGCCCGACTACATCGTCGAGGCGGCCGTCGAGGCGTGCCGGAACCCCAGGTTCCACAAGTACACGCCGGCCGGGGGCCTGCCGGAGCTCAAGCAGGCGATCGCCGACAAGACGCTGCGCGACAGCGGGTTCCAGGTCGAGGCCGCCCAGGTCCTGGTGACGAACGGTGGAAAGCAGGCGGTCTACGAGGCGTTCGCCACGCTGCTCGACCCGGGTGACGAGGTCCTGGTCGTGGCGCCCTACTGGACGACGTACCCGGAGGCGATCAAGCTCGCGGGCGGCGTCCAGGTCGACGTGGTCACCGACGAGACCACCGGCTACCTGGCCTCGGTCGAGCAGCTGGAGGAGAAGCTGACCGACCGCACCAAGGTGCTGCTGTTCGTCTCGCCGTCCAACCCGACGGGGGCCGTCTACTCCCCCGCCCAGGTCGAGGAGATCGGCCGCTGGGCGCTCGACAAGGGCCTGTGGGTCGTGACCGACGAGATCTACGAGCACCTGGTCTACGGGGACACGAAGTTCTCCAGCATCGCCACCGCCGTGCCCGAGCTGCGCGACCGGGTCGTCGTGCTGAACGGCGTGGCCAAGACGTACGCGATGACCGGCTGGCGGGTGGGCTGGCTGATCGGCCCGTCCGACGTGGTCAAGGCGGCGACGAACCTGCAGTCCCACGCCACCTCGAACGTCTCCAACGTCGCCCAGGCCGCCGCGCTCGCGGCCGTCTCCGGCGACCTGTCGGCCGTCGCGCAGATGCGCGCGGCGTTCGACCGGCGTCGCCAGACCATGGTCCGGATGCTCAACGAGATCCCCGGCGTGGTCTGCCCCGAGCCGTTCGGCGCGTTCTACGCGTACCCGTCGGTCAAGGCGCTGCTGGGCAAGGAGATCCGCGGCAAGCGCCCGCAGACCTCGGCCGAGCTGGCCGAGCTCATCCTGGAGGAGGCCGAGGTCGCGCTGGTGCCCGGCGAGGCGTTCGGCACCCCGGGCTACTTCCGCCTGTCGTACGCGCTGGGCGACGACGACCTGGTCGAGGGCGTCAGCCGGGTGGGCAAGCTCCTGGCCGAGGCCCACTGAGAAGCCGAAGCCCGCTGAAAGAGGTCATCCGGACTCTGCAAATTTCAGCGAAGGCCCGGTCCCCGAGAAGCGGGACCGGGCCTTCGTCATGCCGGCGCACGACCCACGGGCCCGTGGGGACCACGGAGGCGCGGGATCGAAGCGGGGTCACTTGGCGAGGGTGGCTCCCCCGGCGATCTTCTTGAGCTCGCTGTCGGCCGCGTCCGCACCGATCTTGGCCGCGTAGTCAGGGCTGATCATGACCTCGGCGCCGACGCCGGGAGCGAGGGTCCACACGATCGTGCGGGTGCCGCCGTCCATGACCCGGTCGCCGCCCTCCGACACGCTGACCAGGTAGGCCTTCCTGCCGCCGACCTCGATCGGCTTGACGCCCTGCGCGGCGTAGCTCTGCATGCGCTTGCTCAACCGGCTCACGGCGCCCTTCCGATAGACGATCATCTGGACGCTGTACATGCCGGGCTCCAGGCCGGGCTCCACCCAGCTCGTGGTGTAGCTCCGCTTGCCGAAGCCGT